>JAKAJI010000554.1 GCA_021813825.1 Acidobacteriota bacterium | reverse complement strand
CAAAGCACGCAGGTCGGCGCGAGTGTGTGTGACGGTGTCGTTGAAGCTCGCCATGAACAAGCGCTCAGCCGAAGGCGTGGGCACTGGAATTTTTAACTTCTCAATAGCGCCAACTTTCGGCAGCAGCCGGATCAAAAACGCGATGAATCGGGCCCGGACGCCGGGCTTGCGGTAATCCTTGCCCCACTCCTGCTCGAAGCTGGCCCTGGACAGGTTGTATAGAAACTTCTTCTTCGTCATCCCCGGCTTCGTATGAGTGATTTCTTTTTCGTTCTCGCTCCAGGCGACACGGGTCATCTCCGGGATCACCGTTCGAACACTCCACCGATAGGTACGTATCGCCATTTCAAGCTTCGGGAAGGCCTCGGAAAGTTCGATGCAATAGGTATCCCGAAAGGCGCGCTTCATCAGATCCTCGGCGACCGAGAAGCCGATGAACTGATGGTAGGCCTCCGGGGCGTAGTAATTGTGGGCCACTTGAATCACGTCGAAGGCGAACTCGGTACGCACGTGCGCCAACGGCGCTTGATCGTAGGTCACCTCCTTGCCAAACTTCCGGCCCAGCTTCGGATACAACATCGGTACCGCGCGGTTGATCGCCACCGGATGGCCCCAGACATCTGCCGAATAATGCGCCAGCGCACCTAGGGCGAAAGCGTACTCTTCCAGCGTCCGCGAGTCGCGCAGCATGGCTAAAACAAAGTCGCCCGTTCTTGTATAGTGCGCCAGGTTGCTGAAAAACTTGCTTCCGAAAGGGTAGTACCCGACGTCCTGGATGATCGACCCGCCATAGACATAGGCGTGCGCGCGCATCAGGTCCGCTGGCGTCGCCTGGGGGAACCGGTCAAGCAACATCGGCTTGATGGAGCTTTCCCATAGCGTGTCGATGATCGCCTCGTGCGACAACACCGAATACGCGCTTAGCGGTTTCGCTGCAAGTGCCAACAGCAACACGCCGGCAACAATGAGATGCCGAAGCCTCATATTGCTTGATGCAATGCCACGCCGGCAAGTCTGAGCCGGGCGCGTCCTCCTCCATCCGCCATTTTCGCTTGGGGTCACTTCCCCAGCGACGGAATCGGCGGCCAGTTGGTTTCCGAGCCTTGATAGAGGGCCTTGCATACCTCAAGCCGTTTCTCCCCATCGTGCACGGCGAACCGGTGGGGTTTCTCCGCCGGGCCGCTCCACAAGGCCACGCCCGCGTAAGCTCCATCTTTGCGCAGCACGTAGTACGTCATACCGATAAAACGAAGTTCGTCCATGTTGTTGCGGTGAAAACGGGCAATGCGGCGCAGCGCGTCCATCCCGGCCTCCTCCGGGGTCATGCCGTGGCGCATGTTCTCGACGATCGTGTGTGCGCCGGCCACCTTGATGTTCTCCTCGCCGCTACCGGTCGCCCCAGCAGATCCGACATCCGGATCGGTATAACAGCCGGCGCCAATGATCGGCGAGTCCCCCACCCGTCCCGGGATCTTCCACGCCAGTCCGCTGGTGGTCGTCACCCCGGAAATCTCGCCCCGCTCGTTGACAGCCGAGCAGTGGATGGTCCCCGTTGGCGGATGAAGAACCTTCGTGATGGCCTCCCAGCGCATTTCGGGCGGTATCCCCAGGCTCGCCGCCATCTCCTCGAGGCGATCGTAACGGACCATGCCGGAACTGTCCCGCGGGCCCGCTTTGTCCGGAGGGGTCCAGCCGGGTGCACCCACACCGGGCCCCCACCAGTCCCGGTTCGACTGCGTTTCTTTCCAGAGCAGCCAGATTTTCCGTGAATGATCCGTCAGCAGATTCTCCCGCGGGAAACCTACATCCACGGCGAACCGCTCGGCGCCCTCGCCCACGAGCATCACGTGCCCGGTGTGCTCCATGACCGCCTTGGCCACCTTGCTGACATTCTTGATATTGCGCACGCCACCCACCGCGCCCGCTCGTCGTGTCGGACCGTGCATACAGCAGGAATCCAACTCCACAACACCCTCTTCGTTCGGAAGGCCGCCCAGACCGACGCTCGTGTCGTTAGGATCGTCTTCAGGCCCCTGCACCACCCGCAACGCGGCGTCAAGCGTATCTTCGCCGTTCTTCAGCGCCTGGTAGGCCGCATCCAGATAATGAAATCCGTTCGCTGCGCAAATCAGAACGGGGCGTTTGGCCCCCGACAGTCCGCCTTCCTGAGCGGTGCCGGAGGCCGCCGCGCCCACGGCAACACCCGCCGCCAAAAGTCCACGTCGTGATAATTCCGCCATATACGCCCTCCCGAAGCCGCGAACTTCAACGGATAGCATTTCGCCTGGCGCTTCGCAAGCAGAGCCGGACGGCGCATTCACGGCCCGATGCTATCCTGAATAAGCGGGCTCGGAAAGGCCTCCCGCACGCATTCCATGATCGTACGCGCATTGCCCTTCCTCCTCCTCGCCGCCCTCGCCTCAGGCCAGGAACACAGCGATCTCTTTGATAAGGCCCCGCCAGCCGTCGAAGCCGCCCTTCGCGCCCGAGTGGACGAGTTTTACCAGGATCACGTGCAAGGCAAGTTTCGCGCCGCCGACGCCCTCGTCGCGGAAGACAGCAAAGACGCCTTCTTCGCCATGGAGAAGACAAAGT
>JAKAJI010000131.1 GCA_021813825.1 Acidobacteriota bacterium | reverse complement strand
CCGGGGCCAGCCCTTTTAGAGGGCCCACAGCAGAGAAGAAATGTAGCCGTAAGGAGCCTCAGAGCTAGTGACCGCGTGAAATCCGCCGATTATACTAATCAGTGGCGTCGCGCATGCCATTTCGCGTCCTGCTGTGCGTCTGCGCCAGTGCCATTCTGGCCTACGCCCTCGACCCGTCCAAGGCGATCACACAATACCGGCAACTGGTTTGGACCACGGACAACGGCTTACCGCAAAATTCCGTCTTCGCGATCACCCAAACCGACGATGGCTACATCTGGCTCGGCACGGAAGAGGGTCTGGCCCGCTTCGACGGACTGCGCTTCGTCCTCTTCAACGAAGAGAACACGCCCCGCATCTCGAACAATACAATCGGCGCCATGGCGGCCGAGCCAGGAGGCGGGTTCTGGGCCCTTACCTTAGGCGGTCTTCTTCATTATTCCGGCGGTTCGTTTGAAACGATCGGCGCAGCGGCCGGTCTGCCGACGCTCAAACTGAACGCCCTCATCCGGGACCCCAATGGCACACTATGGATCGCCACCGACGATCACGGCCTGCTGCATTATGTCGCGGGAGCGTTTGAAACAAAGCGTCTCAGCGGCGTCGGGCCGGAACCCGCTTTACGAGCGCTCGCGCGCCAGAAGAACGGCGTCCTTTGGATCGCCTCCAACCGCGGCCTCATCCGCTTTGCCGACAACCGCGCCACCTGGTTCACCGCTCGCGACGGTCTTCCGGACTCCGACATTCAAACACTCGCCATCGGCCCGGACCAAACGGTGTGGTTCGGAACCCACAAAGGCGACGTTGTGCACTTGCACGACGGCAGGTTCGAACTGGTCCGGTCGGCCGGCATGCCCTCGAACCCGGTCCGGCAGATGCTGTTCGACCGCGATGGCAATCTCTGGCTAATCTTCGAGGGCGCCGGCGTCGGCCGTTGGCACGACGGAAAGTTCACCCCATACCGGGCCTCTGCCGGCCTCCCCGACGATGACGCGGCATCCCTTTTCGAGACCACCGACGGAGAACTGTGGATCGGGGAATCGAACGCCGGCGTGGCCGAACTCGCCGATCCGCGCGCCTGGAACTGGGGGGTACCGGAAGGTCTTCGCGCGCCTCTCGTCTGGGCGATAGCGCAGAGCCCCGACGGCGCCATCTGGTTTTCAAACGGTAGGGGCGGAATCGGACGCCTCCTCGACGGGCAGGTAAAAGTGTATCCGTCCCCAGCCGATGCTTCCAAAGTCAACGCCATCAGCCTGCTGGTGGATCGGGACGGCGAGGTTTGGTCCGGCGGCGACCACGGGCACGTCTACCGCATCGTCAACAACAAGTTCGAGAGTTTCAAACTCCCAGGTTCCTCCGGGCAGTGGCCCATCGCCTCTGTCGTACAGGATAAGTCCGGCGCAATCTGGTTCGGTTCCTTCGACGGCCTCACCCGCTACGACCACGGCGCCGTGCGAAAATTCACGGTCAAGGACGGCTTGGCGTCCGGTCTCGTGGCCTCTCTGTTGGCCGCCCGCGACGGAAGCCTCTGGATCGGCTGCCGCGGCGGTCTTTCCCACCTCGCCGGCGGCAAATTCGAGAACTACGGCAGGGCCGACGGACTGCAAGGCGACACCGTCAGCGGGATGTATGAAGACACGGATGGCGCCCTCTGGCTCGCCATGAGCAGCGGCGGCCTCCAGCGGCTCAAGGACGGCCACATCGCCTCCATCGGCCTGCGCAACGGGCTCTGGACGCACTCGATCAACGCGATCGTCGACGACGGCCGCGGCGACTTCTGGCTCACCTCCGATTCCGGCATCGCCCGCATTCCCAGGCACGACCTCAACGCCGTCGCCGACACCGCCCATCCCCTGCCTTCCTATGAACTCTTCGGCCGGCAGGACGGCATTCGCAATCCGGAGTGCAGCGGAGAGGTCACCATGGCAGGCATTCGCGCCCGCGACGGCCGCCTCTGGTTTCCCACGGTCAAGGGCCTGGTATCCATCGACGTGGACCACCTCCCGCCCTTCCCACCGCTCGCTCCCGTCGTGCTCGAACAGGTGGTGGCCGACGGAAAAAACCTCCCGCCGGACTCAGCCGCCACACTCCGAGCCGGGCACGGTGAATTCGAGATCACCTATACGGTCCCGAATTTCGCCAATCCATCGGGCATCCAGTTCCGCTACCGGCTCACCGGCGCCGATTCCGACTGGGTCTACGCCGGAGAACGCCGCACCGCTCACTACGCCAACCTGGCGCCCGGCGACTATCGCTTCGAAGTCGAAGCCGAAAGTGTCCCAGGCGCGTGGACCCCGCCCGTACGCGCCTTCATCTTCCGCGTGCCCCCGCTGTTCTACCAGACCGGTTGGTTCCTGGTCCTCAGCCTCGTCGTCGCCGCCGCGTGCCTTGGCGCGGGCTACCTGTACCGCACCCGCGCCCTGCGCTCCCGCAACACCGAACTCGAACTCAGGGTGGCCGAAAGAACCGCGCAGATGACCCACGCCATGCGCGCCGCCGAAGCCGCAGCCGCCGCAAAAAGCGAATTCCTCGCCAACATGAGCCATGAGATTCGCACGCCCATCAATGCCGTCGTGGCGCTCGCGGACCTGCTGCTCGGTTGCAACCTCGAGGCCGAAGCGCGCGAATACGCCGAAACCATCCGCAACGGCGCCCGCACGCTCATCTCCATCATCAACAACATCCTCGACTTCTCCAAGATCGAATCCCGCCGCATCGATCTCGAACACCAACCGCTCGACCCGCGCCGCTGCGTCTCCGATGCGATGAGCCTTGTCCGCCCCGAAGCCGAGCGCAAGGGCCTGCGCCTGGAGTCGAAAATCGCACCCGGCACCCCGGAAAAGCTTTTGGGCGATCCAACGCGCCTCGGCCAGATCCTTCTCAACCTGCTCAGCAACGCCGTGAAGTTCACCGCCGATGGCTCCGTCACTGTCTCGGTCTCCAGTTCCCGGGCTAACCCGATGGCGCCGGTGCGTCTGGAAGTGGAAGTCGCCGACACCGGCATCGGAATCCCGGAAGACCGCCGCGACCGGCTCTTCCAGTCCTTCAGCCAGATCGACAGCTCCACCACCCGGCGCTACGGCGGAACCGGTCTCGGCCTGGCCATCACAAAGCGGCTGATCGAACGCATGGGAGGCCGCATCGACGTTATCAACACAGCCGGCGGAGGCGCCACCTTCCGTTTCTTCGTCCTGCTCGACACCCCGCCCGAGGAAGCCCCAGCCGAACCGGCGCCACAGCAAGCCGCCGCGCCTCCGTCTCCTCTCAACGCCTCGGCCCTACGCGTTCTCGTCGCCGAGGACAACCCCATTAACCGCAAGGTCGCCGCCCATCTGCTTTCCAAGCTCGGCCATTCCTACACCACCGCGGAGAACGGACTCCTTGCCCTCGCTTCCGTCCTGGACGCTCCCGCCGATGTCGTCCTCATGGACCTGCAGATGCCCGAAATGGACGGCCTCGAAGCAACCCGGCGCATCCGCGCCTCCTTGCCCGCCGCCCAGCAACCCTGGATCGTCGCCCTCACCGCTTCCGCCTTCGAACACACGCGCTCGGAGTGTCTGGAGGCCGGAATGAATGATTTTCTCAGCAAGCCCATCACCCTCGACGCCCTTCGCGCCGCACTCGTTCGCGCCGGCTCCGGCGAGGAACTCCTCTCCGGCCCCGGCCCCTCCAACCCCTGACCGTCCCGCCGTCGCCGTTCCTCCCGCGCCGGGACGGTATCATAGCGGAATTGATCCTGCCACGCTTGTATCCGCTCGTCGACACCGGACTGCTCGCCGGGCGCGGCTTTCCGGTCGAGCCTTTCGCCGAGGCCATCCTCGACGCCGGCGCGCGCCTCCTCCAACTCCGCCACAAGGACCCCTACACCCGCGATGACTTCGCCATGGCCCTCCGCCTCGCCGCCCTCTGTGAAAGCGCCGGCGCGCTCCTCGTCGTCAACGACCGCGCCGATATCGCCCGCCTCACGGGCGCCGCTCTCCACCTCGGCCAGGACGATCTTCCCGTCTCCGCCGCCCGCAAACTCCTGGGCCCGAACGCCACCATCGGTCTCTCCACGCACAACGAAACGCAGGTCCGCGCCGCGGCGTCCGATCCCGTAAACTACCTCGCCCTCGGTCCCCTCTTCCCCACCGCCTCGAAACAGAATCCCGATCCCGTCGTCGGTACCGCCGAATTTGCCCGTCTCCGCAGTATCACTTCCCGGCCGCTCGTCGCCATCGGCGGCATCACTCGCGCCAACGCTCTCCAGGCGATCGTAGCCGGCGCGGACTCCGTCGCCGTCATCTCCGATCTCATTCCCGACGAACTCACTTCGCGCGCCGTGCGCGCCAGGACCGAAGAATGGCTTCAACTACTGAAGACGTAAAAACCGGCCTCGTCAAAGGGCTCGGCCTGTTCGACTCCACCGCCCTCGTCGTCGGCACGATGATCGGCTCCGGCATCTTCATCGTCTCCTCCGACATCGCGCGCCAGGTCGGCTCCCCCGGTCTCCTGCTCGTCGTCTGGCTCGTCTCAGCCGCCATCACCATGACCGCCGCCCTGAGCTACGGCGAACTCGCCGCCGCCATGCCCCACGCCGGCGGCCAGTACGTCTACCTCCGCGAAGAGTTCGGCCCGCTCAGCGGCTTTCTTTACGGCTGGACCCTCTTCCTCGTCATTCAGACCGGCACCATCGCCGCCGTCGCCGTCGCTTTCGCCAAGTATCTCGGCGTCTTCATTCCCTGGATCGCCGCCGGCCACTATCTCCCCGGCACGCAATTCATCCGCCTCGATACCCAACGCCTCGTCGCCATCGCCCTGCTCGTCTCCCTCACCTGGCTCAACACCCGCGGCGTCCGCACCGGTGCGGCCGCTCAGAACCTGTTCACCGCTGCAAAACTCTCCGGCGTCCTCGGCCTCGCCGCCGTCGGCCTCATCCTCGCCGCCAACCCCCATGCCGTCTCGCGAAATTTCGGAAGCTGGCACGCCTTCTGGGGCAACGCCTCGCTCGGTTGGACCACCATCCGAGTCGTCGGCGTCGCTCTCGTCGGCGCCCTGTTTTCCTCCGACGCCTGGAACAACATCACCTTCACCGCCGGCGAAGTGAAAAACCCCCGCCGCAACGTTCCTCTTTCCCTCGTCCTCGGCGTCGCCATCGTCACGTCCCTCTATCTCACCCTGAACGTCGTCTACCTCCGCGCCCTGCCGCTCGAAGCCATCCAGGGCGCGCCGGAAGACCGTGTGGCCACCGCCGCCGCCTCCCTCCTGCTCGGCTCCATCGCCGTGAAACTCGTCGCCCTCACCATCGTTCTCTCCACCTGCGGTTGCGTCAACGGCCTCGTCCTCATGGGAGCCCGGGTCTACTACGCCATGGCCCTCGACGGCCTCTTTTTCGAACGCGCCGGAAAGCTCGACCCCGTCCGCCACACCCCAACCGCCTCGCTCCTCATGCAATGCGCCTGGGCCTGCCTGCTCACGCTCTCCGGCCGCTACAGTGACCTGCTCGACTACGTCATCTTCGCCGTGATGCTGTTCTACATCCTCACCATCGCCGGCCTCTTCCGTCTCCGCCGCACCCAGCCCGATCTCGAACGCCCCTACCGCGCCTTGGGCTACCCCGTCCTCCCCGCGCTCTACATCGCCGCCGGCACGCTGGTCGAAATTCTGCTCCTGATTTACAAACCCAACTTCACCTGGCCCGGCCTCATCATCGTCCTGCTCGGCATCCCCGTCTACTTCCTTCGCACCCGCCGCGCTACTTCCGCGCCTCGTAGCTGACCGTCGTCTGCCGCTCGCCGATCGCCAGCGTCACCGAGCGCCCTTTTCCATCCCCCGCCGTCAAAATTCGCCCCATCCCTTCATTCACCTGCCCAGCCACATCGCCGGTCAACTTCAATCCCGCCGAAGGCAGCGCCGAACGATAAAACGCCGCCACCTTGTCCACGCCCGCCGCGGTGGCGAAATGAAAGCTGCCCTCCTCGCGCTCGGGAAACTGGTTCGACACGTCCACCGCGGCTCTCGCGCCAGGGTAGATCGGCACCCAGTCCGGAACACCCGGCGGGTGCGTGTCCTGGTGCTTTTCCGGATACAGTTCCGGCGATGCCGTCCTCGTCATGCGCATTAACACGACAACGACCAGCGCCGCACAAACCGCGGCCGCCACCCAGATCGTCCAACCCCTTGCGCCCGCCCTCACCGTGACCCGCCCCGCTGCAGCCGATGCCGCGCCCCGCCGCCGTGCGCCCCTAAGTCGACAACCACCGCAACAATTAAAATCACCAGGTAGACGCCATCAATCGCGTGCCCGCTGTTCACCAGCCAGGTGTAAACCAGCGTCGTCCAGGGCAAAAACACGAACCCCAGCAGCGGCAGCAGCATTCCATGATGAAACGCCCGCGAAATCGCATTTGTGAACAAAAACAGCAACACCAGGCCCAACCGCGGGCCGACCAGCAGCACAGCCAGAACAAGGCAGCACATAGCGCCCATCATAGCGGCTGCGCGACGCCCGCTTACGCTCCGCAATCGGATAAACTGAATACTTATGGCAGAAAACACCTCCACGCCGAAGGCCGGACTCTGGGACGCCGAGAGCGTCGGCAGCGGCACGTTCATCATTCGCAAACCCAAGCGGAAGTCCGCCAAGCTGCGCCAGAGCCGTCTCAAAGGCACCGTTCGCGGCGCCCGCAAGTAAATTCCATCCTTCTCGCGAGGAAGGCATGTCTCCCCTCGGCCTGCTGGTGCTTCTCGCCGTTGCGCCGCCCGGCGTCCAGGGTTCCGCTCCTTCTCCGCAGCAGTTTACTTTCAACTGCCGTCCGGAAGACATCGCCGCCGCCGGTCTCGATTGCCCCGCGCAGTCCCCGTGTCCCGTTTTTCTCGAATTGAACGGCATCGATAGCTCAGCCTCGAGCATCATCGCCGCCGGCGACTTCCATACCGAACGGGCCACACTCGCCTCAGTCCTCCTTGCGAGCTCCGATAGCGGAAAAACCTGGACCGAACCCTTCGAGCGCATGCCCCTCACCACGCTCGATCACGTCCAGTTCGCCGACCCGGATCACGGATGGGTGTCCGGATGGGCCGGAAATGCCCTGCCCCAGCGTCCCTTCCTGCTCGCCACCATCGACGGGGGAAAATCCTGGCGCAAGCTCCCCATCGGCGACGACATCGACACCGGTTCCGTCGCCCATTTCCGCTTTGATTCCCCCAACGTCGGATCCCTCGTCGTGGACACCGGCAGCGGCAAGCATCAACAACTCTTTCAAACCATCGACGGCGGCGAAAGCTGGGAACTCCAGCGCGAAGCGGATCGCGCCATCCCCCTGCCCCGCACCGCATCGCCTCCGCCCGACCCCGTCTGGCGCCTCCAAGCCGATTCCGCCGCAAAAGCCTACGTCGTCGAACATCACGCATCGCAAGGCTGGGAACCCGTAGCCCGCATTCTCCTCGCCGCCGGAACCTGTTCGGAGTGAGACCGGTCACCGCGCCCCCCCGTCGGCTTGGCGCTCGGGCCCCACACGCACGGCAATATCGAGCGGCTTCGCCCCGCGCAACACAAACCAGGCGACCCCTTCCTGGACCAGTGACAGCCGCAGCAGGAACGTCCCAGCCTCCTGGGGCGCCGCAATCCGGGCCTCAACCGCTTCCGCCTGGCCTGGGTTCAGCGGGATGGAAAGCAAGGTTCGAAGGCCTTCCACGCCCGTGTCCTTTCCCGCCTTCAGCCATCGGTAACTCAGCGTCACCGGATACTTCCCCCGGCTGGCCCAACGCTCATGGCTCACATTCGTGATTGTGACCGGCACCGACGCCGTGCCGCCGGCCGCAACTTCGAGCGGCTTGATGGATCCGGTAATCTGTTCCCGGAACTCGTGCAGCGGTTCATTCTCGCCGGCATCGCCGGCCAGCGACGCCATCGAAGGAATTCCGGCCACTCCCGAATAACTCAGAATCCGCGTCCCTTCAAAGCGCAGTTCTTCCGCCGGTTCCCCAAGCACGCGCACCGCCTCCTCCCGGGACAGCCGAAACGCGCGCCCGTCAAGAATCACAAAATCAATCGGAGGAGCCTTCCGCCCGTCTCCCACCTGTTCCGTGTACCAGTATTGGTTGCTGACCCAAAGCCTCGGGTGGAGAGAATTATCGACGGGGTAGACCCGCAGATTTCGTCTCGACAGCAACGTGGTGATACGAGCCTGCCAGTAGCCTCCAATGCCGTACCGCCAGCCGCGCAACGCTGCCTGGCTGTCTAGGTATTTCACCAGCGGTGGACGGTAATTCGCAATGGAAACCTTCGGACGCGGCGTTTGTCCAAGTAAAAGCGCGGGCACAACCAGCGTCGGCAGACTCAACAAAACCGCCAGCCGTCCCGCGAGGCGCTCGGTGCCAAGATGCCGGATGGCCAGCGCCAAAACCAGCGGCAGCCCAAGCAGCGGGAGGTAAAAGATGGACTGCAGGTAATGTACGCCCCATTCGTAGTTTTTGAAGACCGCGAGACTGTTGCTGCCGCCGCCAATGATTGCAACTGCGCTCGCCATCCCCGACAGGAGGGAGAAACCGCAGAACAGACTCACCATGCGCATCTCGGCACTGAGCCTCGGAACATCGCCGGACATCACCCGGCGCATCGTGATGACAATCGGGATGAGGCAGACCGCGATCCACGTCACCGCCAGGATGTGTAACCCCTCGAACGCGGCCAGATGCTCCGTGAACCCGTGCCGGAATACGTCGAAAGCCGTCGTCACGGAGGCAACCGAGATGGTCGACTGAGCCGACACCGGTGTCGTATGGAAGAGCGCGCCATTCAAGACCACGCCGGAAACGGCGGCCGGCCACCCGGCAAGGATCGCCGCTCGCGTGTCACGAATCCGAATCACCCCAACCGCTCCCAGCAAGCCCGCCATCAGGGTGTACGGAATTAGCATCTGCACCAGGAAAAACGCGTTGCTCATCGCGCCCAGCAAGCAGAGCACGACATAGGCCGCGATGACTGCGGCCGAAGCCGGCCGCCCCTCCATCGATCGCCGGGCCCAATCCATAGCCAACCCAAGAGCCGCCAGTGACACGATCAGACTCCCAACGTGGCTTTGCGGCTGGTAGAAACGGTAAAGGTCCGGATAATACTGGCCCAGATGATTCGCCACAAACAGCGTGACAATCACCGCCATCCCGAAAAACAGGACATTGTGAAGTGCCTTGTCCCCGGTCCGAACCGTCGATCGAATGAGCGCCATCACGCCCGCCAGGAACACCAACTGCAAGAATCCGGTCAGCAGCGTCGCCTCGATCGGATTCCGCGTGACAATCCAAAACACCCCCGTAAGAAACACATCGGGAATCCAAAACGGCGCGATCGAGAACCACCAACCGGACAACGGGAAACCGTCCCGGCCGACGTCCACCGTGACGTTCACCGGATATAGCGTGTCGCTTGAGATCCAATCTTCGAGCGACGGCGGAGTGGCAGCCCCCAGCCGGAAGTAGAGGTAAACAAGGGACAGCCCGAATCCCAAAGCAGCCAAAACGTCCGGGCGCAGGACTCGCCGCTTAAACAAATTAGTCCCCGCCTCCCACCACGTCCCCTTCAACGCTGCTTTCGGGCGCCGCGTACCCCAACCACGGCTGCCTCTCCAGAGCCGCCGGCAGCCGCCTGCCTCATCGCCAACCGGATCAGGTCCCCCGCCAGGCTCTTGCTGAGCCACACGAATACGACAAGCAACACACCATACGTGAGACACTCGCCTTGCACAAACGGGTCGATTCTCAGGAATGACGTCGGTTGCCAGCCGAAGGGAAACCAGCGTTGGAAGGAAAGCATCCCTAACCATGGCGGCGTGCCTACCGCGATTCCCTCCGCCAGAATCGCCAGGCTGATGGCCCACAGCGCAAGCACCGTCTTCCACCGTGCGAACTGCAGGCCGTCGCCTTGTCTCGCCCAGTGAAGAATTGTCACCAGGATCAACGGACAACCCGCGCAGAGAAAGCGCCCCGGCGCACTCGCGCCGGAACCTGCGTTTAACAGCGCGAACGGCAACGTATACAGACCCACCGCCAGCGCCGCCATCGCCGGCGCCCACGCCCTCTTGCCTTGCCAAGCCTTTCTGATCACAAACGGCGCTGCCCAAAATCCCAGCACCAGCATCGGCTGTTCCGGCGCGATCCCTTGCGTGCGATCGAAGAACAGCCTCCAGAATCTCTCACCCACTCCCGAAACCGTTATCAGATAACCGCCCGGCGAAATCGCGCGCAGATACTGCCCGTAGACATGAAACGTGAGCGCGGTCTCCCCGCCCAGCATCAAAGCCGCTGGAGCCCAAAACCACGGACTCACCCACCGATGCCCCTTCCCCCATGCCAACAGCGCCAGTACCGCGGCTATCGTCAGGTAGCGCAGATAGAGAAATGGCAGGTACCCCAGAAGCACTCCGGAAACAACCAATGCCCCTCGCGACGGCCTTTTCGCACTGAGCAGCACAAACGCCCCCATCGCGATCGTACCCCCGGTCGTCTCGGTGAAAACGTGGCCGCCATACATCTGCCACACCGGCAAAGTCATCAGCATCAATCCGGCGATCGTTCCCGTGCCCGGCCCAAATTCCCGCTCGGCGTACGCCGCCAGCAATATCGCGCCGATTCCAGCCACAACCAGCAGAAACCACGAAATATGCTTCGAGCCGAGAACGAGGTACGGCAATGCGAGCAGGATCGGAAAGCCGATGCCGTGCGCCGGCCCCCGATAGTTCTCCCCGCCGGGACCGATCGGATTCTGCGGCGCCAACACGTCAGGCCAGAACTCGCGATACTGCTGCGCGGCGTAGTTGTTTGCCAAATCGAAATCCCCGTCGCGCAGCAGGGATATCGTCGCCATCAAGTTGTGCGGCTCATCCCCGGTGAACGGCACCCGCGCCGCCCCGGTGTGCTGATATGCCACAGTGATCAAGACGAACAAGACGATTCTTGCCGGCCATCGCCATCGCCCGTTAAGCCCCTCGACCATGTATGTTCGATTGTAGCGGCAGCCATCCCATGCGCACGGACCCCATCGACCTCGAACTTTTCCGCCACCTCTTCTGCTCCATCGCCGAAGAGATGGGAGCGGTGCTCCGCAAAACCGCCTACTCACCCAACATCAAGGAACGCCGCGATTACTCCTGCGCCCTCTACGACGCGCGCGGGCAGACCATCGCCATGGGCGACCACATGCCTGTCCACCTCGGCGCCATGCCGCTCTCGGTCGCCGAAGTCATCTCGAGCGTGAACCTCGCCCCCGGCGATGTCGCCATCCTCAACGACCCGTTCCGCGGTGGAACCCACCTGCCCGACATCACCGCCGTCTCCGCCGTCTTCGCCCCCGGCCTCCGCCGCCCCGCCTTCTACGTCGCCAACCGCGCCCACCACGCCGACGTCGGCGGCATGAGTCCCGGTTCCATGCCTCTCGCCACCGAGATCTACCAGGAAGGCCTGCGCATCCCTCCCATCCTGCTGCGCCGCCTCGGCCAAATCGACCGCCCGGTCCTCGATCTCCTGCTGTCCAACGTCCGCACGCCGGAAGAACGCGAGGGCGATCTGCTCGCCCAGTGCATGGCCATCCGCCGCGGTGAGCAGCGGATCGAGGAGATGATCGCCCGCTACGGCCTGCCCCGTCTCCACCGCAACGCCGCCGCGCTGCAGAACTACAGCGAACGCATGTTGCGCGCCGCCATCGCCCGCCTTCGCCCGGGCCGCTATCGCTTCGAGGACTTCCTCGAC
>JAKAJI010000553.1 GCA_021813825.1 Acidobacteriota bacterium | reverse complement strand
CCCGCGCCGGCTCCTTGAATACTTCGGCCCGGTGCCACGCCAGAAACTCCGGATTCGGCAAACACTCCCTGGCCTGCGGCTGAATCAGACCGGCGCCGTGATGGGCGAGCAGCTTCGCCTTGGTGTCGTCGCCGCCCATCAGGTGGCGGCTGAACACGATCTGGTGATTCCCCGGCAGCACCGTGAACGCGCCGAGGTCGAAGATCTTGTGGTGGAGCGAACATAACGCGAGGCCGTTTTGCACCACGTCCGGCCCGCGCGCCTGGAACCACTTGATGTGCGCGGCTTCCAGCCCGATCGCATGACCGCCCATGCGCAGGTCGTGCCCGCAGACGCAGCAGCGGTATTCGTAGGCGAGCAGCACCTTCTCCCGAAACGCGGGATCGCGGCGGCGCTGCACGGCGTGTACGTCTCCTCTCCCCGCCTCGCGGGGAGAGGGACAGGGTGAGGGGCTAGTCGTTCAGCACCGCTCCGGTACCACCAGCGCGATCCGCAACTTCGTGCGCGAGCGCGAGGCGCACCGGCTCGGCGAATCCGCCTTCGACGTGACCGCGCCGCAGCTCGGTGATCGTCGGCGTGGCACCGGCAGGGCGCGAGGTGATCTCCGCCGGCCCGGCAAGCTGCCAGACGCCGTCGGTGCGTAGATGCCAGAAAAGGTGAACGTCGGGGGATTGTGCCGTGTCTTCTCGGAGCCGGAGGGGCCGAACTCCTCCAGCAGTCTGCCGAGCTTGTCCTCGATGCCGGCGAATTCCACCAGCTGTCGCGCTTCGTTGTGTGATTCGCAGATCGCGCGAAGAACCGCTCCCATAGCGCTTCTACAACCATCGCCTTCCATCGAAGGCGATTCCATCCATTTGGTCTACTGACCTGCCCCGCCTCCTGCTGTATCCTTACGCACGCAAGGGGAATACGCCACGCGCCCGCAGCGGCTCTCGCGGCGAAATCATGAAGTTGCATCCTTTCGCGTTTGCGGGGGCGTGGTAACCAGGAGAAGGGCCATCCATGGCTTCAACAAAGATCGGCACGCATGAATAATCAGTTCTTCGAAAAGCCGATCCTCAATTCGCCCTACGGCTATCCCGCACGCCATTGGGAGCTGGATAAAGACGGGCAGCCGACCCAGCGCATCCTCGATACCCGCCGTCGTGCGGATTTCATCACGCCGATTCCCAAATCGAAAAAGCGCAAGGGCGCGGCGCAGCAGGAGTCCCTGCTGTTCGACGAAGGCGCTGGTTTGACTACAGCGAAGCAGCGCTACGATCACACCGCCATCATCAGCTCTGTGCGCCAGCAAGTGGATGCGTGGCGCAAACTGCCCAACACCAACGACTGGCGCGTAACACCCGAAACCGCGCGGCTGTTGCAGCATTGGCGGCATCACAAGTTCGGCGGTATCCGGCCGTTCTTCTGTCAGATCGAAGCCGTCGAAACCGCCATCTGGCTGACCGAGGTTGCGCCCCAGGCAGGCAAGGTGGGCGAGAGTTTCATTGATCACCTGGCGGATGCCAACAACGAGGCCAATCCGGAGTTGATGCGCCTCGCGCTCAAACTGGCCACCGGCGCCGGCAAGACCACCGTCATGGCCATGATCATCGCTTGGCAAACCATCAACGCGGTGCGCCGCCCGCAGAGCAAACGCTTCACGCGCGGTTTTCTAGTCGTCGCCCCCGGCCTCACCATCAAGGATCGCTTGCGGGTGCTGCAACCCAACGATCCGGACAGCTATTACGCCAGCCGCGAACTCGTGCCCAGCGACCTGCTGGTCGAAGTGAACAAAGCCAAGATCGTCATCACCAACTTTCACGGCTTCAAGCTGCGCGAGAAAATCGAGCTGTCCAAGGGCGGGCGCTCCTTGCTGCAGGGCCGGGGCGAAGAACTGAACACGCTCGAAACCGAAGGCCAGATGCTGCAGCGGGTGATGCCCGACCTGATGGGTATGAAGAACATTCTGGTGCTGAACGACGAAGCGCATCATTGTTATCGCGAGAAGCCCGGAGGGGACGAAGAAGACCTCAAGGGCGACGAAAGGAAGGAAGCGGAAAAGAACAAAGAGGCCGCCCGCCTGTGGATCAACGGCCTCGAGGCCGTCAATCGCAAGCTCGGCGTCGCCCGCGTGATCGATTTGTCCGCCACGCCGTTCTTCCTTAGCGGCTCGGGTTATGCGGAAGGGACGTTGTTCCCCTGGACCATGAGCGATTTCTCGCTGATGGACGCGATCGAATGCGGCATCGTGAAGCTGCCGCGCGTGCCGGTGGCGGAGAACATTCCCGGCGACGAAATGCCGATGTTCCGCAATCTGTGGGAGAACATCCGCAAGGACATGCCCAAGAAGGGTCGCGGCAAGGCCCAAGTCCTAGACCCGCTTTCGTTGCCGACCCGCTTGCAAACCGCGCTGGAGGCGCTCTACGGTCACTACGAAACCACTTTCAATCTGTGGCGGGACAAACGCGTTCGGGTGCCGCCGTGTTTCATCGTGGTGTGCAACAACACTTCCACGTCCAAGCTGGTCTACGATTTCATTTCCGGGTTTCAGCGGCAGAACGAAGACGGAAGCTCCACGCTGGAGAACGGGCGTCTCGCGCTGTTCCGCAACTTCG
>JAKAJI010000552.1 GCA_021813825.1 Acidobacteriota bacterium | reverse complement strand
GGTGCACCGGGCGGCGGATCGGTGTTGGCGGCTTCTTCTCGTGCTACGGTGCCCGCCTGGTCTCTTGCTTCGCGGCAGTCGGCCATCGCCTTCAAGACGGCGCTGTCGTTGTGCAGTCTCTGGGATTCGGTAAGGGCTTTCAGGGAATCGTCGTAACGGCCTGCCAGGAAGTACATGATGCCTAAGTCATACAAGGCGTCCGCCTCGTGGTTGCCCTTGGGGTCGGACTTGCAGGCTTCCACGCCCTCCTGCGAAGCCTGCAGCGCGCCTCTCAGGTCGTTGGCTTTGAGAAGGTTGTACGCCTGGCGAAGATTACACTCCTTGCCGTTCATGAAGGTGACCATTCGCTGCTCAGACCACGGAAAGTAGCGGCGCTCGACTTGGGCCACTGCCTTCTTCTCAACGCTATCTAACTCATCCGCTTGTGATGGCGCCTCTGGATACCCGTTCGGGTCGGAGGTCTGATCTGCGCTGTCTGCATTTAGGGGCTGCGTGTCCAGTACGCGTCCCGTGGAGAGATCGACGACTCGCAGCGAGGCACGAAGGTGTGCTTCCGTTTTCGAAATGTAAGTGGGAGGACCGATGATGTTTTGTTGTACGAGACGTTTCGGCGGGTCGGTGTAGCACCTTGTCACACCGACGAAGACCATGAGGGTTGGGCCCAGGAGCCGACCGATGGCGACCGCTTTGCTCGGGTCGACATCCGAGCCGGCCTGGAAGTTCTGCTCCCGCAGAATGTCGTCAATGTGGCCGCGATCCACGATATTTACGCCCTTGTTCCCAAAGGTCGAGTTAATTTGGTCCTCCAATTCTGATGCGCATGTGCCTCCCGTCACGTTGAAGGCCAGTCGCTTGCCCGCGAGGTTCAATGGTTTAGCGGCCGGGTGCTGGATCGTGACCGGTACTTGCGGATGGCCGAAGGTGATGATGGACTTACGAAGCTGCGCCGTCGTGGGGACTGCTACAACCAGCGCTAAGACGAGGGCGACGGTCCATGCGCTGTAGATGTTTTGAATCGCACGTCTGGATGTGTTCATATCAGTGTGCCTTTCGAATCCGTCGGACAAAAACAAATGCGAAAGTGTGTAGGGCAACCGGTTCTGTTGGGCGGACTCAGGCTAGCCATTCAGGGGTATTCTGAGCAGTTTCGCGCGAGTTGACAAGCGAAGAGATGCGCAAAGTGGCGTGGGCAGCGGTCATTAAGAAACATTCAGGCGCGGCGCGCGGGCCTGTAACGTTGTTGTTTGTGCGATGCACATTATGTGTGTTGCGCGGGTGTTACTGTCCTGTAAGTACGGAAGGAATCGCGGTGAGGTATACTCAGAGGTTTCAAGTAACCGCCGTCGAGGTTGCCTGAATGATTCTGAAGGCGGATGAAGTAACCGGGGATTTGACGGCTGGAGGGCCGGGGCGGGGATGGAGTCGAGGCGGCTGAAGATCGGGGACTTCCGTTTGGATAAGGACCGGCTTGGGCTGTTCCGGCGGTCGAAGCGGGTTGAGTTGCCGGCCAAGGCGTTCGAGGTGCTGTGCTACCTGGCGGAGAGGCCGGGGCAGGTGATCTCCAAGCAGGCCTTGCTCGCGGCGGTGTGGGGCGGGCAGCGGGCCGATAATACGGTGGAGCAGGCGATCCGGCAGATCCGGCGGGCGCTGGGGGATGAGCCGACGGAGGCGCGCTATATTCGCACCGTTTCCGGGGAGGGTTACTGCTTTGTCTTTCCGGTTGAGCCGGAGCCGCGGGAGCGCCCGGTGGCCCGGCGCTGGACGGTGCGGCGCGTCGCGGCGTTCGCGGCGATGTTCCTGCTGATCATGCTGGCGGCGGTGAAGCTGCGGCCGGCACTTCCGGCGCCACATCTGGCGAATCCGCTGCGCATCACGCGGTCGCCAGGCCGGATCCTCTCGCCGGTCCTGGTGGCCGGGCGAAGCGTCTACTATCAGAGCTTCGAACAGGGAGCGTGGCGCGTCCTGCAGGCGCCGGAGACGGGCGGCGAGAGTGCGGCTATCGAAACCGGTGTGCCGAACGCGGAATTGTGCGATATCTCCCGGGACGGCAGGTTTCTGCTTCTGCGAAGCCTGGCGGTGTCGCGCGATGAGCTTGCTCCGGTTTACATCCAACCTCTACCGCAAGGGACGGCGTGGAGAGTAGGCGACGGGGAGGCTTACGATGCGGCCTGGGAGCCGGATGGCCGGCATGTGCTGCTCTCGAACGGAGGGGCGATTTATCGCGTGTCGTTGGATGACAAGCGGACCGAGAAATTGTGTCAGATATCGGGTCATGTTTACTGGATGAGGCGCTCCCCGGGCGGCCGGCGGTTGCGGTTCACGGTGATCGACAACGAGACGGAGGCGGCGACGCTGTGGGAGATGGGCCCCAGCGGCGGTGTGCGCCGGCTGTTTCCCGGCTTCAAGAACCAGCAATGCTGCGGCGATTGGACGCCGGACGGAAGTTACTACGTGTTTCAGGTGCGGACCGAATACGGGTACCAGATCTGGACGCGGCGGGAGAAGGAAAGCTGGTTCTACACGGTGAGCGGGCAGCCGGCGCCGTTGACTCTTGGGCCTTTCAGTTACCGGGGGCCTTTTGCGGGCCGTGAGGGTAAGTT
>JAKAJI010000551.1 GCA_021813825.1 Acidobacteriota bacterium | reverse complement strand
TTCGTTTCTTCGCTCCAGCGGCAACAACGCGTCAATCTCGGGTTTCGAGTCAGCGGAATCGCCGAGGCTCAACTGTTTCCGTTGCCGAACGGTTACCGGGATCTGCAGGCCGCCCCGTATTACCAGCGCCTGATGCAGGATGTCGAATCCCTGCCGGGGGTCGAATCGGCTGGATATTCCAACTTCGCTCCGCTCGGCACGGGCTACTCCCGGCCCGTCGCGCTTACAGCCTCCACGCCCGGGCAAGGCGTTGTGAGTGACGCCTACTGGGTGTCCGATGGTTTTTTCCGCACCATGGGCATTCCTCTGCTCGCCGGTCACGACTTTGAGCGAGACGGCGCCGGCCCGGCAACCGCCATCGTGAGCCGGTCCCTCGCCGATCGCCTGGCGCCTGCCGGCGGCATCGTCGGCCGCCACATCCGTTTCGGAACGGACCCGGAAGACCAGGACCTGGAAATCATTGGCGTCGCCGCCGATGCGCGTCTCACAGGGTCCCGCGCCGCCAACCCGCCCCTGGTCTATATCAACCTCTGGCGTTATTCGCATTCCGCGCAGTACGGAGTGCTCGTGGTGCGCGTGCGCGACCTGACTCCCCGCTTCGTCGAATCGCTAAGAAGAACCGTTCGCGGCGCCGGCCACGAGAACGTCGAGTACGCTCGGACACTGAAACAGCAGCGCGACAATTCGCTGCTTCCGGAGCGCCTGCTCGCCTGGCTCTCTTCGGCCTTCGGCGTCCTCGCCCTCGTGCTCGCGGCCACCGGCTTATTCGGGCTGATGGCCTATCAAGTCGCGGGCCGCACCGGCGAAATCGGAGTCCGCGTCGCCCTCGGCGCTACGCGAGCCAGGATCGCCTGGCTGATCCTCGGGGACGCCCTGCGCCTGGCTGCCATCGGGATCACCGCCGGAGCCGCCCTCGCGCTCGCCGCCGGCCGCTCGATCTCGACTCTCCTCTACGGCGTCCGCCCCTACGCCCCCGCGCCCCTGCTCTTGGCCGCCGCAACACTCCTGGCCACCGCCGCCCTCGCCGCCTGGATCCCCGCCCGCCGCGCCTGCCGCATCGAACCTCTCGAAGCCCTTCGGCACGAGTAACTCCCGCGCACGCCCCCCAAATATCTCGAATAACATACCCCCGTTCTGCGGAAACCGCGTCATGCATCCCCGACGCATCCCTGGGGTAACCTGGAAAGGCGTCCCCACTCCTTCGAAGGCAACGGTACGATGCCACAATTTCCTGCGCACTGGATTGGAAGCTGGGATCTAACCTCGTTCCTTGCCGTGGGAGGGGCGATTCTATCGAGCATCACGGCTGGATGGACACTCTATAGGGACCTCCGCGACAGGGCGAAGGTCAAGCTGAGCGCCGACTTGCGGCGGATCGCGCCGGGTGGCGAAGGAAAGCTCCTGATCGTCAGGCCGGACCTGAACATCGAGGGGGCCACGCGAGACCTCTACATCGTGGTGACTGCGGTCAACGTGGGCCGCCGGCCCATGAGGTGGGAGGGGCTCGGCGGCTACTACTTTCGGCCCGTCGACGGCAAAAAGGGCTTCAGGATCTTCACCCAGGGCCTCCCGAAATTGCTCGGGGAAATGGAGGCGCACACCGAGCTCGCAGAGTTCACCGAGCAATTCGCCAACGGAAACGCGATGAGGCTTCAGATATGGGACGGCGCAGGCGGAGAATGGAGCGTCCCGCGCCGCGACATCAAGAAGATCGTCACCGACGCCGAAAAGTTCCAAGCGAGGCACGACGGCGTCTAACCGCTGCCCGCTCCGCCGTCAGTACAACACCCTCGTCCTTATCGTCCCGGGAACCTCGTCCATCCGCCGTTTCAGCCCCATGGTCACGTCGCCGTCCTCGGCCTCTATGTCAATGACGACATAGCCGATCTTGGCGTCCGTCTGCAGGTACTGGCCGGCGACGTTGATCCGCTGCTCGGAGAAAATCGCGTTGATCTGCCCCAGCACGCCCGGCCGGTTCTGATGAATATGCAACAACCGGTGCTTGCCCGGATGCTCCGGCAGCGACACCTCCGGGAAATTCACCGCGAACAGCGTCGACCCGTTGTTGCTGTACTTCAGCAGCTTGGCCGAGACTTCGAGGCCAATATTGTGCTGCGCCTCCTCCGTGCTCCCGCCGATATGCGGCGTCAGAATCACGTTGTCCATCCCCCGCAGCACGCTCTGAAACTCGTCGCCGGCGCCTTTCGGCTCACTCGGAAACACGTCGATCGCCGCCCCGGACAAATGTCCCGAATCGAGCGCCTGCTTCAGCGCGTCGATATCCACCACCGTCCCCCGCGCCGCGTTCAGAAACCGCGCGCCCTTCTTCATCTTCGCGAACTGCTCTACGCCCATCATCCGGAACGTCTGCGGCGTCTCCGGCACATGCAGCGTCACGATGTCGGAGGCCTCGAGCAGCGCATCGAGCGACGGCATCGGCCGCGCATTCCCCAGCGCCAGCTTCGTCTCGATGTCGTAATAAATGACCTGCAGCCCTAGCGCCTCGGCCAGCACGCCCACCTGCGTCCCGATATGCCCGTACCCTACGATGCCCATGGTCTTGCCGCGCACCTCGTGCGAGCCGACCGCGGTTTTGACCCAAC
>JAKAJI010000001.1 GCA_021813825.1 Acidobacteriota bacterium | reverse complement strand
CGATGAAGCGCGCGGGCTCATTGGTTTTCGCGCTCGCCGCTCTGCTACTCGGCGCCTGCGGTTCTTCCCGCGGGGGAGACACGCCGGTCTACGGCTATCAGGTGGTGCATGTATATCCGCACGACCCGCAGGCCTTCACGCAAGGTCTGTTCTATCAGGATGGGTTTCTCTATGAAGGCACCGGGCTGAAGGGGCGCTCGTCGGTGCGGAAGGTGGATCTCGAAACCGGCAAGGTGATTGAGCGCAACGACGTTCCAGATGCCTTCTTCGGCGAAGGCATCGCGCCCTGGCAGGGACGCATGGTGGAATTGACCTGGACCTCCGGCACGGCCTTCGTTTACCAGATCGCCGGTCTCCAGATGCAGTCGACGTTCCACTACGCCGGCGAGGGTTGGGGACTCACCACCGACGGCAGGGAGTTCATCCTGAGCGACGGCACGGCGGTGCTGAAGAAGATGGACCCCGTGACGTTCGCCCAAACCGGCAGCATCTCCGTCACGGATCAGGGCGAGCCGGTCACGCAACTCAACGAACTCGAATGGGTGAAGGGCGAGATTTACTCGAACGTCTGGCAGACGAACCGCATCGCGAGAATCTCTCCCGCCAACGGGCATGTCACTGGTTGGATCGATCTGTCGGGGATTCTCGGGGACATCGGCGGAGAACAGGTAGATGTGCTGAACGGAATCGCCTACGACGCCCAGCACGACCGGCTTTTCGTCACCGGTAAACTCTGGCCGAAGCTGTTCGAGATCCGCTTGGTGAGGAAGTAACTACCCGGCTGCCGATTCTCCGACCGGCGAGTGAATTTCCTGCAGGCTCCACACGCGCACGGGACGCGAACCCAGACTCGCGATCGCCTCGGCTGCGGCACGCGCGCCGCTGATGGTAGTGATGCAGGGAATGCGGCAGGCGATAGCCGCGCGGCGGATGGCCTGTTCGTCGGGGAAGGTCCGGCCGCCGGTGGTGGTGTAGATAATGAGTTGCACGCTGCCGGCCTTGAGCAAATCGACCGCGTTCGGCCGTCCTTCGTTTACCTTGAAAACAACCTTGCAGGCCACACCTGCCGACTTCAGCGCCGCCGCCGTCCCGCGCGAGGCGAATAGCTGGAAGCCGAGCGAAGCCAGACGCCGGCCGATTTCGACGGCGGCCGGTTTGTCGCGATCGTTCACGCTTAGGAAAACCGCGCCGGAGCGGGGGAGCGGCGTGCCCGCCCCGACCTGCGCTTTCCCGAACGCCTGGCCGAAACTGTCGCCGACGCCCATCACCTCTCCCGTGGAACGCATCTCCGGTCCGAGCGCCGGATCGACGCCGGGAAATTTGTTAAATGGGAACACCGGGGATTTTACGAAATACTGGCGCGTGGTGAGGACGCCGTCCTCAGCGGACGCCGTCAGTTCCTTGAAGTCGGCGAGTTTCTTGCCGAGCATCAGGCCCACGGCAATCTTCGGCAGCGGAACCCCCGTGGCTTTGCTGACGTAGGGCACGGTGCGGGAAGCGCGCGGGTTCACTTCAAGCACATAGACGGTCCCGTTCTGCACCGCGTATTGCGTGTTCATCAGGCCGATGACGTTCAACGCACGCGCCAGGCGCCGGGTGTAGTTCTTGATCGTCTCGATGACGGGGGCGGGCAGCGAGTGTGGTGGCAGCACGCAGGAACTGTCGCCCGAATGCACGCCCGCTTCTTCTATGTGTTCCATGATGCCGGCGATGAGCACGTCCTGGCCGTCCGACAGGGCGTCCACGTCGATCTCAATCGCGTCTTCGAGAAACCTGTCGATCAGCACAGGCCGGTCCTGCGAGTAGTTCACGGCTTCACGCATGTACTGGCGAACCGTGTCTTCGTCGTAGGCGATGACCATGGCGCGCCCTCCCAGCACGTAGCTGGGACGTACGAGCACGGGAAAGCCGAGACGCCGAGCGAGGTCGCAGGCCTCCTCCGGATTCGTCGCCGTGCCGTTGGCGGGCGACGGGATGCCGAGCGAATCGAGCAGACGGCCGAAAAGTTTGCGGTCCTCGGCGAGGTCGATGTTCGAAGGATCCGTGCCGATGATCGGGACGCCGGCCTTCTTCAGCGGCAAAGCCAGGTTCAGCGGCGTCTGGCCGCCGAACTGGACGATCACGCCGTCGGGCCTTTCTTCGTCCACCACATTCAGTACCTCTTCGAGCGTCAACGGCTCGAAATACAAGCGGTCACTGGTGTCGTAGTCGGTTGAAACCGTCTCCGGGTTGCAGTTCACCATCACCGATTCGTGCCCGAAGCCCTGGAGCGCAAACGAAGCGTGGCAGCAGCAGTAGTCGAACTCGATGCCTTGTCCGATGCGGTTCGGACCGCTGCCCAGAATGACAACTTTCTTGCGCTCGGAAGGCGCCGCCTCGTCTTCCGATTCGTAGGAGGAATACAGATACGGCGTGAAGCTTTCGAACTCCGCGGCGCAAGTGTCCACCCGGTTGAACACCGCGTGAATCCCGAGTTCCTTGCGGCGGGCGCGAACGGCGAGCGGGTCCGCGTTCCACATCCTCGCCAGACGGGTGTCGGAAATTCCCTCGCGCTTGGCGCGCAGCAGCGTGGCGTGCGACACGTCCTCAAGCGTTTCTCCGGCCAACTCCTTCTCGAAGTCCACCATCTCCTGAAGTTGCCGCAGGAACCACAGGTCAATGTATGTGATCGAGTGAATTTCTTCGATCGATTCGCCGCGCTCGAGTGCGAACAGAATGTAGTCGAGCCGCTCGGGGTTGGGCGTGATCAGCCGGTTCGAAATCAGGTTCGGGTCGAGTTTTCGCGCCGCCGGCGACTTGCCGGTTTCCAGGCTCCGGATGCCCTTGGCGAGCGCCTGCTTGAACGTCCGGCCAATGGACATCACCTCGCCTACCGACTTCATCTGCGTGCCCAGCACCGGCTCGGCGCCGGGGAACTTCTCGAACTGCCAGCGCGGAATCTTCACCACCACGTAATCGAGCACCGGCTCGAAGCAAGCCGGCGTCACGCGGGTGATGTCGTTCTTCAACTCGTCCAGCCGGTAGCCGACGGCAAGCTTGGCGGCGATCTTGGCAATCGGAAAGCCGGTGGCTTTCGAAGCCAGGGCGGAGCTGCGCGAGACGCGCGGGTTCATCTCGACGATGACCATGCGGCCGTCCGCCGGATTGATGGCGAACTGGACGTTGGAGCCGCCGGTGTCCACGCCGATTTCGTTCAGGCAGCGCAGCGCCCCGTCGCGCATCATCTGGTATTCGCGGTCCGTGAGCGTTTGCGCCGGAGCGACGGTGATCGAGTCGCCCGTGTGCACGCCCATGGGGTCGAAGTTTTCAATCGAGCAGACAATGATGGCGTTTCCGGCCAAATCGCGCATCACTTCGAGCTCAAATTCCTTCCAGCCGATGACGCTTTCTTCGACCAGCACTTCGTGAACCGGCGACAGATCCAGGCCGCGCTCGAGGATCTCGACGAGTTCCTCGCGGTTGTAGGCGATCCCACCGCCCGTGCCGCCAAGCGTGAAGCTGGGCCGCAGGATGATCGGATAGCCGATCTTCGAAGCGAACGCGAGGCCGTCCTCGACGTTGTTGACAAGCTGCGACTGCGTAACCTCGAGCCCGATCTTCCGCATCGCATCCTTGAACAGAAGCCGGTCCTCGGCCTTCTTGATCGACTCGATCTTTGCGCCGATCAGTTCCACGCCGTAGCGATCGAGCACGCCGGTTTCGGCCAACTCGACCGCAAGATTCAGGCCCGTCTGCCCGCCGACGGTGGAAAGCAACGCCTGCGGCCGTTCGCGCCGGATGACTTCCTCGGCATAAGCGGCGGTGAGCGGCTCGACGTAAGTGCGGTCGGCCAACTCCGGATCCGTCATGATCGTCGCCGGGTTCGAGTTGATCAGGATTACTTCGTAGCCGTCGCTCCGCAGCGCCTTGCAGGCCTGCGCGCCGGAATAGTCGAACTCGCAGGCTTGCCCGATTACGATCGGGCCGGAGCCGACGATGAGGATGCGGTGAAGGTCGTCGCGGCGGGGCATCAGTGCTGGCGGCTGGTCTCCATGAGTTGAATGAAATCGTGGAACAGGTAGTGCGAATCGTGCGGCCCGGGCGCGGCCTCGGGGTGGTACTGCACGCAGAACGCCGGCACGTCGCGATGGCGGAAGCCTTCAAGCGTCTGGTCGTTCAGGTTCACGTGCGTAATCTCAACGCGGTTCAGGTCAAGCGTTTCCGGGTCCACCGCGAAGCCGTGGTTGTGGCTGGTGATTTCCACCTTGTTTGTGATGCGGTTGATCACCGGATGATTCGCGCCGTGGTGGCCGAATTTCAGCTTGTAGGTGCGTGCGCCAAGGGCAAGCCCGAGGATCTGATGGCCCAGGCAGATGCCGAAGATCGGCGTGCGGCCGAGTAACTTGCGGACTTGGGTGGCCTGGAATTCGAGCGGCTCCGGATCGCCGGGCCCGTTCGAGAGAAACACGCCGTCGGGGCGCAGCGCCAGCACGTCCTCGGCGGTGGTGAGCGCGGGCACTACGGTCACCCGCGCGCCGGCGTGGACGAGGCGCCGCAGGATGTTTCGCTTCAGGCCGAAGTCGTAGGCGACGACGTGAAATCGCAGGGGCGCCGGTGCGGGTTCATGGTCGGAGGCAGAGACCGGCGATACCGGTTCGTCCCAGTGATACTGCGTCGTGGTGCCGACGTGCGAGGCAAGATCGAGCCCCGCCATCGACGGGATGGATTTCGCGCGCGCTACGAGGTCCTCGACACGGCCGCCGGTAACCGAAAGCACACCGCGCATCACGCCGCGCGTGCGGAGGTGCCGGACCAGGGCCCGTGTGTCGATGCCACTCGCAACGGCCACGCCGCGCTCGGCCAGATACTGGTCCGCGGTCTCGATCGACCGCCAGTTACTGGCCACCGGAGACAGGTCCCGGACGATCAGCCCTTCGATGTAAGGCCGGCCGGATTCCTGGTCATAATCGTTGGCGCCGTAGTTACCGATCTGGGGGTTGGTGAGGACGACGATCTGGCCGGAATACGACGGATCGGTGAAAATCTCCTGGTAACCCGTGATCGCGGTATTGAAAACAACTTCGCCGGCGCTATCTTTGGGCGCACCAAATGCCACTCCCTCGAAGAAAGCGCCGTCTTCGAGGGCGAGGATCGCTGTGTTCAACGGAGATTACCCTTCCCGGCAGGTGGAACTGAGTTAATCGCGGAGCGGAACAATCTCTATTGAACCACGGACGGGGCCGGCCGGGCAACGCGGCGTCGAGGCGCCGGCGCACTATGGCTTGGCCGGGCCCTGGTTCGGGCGCGGGGCGCCGGGTGGGTGCGCCGAAGCGGGGGTCGACGGCGTGGATCCCGCCGATTTGTTGATTGGTCCGTAGGCCGGTGGCGCCATCGGAGGCACATATCCGGATGGGGCGACATTCACGATGTAGTCGTACGCTCTCATGCGGTCGCATTTCGGCTCGAAGATCATGCGGTAGGAAAGCGGCCGGGAAGATGACTAGGCGAACAGCCGCGCTAGTGCATCCCGCGCAACCTCGGCGGTTGCGCCAAACGCTACGCGTTGCGAGGGCCAGAACGGGAAGGTGGCCACGCCGATGCGCAACCCCGTCGCCTTCCCCACGGCATCGAAGATAGCCTGGACCGTCCCGACCACGCTGCGGTCCGCTGTTGGAATCGTGATTACAGTCAGCATAGGCGAGGTCACCGTACGCACGACGCCGTTGGCGCCCAGAACCTTGGTCGCCATCACATAGAGCATTCCGTTGGCCTGCTCGACCTGGAAATCGCCGGGCAAGTGGTTCTGGCGGTAGCTGGCGAGGAGGAGGTTCACATCGTAGAGGAGATCGTTCGCCGTGACGGCGCCGTTGGCCGGGACCGGGATTTCCGCCGTGACGGTGCCTGTGACGGGGCCGAGCAACTGCCAGCCCTGCGGCTGCGCGGCTCGCTGCGCCGGCGTCGAATAGTCTTGCACGTCGGCGGGGTTCTCGTATGGCACGTCCTCGTAGTTCACCGTTCCCCCGGCAGCCGCTTCGAGCGCATTAATCGCGTCCCAGAGCGGCCGTGGGGCGGTGACCGCGATTCCCTTCGACGCCTGCGCCAAGAGTGGCGCAGCTAGCACCAGTGTGAGGACGAGAGCGCCTCCGGTCAAACGCATCATTTTCGTCATGTGATCTCCGTTCCACTGCGCGCTACTGGTTTGCGCTCTGACTAATACCGTCCCGCCACCGCATTAGATCGCGCTCGCCGAGGCGCAATTCATGTCGACGTCCATCACCAGGGGAACTCGCGGTCTTGCAACGTGGTGCACTCGCCCGATCGCCGCGTTGCCATCGGTTCACGAAGGAAATCCTTCACTGGAGAAAGTGATTGCTCCATTCATTGTTACTCGATGTGTGCCGACGAAGCTCTTTGCCCGGGAGTAGGACTGTAGCATCGGTGACACGGGTGTCCGCCGCCGCGCCGCCCGGCGGTGGGAGGCCATGACGCGTGGGCGGGACGACGCTCACTCGCGGCCAGGGATCAGTTCAAACATGAGCGACGTCAGAAACGGCGTCTTCGGAGTACACCGCGCAACGGTAGCCGGCGTGCCCCAAAAATAAAAAGCCCGGCCCCGGGGCTTCCCCCCAAGGGCCGGGCGTGGCGGGTACTCCCGCGGAACTTAGCTTTTGGCCGGCGCGTTCTTCGCGTTGCGCTTGCTGGTCTTCCGGGCGCTCTTTTTCGCCTTCTTCGCGTGATGCTTCTTGGAAGCCTTGGTCGTCTTGGCGGTCTGGCTGGCAGGCGCCGGAGTCGAGGTGGCCGGGGTCGTCTGCCCTGCGAACATCGCGGCGGCGGACATCAGGGCAATCAGAATCGTCTTTTTCATGGTCGGTCTCTCTTTCTTCTTTCTTTCCGGAGGGCCTCTTCTTACCGCCCTCACGATTTCATCATGCGGCCGTTTCCCCCAAATTCCGATAGACCCGGTAGGCGGTTCTGATCCCTGAATTTACGGGATCTGCGATGAGCGAACGTTCATGGAAAAGGCTTCATGTTTGATCGAGTTTTGTCTCGGCATCCCGGTGGCGCTGGAAAGTATCTGAAAATAAAGCTATGGAAGTGCTTCGCCCGCGCGCGACGCCGCCGGGCATCCTCCGCGTCCTGGTCTCGGGCTTCGCCGTCGTAATCGCGCTGCTCGTGGCCTCCGCGGGCCTGGGACTGGAAAACGCACGCCTGCTTCAGGAAAATGCGGCCTCACTCGTCGCCGACCAGAAGGCGACGACCCGCCTGATTTCCGAACTGGAGCGGGAACAGGCGCTTCTCAACGCAACGCTCTACCGCATCTCGCGCTACCAACTGGCGGGCGAGACGGCCATCGAACGGCGCAACCTCATCATGGCGGCTCTCGACGATGCCGACTCGGAACTGCAAAGGCTGGTTGACGATTCCACCGGAACGCCGCGCCAGGCGCTCTGGGATAACCTCCAAAAGGCGTCGTCTGCGTTTTCGAGTGAGGGCCGGCGCGTCCTGCTTGGAGGAAGCACGTCGACCGTTTCCTCGCGCGACCTCTTCCGTCTGCATGAAGAAGTCACAGCAGCGGTAGCGCGGCTGATCGCCGCAAGCTACGGCGACGCGCTGGAAACGCAAACGCGCATCGAGCGGCGCAGCCGCGTGCTCGTCCGCGACGCGGCGATTCTTCTGTTGGGCGGCCTGCTGCTGGCCATGGTCGTGGCCGCCGTCACACTGCGGCTCACGGCGCGCCTGTTTCACACCATGGCGGCGCAGGATGAAGAACTGCAGCACGTGACCTGGCGCCTGCTCGAAACGCAGGAGTCGGTGGCCCGCCGGTTCTCGCACGAACTGCACGACGAACTCGGCCAGACGCTGGCCGCGCTGAAGGCGAACCTGTCGTCGATGGCCTCCAATGGAGGGCCAAACCCGGAGCGCCAGGCCGACTGCACCCGCCTCGTGGACGACGCGATCGGCAACGTGCGAGAACTGTCGCAACTGCTGCGACCCACGATCCTCGACGACTTCGGCCTCGATGCCGGCCTGCGCTGGCTCATCGAACGCTTCGGCGAGCGGACGGGAATCGCCGTCCACTATGAATCGTCGGTGGAGCAGCGACTGGCGGAGGCGACCGAAACACACCTGTTCCGAATTGTTCAGGAGGCCCTCACCAACGTCGCGCGCCACGCAAAGGCAAAATCCGTGTGGGTCGCTCTGCGGGCCGAAGGCGAACAGGTGCATCTGACAATCCGCGACGACGGCGTCGGGCTGCCGGAGGGCGTGCGGTCCAGCGGACTGGGACTGCGCGGGATGGAGGCCAGAGCCCGTGGCGCCGGCGGCACCCTTGCCCTCCGGCCTGCCCCCGGTGGCGGGCTTGAAATCGATGTCGTCGCCCCACGCGAAGGAGTAAGAGCATGATTAACGTACTTTTGGCGGACGATCACGTCATGGTCCGCAAGGGATTCCGCCTCATTCTGGAAACACAGTCCGACATCCGCATCGTCGGCGAAGCGAGCAACGGCCGCGAAGCCGTCGAGCTGGCCGAATCGCTGCAGCCGGATGTAATCGTCATGGACGTCGCCATGCCGGAGTTGAACGGCATCGAGGCGACCCGGCGCATCATCACCGCCGCCCCCCGAGCTCGCGTGCTCGCCTTGAGCATGCACAAGGATTCCGTCTACGTCCGCGAAATCCTCCGCGCCGGAGCGCGCGGCTACCTGCTAAAAGACGCCGTCGACAGCGACCTGCTCAACGCAGTCCGCGCCGTCGCCCGGGGCGAAGGCTACCTGAGTTCCGCCGTCAGCGACGCGGTCCTCAGCGACTATCGCAAACACGTGCGCGATCCGCTCGACCTCCTCAGCAGCCGCGAGCGCGAAGTGCTGCAAATGATAGCCGAAGGTAAGACCAATAAAGACATCGCCAATAGCCTCAACCTGAGCGTCTATACCGTCGACGCACATCGAGGTAAGATCATGGAAAAGCTGAACTTGCACTCGACTGGCGAGCTGGTGCGGTTTGCGGTCCGGCATGGCTTGATCGAGTGATGTAGTTATTCTCGATGGACTTTGGTATGATCGGGGCGTGAGCCAAGCCATCCTGACTGTACCGTCCCGCCAAGCGGCCCCCGGCCGCCGGGAATACGGCTACTGTCCGGGTTTGCTTTTGCTCGTCGCCACGGCGGCTGCCGGAGTCGGCCTGGCCCGGATCGCCGAGATCGCCGGTTTCCCGGCCGGCGAGTCGGTGCTGGCCACCATCGCCGCGGGTTTGTTCCTCGGCCACACTGGCGCCGTTCCAAAGGTCTGCCGCGCGGGTGTCGATACCTACGGGTTCTGGTTGAAACTCGGCATCATCCTTCTTGGCGCCAACTTCGTGTTGAGCGACGTTCTTCGCCTGGGCGGCGTGAGCCTGGCCTGCGTCGCGGTCGAGCTGGTCCTCGCGGTAGGTTGCATGACTCTGTTGGGCCGGATCTTCCATCTGCCCGAGCGCGTCACCAGTTTGCTCGCAATCGGTTCCTGCATCTGCGGAGTCACCGCGATTCTGGCGGCGAAGGACTCTCTCGATGCCACCGAGGAAGAGTCCCACAGCGCGATCGCCGCGATTCTCGCGCTCGGCATCACAGCCCTGGTCGCTTTCCCGCTCGTCGGCCACTGGCTGGGCTTGAGCGGACAGGTGTTTGGCATGTGGGCCGGTCTGGCGATTGACAACACCGCGGAGGCGACTGCGGCCGGCGCCCTGTACTCGGAAACCGCCGCCCGCTTCGCCGTGCTGGCCAAGACGGCCCGCAGTTCCGCGCTCGGCTTCGTCGTCCTCGGTTATGCGATGTACTGGGCGCGCCGGATGAAGGCCGGCACGGTAGAGCGCAAGTCGGCGTTCGTTTGGAACAAATTCCCGAAATTTGTCCTGGGCTTCATTCTCTTCTCCGTGCTCGCCACGCTCGGCGTTTTCACGCCCGGACAAACGAAGATCCTGGCCACCCTTTCGCACCTTGCCTTCCTGCTGGCCTTCGCCGCTCTCGGCCTTCGGACCGATTTCCGGAGCCTCGTCGCTCAGGGCCTGCGTCCGCTCGCGGTCGGCGTGGCCGGTGAACTCGTCATCGCCACCGCCACGCTCGGCATGGTGGTGTGGGCGTCCCGCTTCTAGGTGGCCGCGTTCTATCATCGAGCCAGGAGGAGTGGCCGCATGCGTTTTCTCGCCGCCGCGCTTTTGCTCGCGATTCCCTTATCGGCGGCGCCTCTGCCCCAGGCCGGCCAACCCGCGCCCGGCTTCACGCTACCCTCGCAGGATGGAACCCCGGTCAGCCTATCGAGTCTCCGTGGGCATTGGGTGGTTCTCTACTTCTATCCCAAAGACGGCACGCCGGGCTGTACGCGGGAAGCGCACAACTTTGAGCGCGATCTGGCCCACTACCAAGCGGCCAACGCGGTGATCGTCGGCGTCAGCGTGGATGCGGTCGCAAGCCATAAGGAGTTCTGCGCCAAACAGGGGCTTACCTTCAAACTCCTCGCCGACACGGACAAGAAAGTCACTGAACAATACGGGTCGCTCCGCAACCTGCTCGGCCTGAAGTTCGCCTACCGCAATACGTTTCTCATCGATCCCAATGGTGTCATCGCGCAGGTATGGACCGATGTCGACCCTTCCAACCACAGCGCCCAAGTCCTTGCCGCGCTCGCCGCCCGGACCGGCGCGAAGCATTGACTTCGGCTGAGTTATTTCGATTCGTCCACTAACTCGATCGCCGACACGGTTGCATAATTCGCCGATGGATTGAAGGAGACCATCAGTTTCCCCTGGGCATTCGGGTGAAGGCCGTGGAAGGTGCGGACGATGGCGGTTCGAACCGGCGCCTCCCGGAGCAGATCGAAATCCTTCACGAGCGAGATGCCGTTGCACGTCACCTCGAAAATACGGGACCCGGTCCCACCTCCGCCGGGGTTCTCTGCACCGAAGTATGTTTCGGCAAAGTGGAGGGTCAGAGCATATGTTCCTGGCGCGGCCGGAATCGCGTAGGAAAAATGCCCGTAGCGCTCCCAGCCGTAAAGCTCCGGATCCCGCGTTCCCGCGACGATACCTGTCTTAGGATAGAGACGGCCGAACAGAAAATAGTCATCCGGCATCCAGATGTTGCCGGCAGAGTCCGTGTAGGCTCTTTCCTGGGCGACGAGCCGGATGGGCCGCATTCGGTGCGGCGGCGCCGGCAGCACCTCGATTGCATTCACGAGGGGTTCCGAAATTCGCGACCGGAACTCAAGATGCAAGAAGCCATCTGCCGCTGGCTCGACGTCCTTGAACGCGCGGATATCGGCAGTGTTCGGCCCCGAATCCGCAATGATGTCAAACTGCTTCAGCAGCGGTTGGCCGTTGAGGTCGACATTGAACACACGGCGATTCTCGCCGCCGTCCATCGCGGGACCGGGCTGAAACGCCGTGTCGGCGAAGTGAAGGCGCAGTTCGTAGGTTCCGGGCTTTAGCGGGAGTTTGTAGGAGAACTCGCCGACGCGGGCGGTGGAGTATAGCTCGGAATCGCGCGTGCGGTATAGCGAATGGACGGGAAAGGAGGTTGCCATGCCCCCGGTGAAATAGGCGTCGGGTTCCCAGCGGTTGCCGTCACGGTCGTGCTCCATGGGTTTCGTCGCCCCACATCGGATCCGAAGTTCTTCGCCCGGTAGGACTACGGCGGTCTCCGGCGGCGCAGTCCGTGCCTGTGCCGGTCTCACGCTTCGCAGCCAAAGCAGCACGCCGGCTACGACGCAAAGTCCGGCGAAGATCAACAACGACGGCCCGAACCGGAACCACGCTGTGTGTGAAGGGAGATCTTCTTGCTGGATCGGGGCACGCTGGGGCGGTTCATCCATCACTGGGACTGTCTGGAGAGTGTCGAGCGTCGCCGTCGCCACAAACTCCGGGGTGTATCTCCCCGGTTCAATGACGATTCGCAGCGGCTCAGCGATGCCTTCACCCGCGTAGTACTTTTCCAGTTTTTTCCGAAGCCGGTGTACTTCCACGCGCACGATCGCATCGGAGGTCTGATCGAAGTTGGTCCCGCGGCCAAACACGTCGATCGCGATGTTGTATTCCTTCAGTGACTTACTGTCGCCCCGGAACGACCTTTCGCAAAGGTACTGCAGCAGCGAAGCCAGGCGCGGCGACCGGGCAAACGTCGAAGAGGACACTACGGCCCGGACGGCGGATCGTTCCGCTTCGCAAGCCGACGCAGACGAGGTCGTTTTGCCGGTCCCCACGTTTCGGTCAGTATACAACAGGAAACGGTCGTTGGCACGGGCCCTTTCTCATGCCACTGCGGTCCGAACCCTGTTACTCGCATGCCGATCGGCAGTGCCATGATTGCACGTAGTCTTTGCCTGTCTATAAGTTATCTGTCAGTTACCAGCCGGAAACGGATACAGGTAACGGTTCTAACCTACTAATATCTCTACTTGTTAATTACTCTTTCCTACTAGTCGCGTTGAATGCAGCGCGATGAAACTTCGTACTAGCGGGCGGGTGCGCGGCACCCGCATCAGGGGGAAGCCATGAAGCTTTTCAAGTTGACGGCCCTGTTGGGCCTCGCCGGGGCGTTAGGGGGCTTGGCATTCGGCCAGTCCACAGCAACGGTCCTCGGCACTGTCACCGACGCCAGTGGGGCGGTCATGCCGAACGTCCAGATCACGATCACGAATACGGCTACCGGACTCACCCGCTCAGTCATAAGTAACAGCTCCGGCAACTACAATGCGCCGGACCTGCCCATCGGTCGTTACGACTTGAAGGCCGATACGTCGGGATTCAAAACATTCTCGAAGACGGGGATCGTTCTTGATGTGGCGGCCACGGTGCGCGTCGACATCGGCATGCAGGTCGGCTCGTCGACCCAGAGCGTAACCGTAGAAGCGAATGCCGTCCAGGTGCAGTCGGACACGAACGAAGTAAGCTCCGTCATCACCGGCACCCAGATCGCCCAGATCGACACCAACGGCCGCAACCCGGTGCAACTAGCCACGCTGATGCCCGGCGCCGCCAGCAGCCTTCCGGACTTCAACGCTCCGACCGCCCTGGCCAGCAACAACAACATCAGCTTCAACGGGCAGCGACCGCAGCACAATGTGTGGATGATCGACGGCGGTGAAGACTACGACCGTGGCAGCGGCGGTGGCATGATTGTGAGCCCCTCCCCGGACGCCCTCTCGGAATTCAAAGTCCTGGCCAGCAACTACAGCGCGGATTTCGGTCAGGCCTCCGGCGGCACCATTTCCATCGCCCTGAAGAGCGGCACACGCCAGTTCCACGGCGCGGCCTGGGAATTCAACCGCAACGACGCCTACGACGCAAACAACTACTTCTCCAATCTAACCGGCGCCAAGCCACCGGAACTTCGCTACAACGCGTTCGGCTTCAACCTCGGCGGGCCCGTCTTCTTCCCTCACCTCTACGACAAGAAGAACAGTAAAACGTTCTTCTTCTACAACCAGGAGTGGCGCCGCCTGATCCAGGGCAACGAAATTTACGTCAACGGCATTCCCGGCGCGGAGTTCACCGGCAACTTCGCCGGCGCGGCGCCCATCCACGTACCGCAGACCAGCGACCCGGCCGCCATCGCGAAATTCAACCAGTTCGGTCTCACCCCCGGTCAGCCCTTTCCGAACAACCAGATCCCTTCCGGCCTGATCGACCCCAACGTCGCCCTGCTGCTGAAAACCGGCATCTTCCCCGCGGCCAACGCGGCCGGGAACCACTACTCGTCCGCCGCCGCCGTGCCGACCGACCTGCGCGAGGAAATCGTCCGCATCGACCACCAGATCAACGACAAGCTGGCTTTGATGGGCCACCTGATCTGGGACACCTCCAACAGCGGCTACGCCACCAGCCTCTGGAGCGGCGACACCTACCCGACCATCGGCACCACCCTCGGCGCCCCTTCGTATAGCGCCGTCGTGCACCTCACCGATACGATCAGCCCTACGCTGTTGAACGAGGTCGCTTATAACTTCAACGGCAACCAGCTTCACCTGACGCCCACCGGCATTTACAAGCAGCCCTCCGGATACGGTGTGCAATCCTACTTCCCGGCCGCCAATAATCGCGACAACCGCATCCCGACCATCGACCTCGGCACTCCGTACGGCGTCAACTACGACACAGCATCCTGGCCCTGGAATAACTACTTCAACAGCCACCAGCTTCGCGACGACTTATCCTGGACCAAGGGCAAACACAACCTGAAATTTGGCGGTTCCTGGATGGGTACCTGGAAACACCAGGACATCTTCGGCAACACCAACGGCAACTACGGCTTCAACGGGCAGTTCAGCGGCAACGCTTTCTCGGACTTCCTGTTGGGTTACGCTGCCAGTTACACCCAACTTGACATTCAGGACGCGGTGGATATCTACACCAACACCTTCAACGTCTACGCTCAGGACGACTGGCGTGTGAACAGCCGCCTAACCCTTAACTTAGGCATGCGTTGGGAAGGTGTGCCGCACGCCTACGACCAGAACGGCCGCTTGTCGGATTTCTACCCCAACCTCTATAACCCCGCCAACCGGCCGCAGTTCAACTCCAACGGCAGCTTGAACAACACCGGCCCCGGCTTCCAAACCGTCCCGGGCATCCTCCTCTCGAGCGTTCCGTTCTACCTGAACGGCGTTGGCCTCGCAGGCAAGAACGGCATTCCGATGGGCCTGGTTCAGAACTCCTGGAACAATTTCGCACCTCGCGTCGGCTTTGCTTACGACCTGTTCGGTAACCAGAGAACGATCGTCCGCGGCGGGTTCGGCATGTTCTACGAGCGCATCCAGGGGAACGACGTCTATAACATGGGCCCGAACCCGCCCTTCTCGTTTAACCCAAGCACGAATAACGTGTACTTCTCAAATCCCGCTATCAGCAACGTCAACGGACAGAAGGCCACGGTTCCGACTTTCCCGTCGAGCTTTACCGCCCTGGCCTACAGCGACTATCAACTGCCCACCGCCATGCAGTACAGCTTTCAAATCCAGCAGCAGTTGTCGGCGCGCACGGTGTTTACGATCGGCTATGTGGGCGACTCGAATTACCATCAACCCGACGTCCGCAACATCAACCCCGTTCCGCTCAACGACCCCAACCGGCTCGCCATCTGCGGTGGAAACTGCGGCTACACCGGCGCCGCCTACAACGCAAACTTTGACCGCCTGTATCCCGGCTTCGCAAACATCATGATGACGGAAGCCGCCACCGGCTCGAACTACAACTCCTTACAGGTCAGCTTCAACGTGCAGGACTGGCACGGGCTGATGCTGCAGGCTGCCTACACCTGGTCCCGGGAACTCGACTACACCACAGGCGACCTGTCCACGGTTTCCGATCCTTACAACCGCGCCTACGACTACGGCCCGGGCGCGTTTAACCGCACGCAGATCGCGATCTTCAGCTACAACTACGACCTCCCGTTTTTCAAGAACACCAGTCATGCCTTCACCCACGCGCTGCTCGGCGGATGGTCAATTTCCGGCATCACGACCTTCGAGACCGGCACGCCGCTCAACATCACCCTGTCTTACGACAACCTCGGCTTGGGCGGCGGAACCACCGCGCGTCCGAACGCCATCGGCCCGTTAACCTACCCGGCAACCGTCAACCAATGGTTCAGCACCAGTACCTTCGCCAAGCCGGCACCGCTCACGTTCGGCTCCGTCGGCCGCGATGCGGTAACCGGACCGGGACGCGCAAACTACAATATCGCCCTGTTCAAGTCGTTCGCTCTACCGTGGCGCGAGGGTAGCGCATTCGAACTTCGCGTGGAGTCTTACAACACCTTCAACCACACGCAGTTCAACGGCGTCGCCACAACCTTCGGTAACGCAAATTTCGGTCAGGTAACTTCGGTTTTCGATCCGCGCGTATTGCAGATCGGCGCCAAGTTCCTGTTCTGAACGTACGCGCGGCCCGCGCCGACACCCCCGCCGGGCCGCGCACGTGACACAATCGGCTCCTATGGGCCGCGGATACACTCTCGGAATCCTCCTCGCCGCGGTGCTCTCGTTGAGTGCTGCGGCGCCTGCCGTTTCTCCCGAACAGGCCCGCGCGCTCGAACAGCGCGGCGACTGGGCTGAGGCCGTCTCCGCCTGGCGAACCCTGGCGGAGGCCTCGCCCGCGGACTACCGGCTCTGGACCGACTTAGGCGTCGCCCTGGCCCACCAGCAGCGCTACCCCGAGGCCGTCGCGGCTTACCGCAAAGCGCTTCGCCTCAATCCCGCCGCAACGGCGACGCAAATGGATCTCGGCATCGCCTACTTCAAACAGGGCGATTTCGCCCACGCCGCCGCTGCCTTTCAGACGCCGGCCAAAATTCCCGGAAACACACAGGCCGAGGGCTTGCTCGCGCTCAGCCTCTACGGAGCCCATCAATATCCCGCCGCGATCCCCCACCTCGAAAAACTCGCCGCTGTTTCCCCGGATAATTCCGAGTTACTCGAAGCGCTGGCCGAAAGTTACCTCTATAGCCGCAAGTTCACCAAAGCCAAGGCGGAGTTCGAACTCATGCTCCGCCGGAATCCCGATTCCCCCGGGGTTCATATGCTTCTTGCGCAGGCCGACGACTCTCTCAACCGGACGACGGACGCGGTCGCGGAACTTCACGCCGCCCTCGCCCACGGTTATGTTCCCAATGCGCACTTCGGCATCGGCTACATCGCCTGGCGCGACAAGCGGTATGACGATGCAGCCTCCGAGTTCCGCCAAGAGTTGGCGTCGGCGCCACATCACGCAGAGGCGCTGGCGTATCTAGGCGACGTGCTCCTCCGCTCCCGCGATCCAGCGGCCCGGACTATGCTCGAGCAGGCTGCGTCCCTCGATGACTCCATCTGGATTGCGCACCTCGATCTCGGCATCCTTGACGCCGAAGCACGCCGGAACGTCACTGCGCGAAAGCAGTTCGAGCGAGCCATCGCGCTCGCCCCCGACGACGCGGATGCTCATTACCGGCTCGCCCGCCTCTACCGGTCCGAGGGCCGCGAGGACGAGGCGAAAGCGCAACTCGCCGTCGTCACGAAACTCCACGAAGCCCGGCACGAAAACCTGATAGAGAAGATCAGCGGCTCACAAACTAAGGCCCAATAAGGCAAGCGAATAACTCGACGAGTAAGTTTAACGTAAAAATCTGTAACTTCCGCGCCACATAGCAGCGTCTCATGGTCGTTATTTCCCCAAAGAAAGGGTCGAACCATGATGTCTCGACTGCTGTGTCCTCCTTCGCGCGTAGCAGCGCGGACGTTGCTCTTGGCCCTGCTGGCTGCCGTGACTCTTCCAGCTCAGCACTATACGCAAACAAATCTTTCCTCCGGCGTACCTGGCAAGGCGCCCGTGAACGACCCGAATCTGAAAGTACCCTGGGGCCTCTCGCGCTCGTCCACCAGCCCATGGTGGGTAGCCGACAGAGGTAGCGGCCTCTCTACCTTGTACGACGGGACCGGAACAATCATTCCCCTCGTTGTGGCGATTCCGGGTGGCTCTCCGATCGCTACCGTCTATAACGGAACGGGTGCGTTCGCATTGCCCGACGGAAAGCCGGCCGTGTTCCTGTTCGCCTCCTCGACGGGAATGATCACCGGTTGGGCGCCTGGCGCCACAAGCGCGACAATCGTCGTGAATAATCCGGGCGCCGCTTATTACGGTTTGGCAATAGCGAGTTTTGGCGGACAGTATTATCTGTACGCCGCCGACTTCGCCCACGCTAAGATCGACGTTTACGATTCAAAGTTCAACGCTCTGTCCTACACCGAGCCCGGTATCACTGACGCCTGGTTCACAAACTATCCCGATCGCGTCTTAGGTTACTCCCCATTTAACATCCAAAATATCGGTAACACTCTCTATATCGCGTTCGCGCGGCAAAATTCGACGGGATTCGTTGTTACAGGTCCAAGCACAGGCTTCGTCGCCGCGTTCACGCCGCAGGGCCAACTTGTTAAGCGCTTCCAGTCCGGACCTTGGATGAACGCACCTTGGGGGCTGGTGCTTGCTCCGGGTGACTTCGGGATGTTCAGCCATGACCTGCTGGTAGGCGAGTTCGGAAGCGGCCAGATTACGGCCTATAACATCACCACCGGGAACATGGACGGTATGATGGAGGACTCTTCCGGCAATCCAATCACCATTCCAGCCCTCTGGGCACTTAGCTTCGGAGCAGGCAACGAGAAGTCCGGCCCGGCCAACTCGCTCTACTTCACGGCCGGATTCGATGGGCTGTTCGGAACGCTGACGGCCGATACAACCGACCAGGTGCTCGGCAACGGGAACTAACAACGCCGCCGCTATAATGAAGCGTGCCGCGTTGGTTTGCCTTGGCCGTTGTCGCGGTCAGCCTGTTAGCCGCCCAGACGCCCGCCTCGCTTACGCAACGGGAAATCGAGGCGAGGCAGCGTCTGGCTGCGCGCGACCTGGCCGGTGCGCTCGCCGATTACCAGGAACTGGCCCGGCAGGCGCCGGACCGCGCCGATTTTCAGGATGAAGCCGGATTTCTGCTCGCTGCCGCCAACCGCGCGGGCGAAGCCATCCCATTTTTCCAACGTGCCGTGAAGCTGAAGCCGTCCATGGACACCGCCTGGTACCACCTCGGTGTTGCCCTATGGCTCTCCGGGAAACAGAACGAGGCGCTGGCGGCAATGAAACGGGCGGTGGCCCTTCAGCCCGCCAATGCGGAATACCGTTTCCGGCTTGGCGCCGCGCTCACCGATACTGGCCATGTTGACGAAGGAATCGCCCAGTTGCGCAAGGCCGCCTCAAGTCTGCCGCAAAGCAAGGATGCCTGGACTACGTTCGGCAACGCCCTGGAGCACCAGAGGCGCTACGCCGAAGCCCGCGACGCGTTACGCCGTGCGCTTACCATCGATCCAACCGACAACGACGTGCGCAGCAACTACGGCCTCGCCTTGGTCCGCTCCGGCAACCCGGAAGCCGGCCTCGCCGAGTTCCGCCGGATCCTGGCTAAGGACCCGGACAACGTGAACGTGGCCGTGAACGCCGGCTTTGCCTGCCTTGCGGCGGGACAAATTCACGAGGCGATCCAGCGTTTGACCGCGGTGCTGGCCAAACATCCGGATATCGCCTCGGCCCACTACGATCTCGGCGTCGCCTACAAGCAGGCCGACGACGCCGCGCACGCCCGGCCGGAACTGGAACGCGCCGTCGCGCTGGACCCCTCGCTCGCCGAGGCGCACTACACGCTCGCCACAACCCTCCTCGATACCGGAGACGCGACCGCGGCGGTGAAAGAGTTGCGCGCCGCCGTCGCCGCGCGTCCCGGCTACGCCGACGCCTGGTATCTCCTCGGAACGACTCTGCAACAAGCCGAAGACGTCGACGGATCGATCGACGCCCTGCGTCACGACGTCGCGCTCGATCCAACCAACGCCGGGGCGTTCAACTCGCTCGGGTTGATGTTGCGCCGCAAGGGAGACCGCGCTGGTTCAGCGGCCGCCTTCGCAAAGGCCGCGGAATTGCGCCAGGCCGAGGCGCAGGAGAAACAGCAGAAGCTCGAAAAAGGCGCGGCGAAACTGCGCGGCCCTTCAAAATAGGTTTCCTGCTACCAGTTCCCCCGCTTTCAACGCCGCCGCCTCGGCCGCCTTCTCGTCCGTTCCATTCCGTGCGCGAACCGCGAACGTGGTGCCGCGAACCCGGCCGATCACCCACTCGCCTCCTCCGCTCGCCGGCACGGCCCAGGCCTCGTTGCCGATGCCGCGCAGTTCCTTCTTGTGCGCGTCGCGAAGGCGCGGATCGGCGATCAGGGATTGGCGGGTGGCGTGCCCTGCGTTGATCTCAATCCGCAGATCGGCCACGACGGTCTTTCCCGCTGCGCGAGTAAACTCGCAGACGCCGCTTTCGGCGTCAGACGCGCCATCGTAATGCAGCGTCGCAGGACCACCCAACAGTCCGGATGCGGTCGCCGTATTCAGCCACGGGCAGTCCGCGGCAAAGGCGGCCGAGGCCGGCACCAGCAGAAGCGCCAGAGCCCAGCGCACTACGCCTTCTTCCGTGCCGGCACGAGAGTCTCGGCCTTCACGATCCGTCCGCCTTCTTCGATCGTGTACAGCTTGTTCGCCGCGAGGTTCTCCAACCGGTCCACGTGCCCGCTCAGCCAGCGGATTTCGACAACGTCGGCTTTCTCCGCCTGATCCAGGCCAAAGTGCATGCGCATATCGTTCTGCGAAAAGTAACTGCCGCCGCTGCGCAACTCATCCACCTGCACCAGCGCCTTGGCGGCCTTCGCATCGTTCCGCGCCGTCACCGTAACCCGGCTGCCGATGCCGGAGCGGTTCGTTTTTACGCCCACCAGCTTGATCTTGATCCAATTCCGCTTCCAGGTCGAATCGCATCGAAGTAACTGCGGCCGTGCGTTGATGCAGTTCACGGCGATGTCGATGTCACCGTCGTTGTCGTAGTCGCCGAAGGCGCAGCCGCGCGCAGGCGCGGACTCGAGAATGCCTGGGCCGCCCTGATTCGTCACTTCCTCGAACTGCCCGTTGCGCAGGTTCCGGTAGAGATATTTATGCTCGGCGTATTTCAGGTCGGTGTTCGAGCGGTCAACCTCGGGATAGACGTGCCCGTTCGACATCAGCACGTCGAGCCAGCCGTCGTTATCCATGTCGAAGAAGCCCACGCCCCAGCCCAGCAGACGCGTGTTTACGCCGATCCCGCTCGGATACGTGCGGTCCTCGAAGGTCGCGTCGCCGAGGTTGGTGTAGAGCGAATCGGTGTCACCGGCGAAGTTGGTCTTGACGATGTCGAGCGTGCCGTCGCGGTTGTAATCCCCGATCGCCACACCCATTCCCGCCTGCGGGCGCCCTTCCGGCGAAAGCGCGGCGCCGCTCTCGATCGCAATATCGCGGAACGTGCCGTCCTTCTGGTTCTGATAGAGGGCGGCGGTGCTCGAGTCGTCCGCGACATAAATATCCGGCCAGCCGTCGTTATCGAGATCCGATGCCGCGACGCTCAGACCGTAAGTTCCGCTCGTGTTCCAGATGCCCGCCTTCTGGCTCACGTCGGTGAAAGTGCCGTTGCCGTTGTTGTGATAGAGGATGTTCTTCCCGCCACGCAATCCCGGCGGGCCACAGGCCACTAGAATGCCCTTGTAAGTGCAGGGTCCGGCTTCCGGTGGCGGAGCGGTCTTCAGATCCATATCCACGTAGTTGGCCACGAATAGATCCAGATGCCCGTCGCGGTCGTAGTCGACAAAAGTGCAGCCCGTATTCCAGCGTTCCTTTGGGCCCGGCTGAAGCAAACCTGCCTCTTTCGTCACATCTCGGAACTTACCGTTGCCAAGGTTGCGGTAGAGCGCGTTCTGGCCGTAGTAAGTGACGAATAAGTCATCCATGCCGTCGTTGTCGTAGTCGCCGACGCAGCAGGCTTGGCCCCATCCGGTGCGATGCTCCAGGCCGGAACCGGCGGTCACGTCCGTGAACGTGCCGTCGCGGTTGTTCTTGAACAAACGGCAGTGCGGCTCTCGTCCCGCCGGAAACCCTTCCAGCCGCCAACCGTTGACAAAGAACAGATCGAGCCACCCGTCCTGATCGTAGTCGTAGAAGGCCAGGCCGCAGCCCGTCGTCTCCAGCAGGTATTTATTCTTCCCGACGCCTCCGTAAGTAGTCACCGCGGTAAGACCGGCTTCCGGCGCCACCTCGACGAACTGCAGGCCGAGCGGTGTTCCTTCCACCGGCGATTTCGGTCCCTTCGGCCGCGGCATCGCCTTGGCGTTGTATTCCCGCTCCATCGGGCCGGGAAGCTTCTGCGGTGCGGCGAGCGCCAGCAGTTCGGCAAGGGGAAGCGTCAGCGTTGTCCGGCTGAGCGATCGGAGAAAGGATCGGCGGCTGGGAGAGGAAATCCGTTTCATTTCTTGCTTCCGCCGCATGCGTAAGGGTTGGGAGCCATGTTTGCTACTGCTGCGTGTGATACTGTGCCGGTCTCGTCGTGCTCGTGCCAGGGCACGCTTTCACGCGAGATTTCCGGATGGTTGCGGAGGAAGTTCAGCGAGTAAGTCGGTGCGCCGGGGTCTATCTGTTTCAGCGCAAAGAGCGCCGCCTGCTCGGCGGCCTTCTGCTTCATCCCGAGACGCCGGTAGATCAGAGCCAGGTTGTAATGCGCGGCCAGGTCATCCGGATCAATGGTCTGAAGAGCTTCGAACTGCTCCCGGGCGGCGGCATAGTTATGCTCCTGGTAGTAGGCAATGCCGAGTTCCCGCCGCGCATCCCGCGACCCCGGGTACCGCTCCACAACGGATTCAAGATCGGCTCGCTCGGCCTCCGGATGGTGCTCGCGCCGTTCGACCAAAGCCAGATAGTAAAGCGCGCGGGCGTTTCGCGGATTCAGCGCCAGCGCTTTCTCCAGGCCCGGCCGGGCTTCCGCGTACTTCTCCCACGAGAGATAATCGAGCGCTACATTTATGTAGCCGTCGGCATAGTCGGGACGCAGCGCCACCACCTGCTCGAAGGCGTCGAGCGCCTCGGCGTACTGCTGCTGATCCATCAGCGCGATGCCGAAGTTGTTCCAGCGCATCCAGTCCGGGTTGTCATTCTTGCCGGGCGGCGTCGGCGCGTTCGAACCCAAAACGATTTGCCGCGTCTGCGAACCGAGTTCAACCACCGGATACGCCGGATGGTCTGGCCCAAACACATGGTTGGTGTAACTTTGCCGGATGTGACGATAATTCACCTTGGCCGTGACCTGGATCGGACTCTTGGCGTCGCCCGGAATGCGAAACGCATACCGCACCAGAGCGGATCGTCCGGACTGGATCGTGTTGTCGTAGGCCATCGAGTGAATCGTCCACACCTGGTGATCGTCGACAAAGTCTCCATACAAATTCACCGGCCGATTCGTAAAGGAATGCGCCCGTTCATCGAGCATTCCGTCGGGCTTCAGGAATCCGCTGTGGGCCAACACGCGGCCCGCGCCGTCGGTCGCCTCAAACTCCACCCAAGCCTCATAGAGGTCGCGCACCTCGGGAACAAGCGAGTGTCCGATGTTCTTGTTCTGGATGACCGCGAGGACTTGCACGGTCTGTCCGGCCGAAACAGAGAACGGTTTCGTACCGAGCGGAGCGATCATTGAACCGCCGGCTGGTTTCAGCCCGAACAGATCGACATTCAGATACATTCCGGACTTGAGAAACTCGACCGTCTTTTCCAACTGCTCGGTGAACCCGTAATAGAACGGCACCGCCGTATTTCCGGCCGCCCACCGGTGCGAAGCGAACATGCCGTGCTTGGCGCCGTATTCGCTCGCCGGCGCCGCGCCGCGCGGCATATGGCAATCCTGGCAGCGCGTCACGGCCGCGGTGTAGAACGGCAGCGGCGTCTGGCCGGAGAACTTCGAGTCCTGCCACTCATCGTACGTCGTAAACGCGCGAATCCACTTGTAATCGTTCAGGCCCTTCGGCAGGTTGGCCTTATGGCAGGCGCCGCAGAATTGCGCCGTGTGGTAGAAATCCTTCATCACCGCGCGCGCGTGCCGCTCCGGGTACTTCAGGATCTCGTCGTCGGAAACCGGACCACGGATCGGTTCGCCCTTCTCGTCTACCATCACCGCCGGCACGCCAAGCACGACGCTGCCGTTTCCTTCTTCCGGCTGCAACTTTTGAATCGAGTGGCATACCATGCAGGTCACGCCGTCGGTGTCCGAACGGCGGTCGGCCTGGGAGTTCTCGGTCAGCTCTCCGGCAGCGACGCCGATCGGGTTATGACAGGAATCGCAGTGCCGCGTAAATTCAATCCCCTTCGTGCGGGGAAGAATATTCACGCTGGTGCGATAGAACGGCTCCCGGAAGGAGTTCGCGTGAAGCGACTCGCGCCACTGGCGATACGCCTCGCTGTGGCAGTGGCCGCAGTATTCGGCGCTGGGAAATGTCTGGGGAGAAAGAAAGTCATTGCCCTCGACTTGCAGATCGCCGGGCGCCGCAATGTTGCCGCTGCCGAAAGCGAAATGGTAGCTGGAGCGTATTTTGTCCGCGTACGCTTGACGGCTATCGGCTGCCGGCTTCCCATCTCCCTCTGCCGCGTGCAACCCGGCGACAGTTACGGCCAGCAGGGCCGCCAAAACCATGCGCCGCGATGACCAACTCATGGCGCGTTCTTCCTTCTTCCTCACGCAACGCCGCCGGAACGGATTCCTGCCGCGCAATCACATGGAATGTCCTCCATGGTACCATCCGCTGCCGGGCACTTCAGGAGTTGATCGACTTGCGCTGGAAGCGCCGCGCCGCAAGCAACAGCAGCCCTACGCCCATCACCGTCAATACCAGACCGTCGGCCCACAGCTCCCGCACTCCCGCCCCGCGGAGAATGACGCCGCGCGTGATGTCCACGTAAAACGTCGCCGGAACCAGAAAGCTGAACCAGTAGAAGATCGCCGGCATGTTTTCACGGGGAAAAATGTAGCCCGAGAAAAAGATGCTCGGGATGAAGATGAGAAACGCCTTCTGCATCGCCTCGGACTGCGATCGCACCGTTGTCGAGATGAACGTCCCGAAGGCAAGCGCCACGAACAGGTAGGGAATCGACAGAACCAGCAGTGTGATCAGGCTGCCGTGAATCGGCACGAAGAATACCCATCGCATCAGCGTGAGGATGAGGCAAAGCTCGAAGTAGCCGATCACCAGATACGGCACGATCTTTCCCAACAGCAGCCCGAGCGGCCGCACCGGCGTGACGAAAAGCTGTTCCAGGGTCCCGCGCTCTTTTTCCCGGACAATCGAAAAAGCCGTCAGAAAGGTCGTCACGCTGAGCAGCAGTACCGCCGTAAGCCCAGGCAGAAAAAAGTTCGGCGATCGCGAATCGGGATTGAAAAGAAGCTGCGCACGGACATCGATCGGCATCGCCTGCCCGGGCGTCAGTACGCGCCGCAGCGATTCATCCAAGCCCAGGCCGAAGGCGACGTTGATTGCCTGCCCGGCGACGCTTGAGTCCGAACCGTCCACCAGCACCAGAATCTGCGCTGTGCGGCCCTTTCGAAGCCGGTCGCTGAAGTCCGGTGGAATCTCGATCGCCACCCGCGCCCTGCCGCTTACCACGGCCTCGTGCAACTCGCGGTCGCTGCTTACGTACTGCTTCAGATAAAACGTGTCAGAATTCGACAAACGGTTCAGGAAGTCGCGGCTCTCCTGCCGATGGTCCTCGTCGAGTACCACGGTGGCGACATGCCTTACGTTCGTGTCGATCCCGAAACCGAGCACGGCCAACTGCGCCAGCGGGACGATCAGGCCGATCACCAGCGCCACCGAATCGCGGCGCAGGTGAAGCGCTTCTTTGTACATCACCGCCTTGAACCCGCCGAAGATGTTAGCCACGGATCGACTCCAGCGCCGCGCGATGTTGGTTCGTGATCGCGACGAAAGCGTCTTCGAGCGTCGGGGAAATCGTCCGGACTGTGGCTCCGGGAAGCCCCGCGGCCTCGATCGCCGCAATCAAAGCGCCGTCGCTCAGGGTATCGTCGACCAGCGCATGAAGGTTCTGCCCGAACGCCGTCGCCGACCGTACGCCTTCGATCTTGGCGGTACTGTGAAGCGCGCGCATCAGGTCCGAACAGGTGATCTCGACGCGGCGCGCCCCGGCAGGGTTCACTTCCGGCAATTGTTTGATTTCGCCCGGCGAGCCGAACGCGATCAGCCGCGAGTTATAAATGTAGGCCAGCCGGTTGCACCGCTCGGCTTCGTCCATGTAGTGCGTGGTGACGAAGAACGTGATCCCGCGCGACGACAAATCGAACAGCAGGTCCCAGAGTTCGCGCCGCGCCACCGGGTCGATCCCCGCCGTCGGCTCATCGAGGAACAGGATGCGCGGCTCATGCAACAGCGCGCAGCCGAGCGCAAGCCGCTGCTTCCAGCCCCCCGAGAGCCGTCCGGAAATCACGTCCCGGTAGGGCTCCAGATGGTTGATCGCCATCACCGCGCCGATGCGCTCACTTAACAACTGGTTCCGAAGCCCGTACACTCGGCCATAAAAGCGTAAGTTCTCCAGCACCGTCAGGTCCGTGTACAGGCTGAACTGCTGCGACATGTAACCGATGCGGCGGCGCACCTGTTCGGGATCGCTCATCACGTTCAGCCCGTCGACGAACGCCTCGCCGGAAGTCACCGGCAGCAGCCCGGTGAGCATTTTAATGAGAGTCGTTTTCCCGCTCCCGTTCGGCCCAAGAAACCCGAATACATCGCCCTGCTCGACGCGGATCGAAACTTCGCTGACCGCAGTGAGCGCGCCGAAGCGCTTGGTCACTTCCCGTGTCTCGATGGCCGCAATCATGGGAGCGGAAACGTAACATCGGCCGCCATCCCGGGCCGTAGCCTGCCCGCGCTGTTGTCCATCCGCAGGCGGATGCCAAAGACCTGGTGCACGCGCTCGTCCAGTGTCTGCACGTTGCGAGGCAGAAACTCGGCCTGTTGGTTGATCTGTTCCACCGTGACTGGGAACGCCTCGCCCGGCGCCGAATCGATAGACAGCTTTGCGCTCTCTCCCAGCCGGACCTGGCTCAGTCGTGTCTCCGGGACATACACGCGAATATAAAGCTGCCCGGTCTCAAGCAAAGTAACTAAGGGAGCGTTGGCCGCCACCAGGTCGCCGGGCCGCAGGTCGAGTACTTCCACCACCGCGGCGGCGGGCGCCGTCACCTGCATTTCCTTCAGCCGGGCTTCGCTCTCGGCCACCTCGCCCTCGGCTTGTTTGACGTCCGCCTCCGCCTGCGCGATCTCCTCGGGCCGGTATCCGGCTTCCATGCGTTTCAGGTTGGCGGCCGCGGCCGCGCTGCGGGCCCGCGCGGCGGCAATGTCTTCCGGCCGGCTTCCGTTCCGCATCTGCTGATACACGCTCTCGGCGCGGCGCAGCGATGCTTCCGCGCTGTCACGCCGCGCCACCGCATCGTCGTATTGCTGCCGCGAAATCTCGTCTTTCTGGATCAATGGCTCGAGTCGCGCTAGCGAGGCCTCCGCGATTTTGGCATCTGCCGCCGCGCGGTCGCGGTCCGCGCGCGCCTGCTGGATCTCCTCGGGCCGATATCCATGCACCGCCTCCGCCAGTTGCGCCTGCGCCTCGGTGGCTGAACCCCGAGCCGCCGTCACGTCTTCCACGCGGTAGCCGCGCCGCATCATGGCGAGCACTTCCCTGGCATGGCGCAGCCGCGCCCGGGATTGCTCGAGTTCCGGCCCGAGGTCCGTATTTTCCAGTTCCACCAGAAGCTGCCCCGCCGCCACGCGGTCCCCCTCGCGCACCAGCACGCGCTTCACGCGGCCCGCCACGCGCGAGCCAACTAAAACATTTCTGGCTTCAATTGTTCCCGACGCCCGAAGCTCGCTCTGCGCCGGACGCCGCAGCGCCCACCACAACGCCACGGCCCCGGCGATCAACACCACCGCGCCGGCCGGGATCAGAACGCGCTTACCCATTCACACGATCCATAATCAGCCGCGATGAATGCGCCGCAGCGTAAAGGCATCCTGGTCAATCGCATGATCCTTCAGCCGCTTCCAGTTGTCGGTGACGTGCAATAGCCTGCCGCTGATATGGTTGCTTTCCTCCGAGGCCAGAAACAGTGCCAGTTCGATCTGCTGCGCCGCCGGTACGCCGCCCGTGCGCCGGGCCTCCAGCGCCGTTTCGATCTCGCGCTCCCCCGCGCGCGGCCCGGCTTTCAAGATCTCATCCGTCATGTGCGTGTACGAAGGGCCCGGATTCATGCAGTTAATCTGCACGTTGTGTTCGCGCACCTCTTCGGCCAGCGTCTCCACCAGCCTCGCGAGCGCGGCCTTCGACGCCGCGTAGGCGGAGAAATTCGGCCGCGGGGATCCGGCCCCGGCCCCGCTCAGCACGACAATCTTCCCGCTGCGCCGCTCAATCATCGAAGGCAGCACCGCCCGAATCGAGTTGGCCACGCCGATCACATTCGTGTGGATTACTTCGGCCCAAGTCTTCGCCGGGCTCTCCACGAACTGGCCCACGGAGCCTTGGATCGCCGCCGCGCACACCAGCACCTGCACACCGCCGAAGCTGACGCGCATCCGGTCCGCCGCGGCGGTCATCTGTTCGCTGTCGGTGACGTCGGCGCGAATCCGCAGGCTCACGCCACCCGCATGCTCGATCTCCAGATGCGCGAGATCGAGCTCGGCCTTGCTCCGCGCCAGCAGTCCGACGCGCGCGCCCTGCGCGGCGAACCCCAGCGCCAGCCGCTTTCCGATGCCGCGTCCCGCCCCTGTTACGAGCACTCCCGTGCCCTGGAAAGATTGCAATTGCCAAGCTTCCTTTCCTTATGAAGGTATTACAAGATCGGGGGCGGCGAACAGTCCTGGCGTTCCCCAAAAGCCCGCCCTGATAACGTTATCTCCACCGTGATAGAATGCCCGGCCATGGACAGCAATCGGATTTCACGCAGGTCTTGGCTCGCCATGATGGGGGCGGGCGCTTCGATGATCGCCGTTGACGCGGCGGGGGCGCCACAGAGCCAGGAAACGCCCGAGGAACGCGCGGCGCGGATGCAGTGGTGGCACGAGGCCCGCTTCGGCATGTTCATCCACTGGGGCCTGTACAGCGTACTCGCCCGCCACGAATGGGCCATGGAACTCGAAGGCATCCCCGTCGCCGAATACGAACAGCTCGCCAAGCGCTTCACGCCGAAACCCAACTCCGCCCGCGCCTGGGCCAAACTCGCCAAAGCCGCCGGGCAAAAGTACATGGTCATGACCACCAAACACCATGAAGGGTTCTGCCAGTGGAACACCAAGCTCACCAACTACTGCGCCCCGAAACAGGCCTGCGGCCGCGACCTCGTGCATGAATTCGTCGAAGCGGCCCACGCCGAAGGAATGCGTGTCGGCTTCTACTATTCGCTGATGGACTGGCACCACCCCGACGGCGCCAAGTGCGCCACCGACGAAGCCGCCCGCCGCCGCTTCGTCGACTACACCCACGGCCTCGTTCACGAACTGTGCTCGAACTACGGCAAGTTGGACGTTCTCTGGTACGACGTCCACTGGCCGCTCGATGCCGCGGGCTGGGAGTCGGAAAAGATGAACGCCATGGTCCGCCAGCTTCAGCCCGGCATCATCATCAACAACCGCTCCGGCATTCCCGAGGACTTCGACACGCCCGAGCAGCACATCCAGGCCTCCAAAGATCATGCCTGGGAAGCCTGCATGACCATGAACGACAGTTGGGGTTACCAGCGCGCCGACGACGATTGGAAATCCCCCAAGACAATCGCGCGCAACCTGATCACCTGCGCCCGCGGCGGCGGCAACTATCTTCTCAACATTGGTCCCAAAGCGGACGGCTCCATTCCGCAGCCTTCCATCGACACACTCACCGCCGTCGGCAAGTGGCTCCAGAAGAACGGCGAGGCCATCTACACCGCCGAACCCTGCAAAGTACATAGCTCCGCCTTTGCCAATTTCACCCGCAAGGGAAACACGCTCTACATCCACGTCCATTTCTGGCCAGGCGAAACCGTGGCTGTCGGTGGCTTAACGGTAAAGGTGAACAGTGCGCATCTGCTGGCCAACGGCGCCAAGGTGCGTGTCGTGCAGGAGCCATTCCGCACGCGGTTCGAAGGTCTCCCCGCGGCCGCGCCGGATAGCCCCGTCACCACCATCGTGGCCGAATGCGATTCCGAACCGGACCAGAACACTCTAGCCATCCGCGAAAACCGCCCGCGGCGCGGCGTCGGCGTCGATTTCTGAAACCCGGACCCGGGTTTCCGCCATCCCCTTAAGTGACGTGCTAAGTGTGTTTGAATGATTACTGAGGCGGTAGACGATTGCCGCCGAGTCCCCAAAGGAGCGCTGCTATGTCGATTTTAGGAAGTGGGTCATCTCCGTTACCGCCTGAAACACCCCCTCCGCCGCCTCCGGCGCCCGCTTATTACGCACCGCCGGCCCCATCCAAACTGCCCGTGGTGTTGATTGGCATCGGGCTCGCCGTCCTGGCCGCGGTGAACGTGTTTCTTTATTTGCAGATTGACCACACGCGCAGCGAGATGTCGAAGACACGCGACGCGCTGATCGAAGAGATCGCCAAGGTTCGCGAGGCGTCGTCGGTCACCTACCAGACCAACCGGCGCACCGTAGACGAACTGCAAAGGCGGCTGGACGAACAACGGAAGCAGGCCGCGCAGGCCGTCGGCCAGGCCAAACAGGATGCGATGAAGAGCATCGAGCAGACCCGCAAAAGCCTCGAAGCTGCCCAAGCCCAGCAGCAGCAGTTGCTTAACTCGCAGATCTCGGACGTCAAGCAGTCTACAAGCACGCAGTTCAACGCCGTAAACACGGAGGTTTCGGGTGTGAAAACCGACGTGGCCTCCACCAAATCGCAGCTTGAAAAGACCATCGCAGACCTCAAGCGCACCAACGGCGATCTCAATGTCCAAAGCGGATTGATCGCCACCAACGGCAAGGAACTGGCGGCGCTGAAGGCCCTTGGCGAACGGAACTACTTCGAATTCCACATCCAGAAGCAGAAGGCCCCGACGAAAGTGGGCGACGTGCTGGTGCAGTTGAAGAAAGCCGACCCCAAGCACAACCGCTTCACCATCGAGCTGACCGCCGACGACAAGAAGGTCGAGAAGAAAGACCGCACCATCAACGAGCCCCTCCAGTTCTACGTCTCCAAGGCCCGCCAGCCCTATGAACTGGTGGTGAACTCCGTCGGCAAAAACACCATCGCCGGCTACCTCGCCACACCGAAGGTTCAGGAGTCGCGCAACTAGCTTACGGGTGGAGTAAGTTCAACGCCGCCGCGGTCATCGTCAGCACCCCGGTCCGGATCGTCGGCTCCGGCAGCGGAGCGAACAGAGAAGAGTGAAGCGACGGCAGCGGCCGTCCGGTGCGGCGGCTCTCGGCCACCTTCTCCGGCGCCACCGCGCCCAGCCGCAGCATGAAAATCGGAATCTCGTGGTTGTCCAGCCCGAACAGCCCAAAGTCCTCGCTGCCCATGCCGGGACGCGGGCTTAGCACGTTCTCCTGTCCGATCCACCGCGCGAATACCGGACGCAGCCGCGCGGCCAGAACGGGGTCATTGTAAGTTGCCGGCACGCTCTCGCCATCAATCACCTTCACGATCGGCGAGCGTTCTTCCGGGATCCCGGCGGCGAGCGCAATGCCCCGAGCCGTGCGCGAAAGGTCCGAAAGAATGTTCTCTCTCACTTGTTCGCTATAAGCGCGCACCGTCAGTTCCAGTTTGACTTCGTCGGGAATTATATTTCGCTTTGAGCCACCGTGAATGTCACCTACGGTAACTACGGCCGGGTCGAGCGGCGAATTCTGCCGGCTGACGATGGTCTGGATAGCGAGAATGTACTGCGCCGCAGCCACGATCGGATCCTTCGTCGCATCGGGGTGCGCGCCGTGCCCGCCGACCCCGCGAATTAGCACGTCAACCGACGTGGAACTCGCCAGCAACGGTCCGGAAACAACACCCACTGTGCCTGCGGCTAACTCGGAATCGTCGTGCAAAGCAATGGCGTAATTCGGCCGGCCGAAGCGCTCGTAGAGATGATCGGCCAGCATCGCCCGGGCGCCGTCGATGCGCTCTTCCGCAGGCTGCCCAATGAGCAGCAGAGTGCCGTGCCAATTGTTCTTCAACTGCGCAAGCGACCGCGCCACCCCCAGCATCACCGTCATGTGAATATCGTGGCCGCAGGCGTGCATCACGCCAACTTCCTGCCCGTGTTCTCCGACGGCTCGTACCGTGCTGGCGTACGGCAACCCGGTCTTCTCGGTAACCGGCAGCGCATCCATGTCCGTGCGAATCAGCAGCGTCGGCCCGCTGCCGTTGTGCATCACCGCGACGATGCCGTAAGCGGCGCCGCCATCCGGGTACTTGCCAACGTGTTCTGTCACCTCGTAACCGGCGCGCCGCAGTTCGCCCGCCAGAAACGCCGACGTCTTTTCCTCGTGGTGCGAAAGCTCCGGATGCCGGTGCAGGTCCTCGTAGGTGGCGACCAGGCCCGCAATCTGCGGCCGGACGACCGCCTCCAGATTCTGCCCGCGCAACGGCACGAAGAGCAGACAGGCGCCCAAAACCAACACAACGAGTCTCATGCTTCGACTCTAACTTGATCCGGCAGGCGGGGCACAAGGGACTGAATCACACCCAGCGCGATCAGATACGCCGATCCCGCAATCACGAACAACGGCCCATAAAAATGGTGAGAAAAATCGAGCCACGCCCCGATCGCCGGCGCCGCAAGCATCCCGCCCACCGCGCCTCCCAATCCGCCCAGCCCGACAATCGAACCCACCGCGCGCGCCGGCGCCGTGTCGGAAACAAGCGTATACAAGTTCGCCGACCACCCCTGATGCCCGGCCGCCGCCAGCGCGATCAACGCCACGCTCAGCCACATCCTCGGTCCCGCCGCCATCACGCCCGTCACCGGCAGCGTCGCGCACGCGCACACCAACAGCGCGGTCTTGCGCGCCCGGTTCAGCTTCCAACCCCGAGCCATCAATCTCGCCGGAAGCCATCCGCCCAACACCGACCCGACATCGGCCGCCAGATACACCGCCACCAGCGGCGGGCCGAGCGAAGTCAGTCGCAGCCCGTAGCGCGCGCTTAAAAACGCCGGCAGCCAGAACAGGTAGAACCACCACACCGGGTCCGTCAGGAACTTGCCCAGCAGGAACGCCCACGCCGGCCGCGTCGCGATCACCTTGGCGTAACCCGGCGCCGGAGCCTCAGCCGCCTTCGCATCGACCCACGGCCGCTCTTCCGCGCTCGGATGCCGATACCAGGAGAGCCACAGGATCAGCCAGATCACCTCCAGAGCCCCCGTGCCCAGAAACCCGGCCCGCCAGCCGAAATGCGCCGCCAGCGCTGGCACCGTGAGCGGCGCTAGGATCGCACCGAGATTCGACCCGCTATTGAACACGCCGGTGGCAAACGCGCGGTCCTTCGGCGGAAACCAATCCGCCACCGCCTTCACCGCCGACGGGAAATTTCCCGACTCGCCAAGCCCAAGCCCGAAACGTGCCGCCGCAAACTGCACGGTCGAGCGCGCCAGCGCGTGGGACATCGCTGCCGCGCTCCACACGGCCACCGCCAGTGCGTAGCCGATCCGCGTGCCCAACCAGTCCACCACGCGGCCCGCCACCGGCATCATCACCGCGTAAGCAAGCTGAAAGCAGAAGACGATCCAACCGTAGTCGGCCTCCGTCCAGTGCAGTTCCGCCCCAATGACCGGCTTCAGCAGGCCGAGCACCTGACGGTCCATGTAGTTGACCGTCGTCGCAAAGAACAGCAGGCCGCAGAGAAACCATCGCCGGCGGGCTGCGGCTTTCGCGTTCACGCCTGCAGTCCGCTAAAGCGTTCGAAATTCGTCCGGAACATTCGCGTGACGTCGCGTTCGATGTCCTCGCGGGTCAACGGCCATCCGTCTCCGGCCAGCGCCGAGTAGGACCGCGCCAACACAGGATTCAGCGTCCGGCGCGTGTTGCGCCACTTGTAAATCACCTGCTCGAGAACGCGCGCATCCGAGTGCTGCGGAATGAAACTCGCCCCCAGCATCTCCACTCGCTCGGCCGTGATCTCTTCGACGATCGACGGATTGTTCAGAAACCACCAGCAGCCGAATGGCATCAGGTTCGAAAACTTCCGCGCGTAAACGCAAAGCTCATGCTGGTTCTCGCGGCTCAACACCGAGCACAGGAAGCGGTTCGACGGAAAGTCGTGGCACAGCCGTTCCAACGCTCCGAGGTCTGCGACGCCCACCGCGTCCCCGGCCAGGCGAATCGCGGGGTTCACCTGATAGCGCACGCCAATCATCAGCGACAGCGGAATCCCCGCCTCCCGGCACGCCGGCAGCACCGCGTCCCGCAGCAGGCGCCCGCGCACGCTGTCCTCGGGAAACGCGAACGTGTGGGGCAGGGAAACGGCCATGTAAACCGGCTTCATCCGCGCGGTCCAGTCATCGAGAAACCGCCGCACCTCCTCCACCGTCCCGCCGCTCAGGTCCTCCGCCACCTTGTATCCTCGCGAAACCAGTTCGCGCCAATGCGACGGCCACTTGTTCAGCACGCGGTCCAGCCGCAGCACCGCCTGAAATCGCGGATCGCCGCCCGCGCCACGCTCCCACAGCGGGCTCTCGGCGGGGTCGAGCGGATCGTTGGTCATCACCGCGCGGTCAATCCCTGCCAGGCGGAACACGTCGTCGATATGCTCATCCAGGCCGCGCGAGGCGAAGAACGCTCGCGCCTCGCCGAGCGCCGCAGTGCGCACCGGCAGGCCGAAAGCGTCCAGCACCGCCACCACCCCGCGCGTCGCCTCCGATACTGGCGTGTTCTCCACAAACAGCGTCCGCCAGATCAGGTCCGCCTGCTCGCGCTTATTCAGCGCAAAGTACGCGCCCGGTGAAACGGAGCTCGATCGAAACAGCTCGGCTTCCAGATAGTGATACGTCAGCAGCTCATCGATTCCCCACAGTCCCAGCTCGCCCAGCGACGGCTCGAACAAGTGCGTGTGCATGTCGATGAATTTCGTCGCGTCGAGAACGGCGCCGATGGCGCGCGGAATTTCGCCGGCGGTCAGTGCGTGGCCTCCGCCCGGCGCAACGGGGGTAGGTGGATGGCTCAACATGGCTCGGGTTCCTTTCCGCCGCCGGGAATTCGAACCCGCCACCCGGCCGGCGCGGAGCTTGCTCTAAGTTAGATTAATCGTTCCGCGGCAGCGCCGGGCGCCGCACGAGCACGGCACCTTCTCCACCTTCTTGTCGAAATGGTAGTCGACGGTGAGTTCTTCCCCTTTGCGGATCTCGCGCAGGCTGAAGTACAGAATGTGGCCCTTGACAATACGCGCCTCGATGTTCGGCTCGCACGAATGATTGATGAACTCGGCCCCGCTGCCTCCTACTGAGCCGTCGAGCGCCCAGTAGGAGTCCAGCGTGAATATGTAATTCAACGGCCGCTCGCAGCGCTTCTTCGTCTCGCGCCGCGAGATGCGTTCGCCCGTGTACTCAATCACTTTCCGCCGCCCCGGAATGTCCTCACCGGCGAACACACCCCAGCGGTGAATCTTCGAAGGCTTCACCACCAGCTTAAAGACGGCGAATTCCGGGTCGATCCGCGGCGTCGCCTGCGCCATGGCCGTTGCGTTTCCGGTCATACCCAAGCGATCGCCGGCGGGCTCAGTTCCCCGCCTTCTGCTGAAGAATTTCGATCAGTTCGGTGACGGCGCCGGCGCTCTTGGCCAGCGCGGCCTTCTCGTCTTCCTCCAGACGAAGCTCGTAAATCTTCTCGATGCCCTGCGAGCCCAGTTTCACCGGCACGCCCACGAACATACCCTTCAGACCGTATTCGCCTTCCAGATACGCCGAGCACGGCAGCACCTTCTTCTGATCGAGCAGGATCGACTGCACCATCTCTACTGCCGCGGACGCCGGAGCATAGTACGCGCTCCCCGTCTTGAGAAGCTTCACAATCTCCGCGCCGCCATTGCGCGCCCGGTTCACCAGGCCGTCCAGCGTCGTCTTGTCGAGAAGTTCCGTCAGCGGGATGCCCGCCACGCTGCTCAGCCGGACCAGCGGCACCATCGTGTCGCCGTGCCCGCCCAGCACCATCGCCGTCACGCTCGCCGGCGCCACGTTCAGTTCCGCCGCGATGAACGTCCGGAAACGCGCCGTATCCAGCACGCCCGCCATGCCGATCACGCGGTTCTTCGGAAAGCCCGAAACCTGCATTGCCGTCCAGCACATCGCATCGAGCGGATTGGTTACCAGCACCAGAATCGCGTTCGGCGAATGCGCCGCCACCTGCTTGGTGACCGACTTCACCACCTCATAATTGGCCATCAGCAGATCGTCCCGGCTCATGCCCGGTTTCCGCGCCAGGCCCGCCGTGATCACCACGACGTCCGAGCCCGCCGTCGGCGCGTAGTCGTTCGCGCCGATGACGCTTGAGTTGTACCCTTCGACCGGCCCCGACTGCAGCAGGTCAAGACCCTTGCCCTGTGGAACCCCTTCGGCCACGTCCACCAGCACGACGTCCGCCAGTTCCTTATCCGCAATGCGCAACGCGCACGACGCGCCGACATTGCCGGCGCCCACAACCGTCACTTTCTTCCTCATAGAACCTTCAAGGTAGGACACAGTGAGAACGGAGTCAAGGAAAGCGGCTACTCGCCGTCGTCGCCCGCGCCGCCGTCCGCGGCGTCGACAAAGCGCGTGCTCTCGCGCAGAAACACCAGCTTCACACGGCCGATCGGGCCGTTGCGCTGCTTGGCAATAATCAGTTCCGCCACGCCCTTCAGGTCCTCCCGGTCCGGCTTGTACACTTCCTCACGGAAGATGAAACCCACCAAATCGGCGTCCTGCTCGATCGAGCCCGATTCCCGAAGATCGCTCATCTGCGGCCGGTGGTCACCCTGCCGCGTTTCGGGCGCGCGGCTCAACTGCGAAAGCACCACAATCGGCACATCCAGTTCCTTCGCCAGCAGCTTCAGGCCCCGCGACAGCGCGCTCACTTCCTGGTTCCGGTTCTCATACCGCTTGCCCCCGCCGTTCATCAACTGCAAATAGTCCAGGATCACCAGGTCCAGCCCTTGCTGGCTCTTCAACCGGCGCAGCTTCGAGTGAATGTCCATCAGGTTCGTGCCGGAGGTGTCGTCGATGTACAGCGGCGCCCGCATCATCTCCGAAGCCGTGGCGCTCAACTTCATGCGCTCGTCCTGGTTCAGGTACCCGGCCCGGAACCGCTGCTGGTCCACATACGCCCCGGCGCACAGCATGCGCGTCAGCAGCGACTCTTTAGACATTTCCAGCGAAAACACCGCAACGGTCTTCTCCTGCTGGCACGCCACGTGCTGCGCGATGTTGAGCGCAAGAGCCGTTTTGCCCATCGAAGGACGCGCCGCCAGAATGAACAACTCGCCCTTGTGCAGCCCGCCCGTCATCTCGTTGAAGCGGCTGAATGGCGTGCCCAGTCCTTTCACCCGTTTGCTCGGGTCGAGAAAACTGTTGATGCCGCCGTCGAACTGCTCGAGAATCTGGCTCGGGCTGAGAAGCTCGTTCTTCGTGCCCGCCTCACCGAGCCGCAGGAGGCTCTCCTCGGCCTCCGCCAGTATCTCGGCCGGCTCGTCGGTCCCCAGCAGGCACTGGTTGATCGTCCGCTGCGACGCCGCGATCAGGTCCCGCAGCACCGCCTTCTCCTTCACAATGCGGACATAGCTCTCCAGGTTGACGATCTTCGGAAGCCCGTCGTCGAGCGAGACGATGTAGTTGAGCCCATCCACCTGCTCAAGCTGGTTCTGCCGGATCAGTTCGTTCGTCAGCGTGATGCGGTCGATCGATTCGCCCCGGTCGTGCAGATCCAACATCCGCAGGAAAATCTTTCGATGCTTCTCGATGCTGAAATCATTGGCCTCCAGCGCCCCGGCCACCTGCACGAACTGCGAATCTTCCAGCAGAATCGCGCCAAGCACGAACCGTTCCGCATCGACGTTTGCCGGAAGTCCCTTCTCGCTGATGAGGTCTCGTGAGATCATCGCTAACCGTATTACCTTAACGGGAGGAACGGGGGGCGAACAAGGGCGAAATGGACTCTGTCCGCACTTCGGGTTACCCTGTGACAATCTCTGTGCAAAACACGCGCGTGGGGGGCGGTGTGTATCTCCACTTGAATCAACGGTCTGTCCACGCCGTTCACAGGAAATCCTAAAACCAATACTACCTGTTTTTGTTTTTACACCAAATTGTCCAGGATGAAAAGAGTCAGTTTCGCAATTTTGTTCGCCGCTACCTCTGCCCTCGCGCAGCAGAATCCCCCGCCGTCGCCCGCATCCGCGCCGCCGTCTAGTGAAAAAAAATCGCTCTACGAGAAGGTGGTGGTCACCGGTACGTTCGAACCCGCTCCACTCGACGAGGTCAACCGCACCGTCCAGGTCTTCGACGTACGCCAGGACGGCGGTCTGCTCTACAACTCCTACGCCGACTTCCTCAAACTCGACTCCTCCGTCGACCTCCAGGAACGCGCCCCCGCCGGCGTTTCCGCCGACCTCTCCATCCGCGGCGGCACATTCGCGCAATCGCTGGTCCTTCTGAATGGCATCCGCCTGAACGACGCCCAAACCGCCCACAACAACATGGACCTCCCCGTTCCCCTCGACGCTCTCAGCCAGATCCAGGTCCTCCAAGGCTCCGGTTCCTCGCAGTACGGCCCCGATGCCATGACCGGCGTCGTCAACCTCATCGCCGAGCCTCCTACGTCGCCCGAAATCACCCTCCGCTCCGCCCTCGGCAACTTCGGCCGCAACGAAGAAGACGGCTCGCTCGGTGGCGTCTGGGGCCGCATCGCGGAAGAAGTCTCCTTCTCGCGCGATTTTTCCAGCGGCTTCATGCCGGACCGCGACTACCGCCTCCTCTCCCTCGCCTCCCTCACCCACATCCGCACCAGCCTCGGCGCCACCGACATCCTCCTCGCCGGAAGCGACCGCCCCTTCGGCGCCGATCAGTTCTACGGCAACTTCCCCTCCTGGGAGCGCACCAAAGAATGGTTCGCCAGCGTCCGCCAGGAACTCGGCAAAAACACCGAAGCCGACCTCACCTACCGCCGCCAGACCGACCTCTTCGTCCTCTTCCGCGACGACCCGCAGATCTACACCAACCGCCACATCGTCGATAGCTGGGAAGGAGACCTCCGCCGCACCGACGACCTGCCCGGAAATTCGCAAATCCATTACGGGGCGGAAATGTTTTCCGACGCCATCGACAGCAACAACCTCGGCATCCATTCCCGCGTCTACGGCGGCGCATACGCCGGCTGGGATCTGCCCTCGTTCCACCGCTTCTCCTTCAACGCCGGCCTCCGCACCGACGTTTACGACGCCTACAACACCCAGCTCGACCCCACCGTCAGCGCAGGCTACTTCCTCACACCCGTTTTCAAGCTCCGCGCCTCCGTCAGCCGCGGCTTCCGCCTTCCCAGCTACACGGACCTCTACTACTTCGACCCCGCCAACCACGGCAACCCCAACCTGAAGCCCGAAAGCGACTGGAACTATGAAGCCGGCCTCGACATCCACCCTGGCCGCAACCTCCGCGCCACCCTCGGCGTCTTCGAGCGGCGCGACTCGAACCTGATCGACTACGTCCGCGCCGTCAACGCCAATTTCTTCCAAGCCACCAACTTCGACCGCATCGTCTTCACCGGCGGCGAAGCGCAACTGGAGTGGCAGCCGCTCCCCTCCCAGACCCTCGACTTCGAGTACACCGGCCTCGCGGGCAACAAAGCCGCCAACCCGCTCTTCGTTTCCAAATACGTTTTTAACTACCCCGTGCACAGCGGCGTCGTCGCCTGGCGCGGAACCCTGAGCGACTGGCTCGTCGCCCGCACCCGTATCGGCGTCCTCGAGCGCTACGACAGCTACGCCTACGCCGTCTGGGACGCCAGTGTGGCCTGGGCCCGCGGCCGCGTCCGCCCCTTCCTCCAGCTCACCAACCTGACCGACACCGTCTACTACGACATCCCCGGCGTCGTCATGCCCCAGCGCGGTGTGCTCGGTGGCGTCGAAATCACCACCCGGGAGTAAGGCGCGCGCCGCCTAATCGTAAAAATTCCGCTGCCAACGGTGGCGCCGGAGGATCGCGAGCACATCGTCGCTCAGCGGACCCAGCGCAGAGGCCCGCATGCTGCTCTCCACCGTCTTCACGCGCCGCATGCCCGGAATGACACTCGTGACCGCCGGATGGCTCAGGCAGAACCGCAGCGCCGTCTGAGCCAGTTCGCCTTCGACTCCTGCCAGGTCCTTCCGCAGAGCCTCCACACGCTCCACCACCTGCTTCTTCCGGTCGCCCCGGAAGTACCACGCCCGGAATTCGCCCGGCTCGAAGACCGTTTCTTCCGTAATCGATCCCGTCAGGCTCCCCTCATCGAGCGGAACCCGCGCAATCACGCCGATGTTCCTCTCGCGGCACAGCGGAAACAGGTTCTCCTCCGGACTCTGGTCGAAGATGTTGTAAATCACCTGGACCGTCTCGATCAGTCCGGTCCGGATGATGGCCAGCGCCGAGTCCGGCTGATGGTCGTTGATCGAAATGCCCACGGCCCGCACCTTGCCGGACCGCTTCAAGTCCTCGAACGCCCGCTTCCATTCTTCCCGCTCGACCCACTCCGGGTTCCACACGTGCAACTGCTGCAGGTCGATTGTCTCGACGCCCAGGTTCCGCAGGCTCTGCTCGGTCGAGCCCACGATGTAGTCGTACGGGAAAACGTCCTTGATCCCCACGCCGGGTTGCGCCGGCCAAACGCGGTTCTTCGGCGGCACCTTCGTCGCAATCGTCACCTTCCGGCCCGACTCGCGCACAATCTGCCCCACCAGCCGCTCGCTGTGCCCGTCGCCGTAGGCCAGCGCCGTGTCGATGAAATTGAGCCCGAGCTCCAGCGCGCGGCGCACCGCCCGCACCGACTCGTCGTCGGTCCCGCCGAGCCACTGCGTCCCGCCGATGCCCCAGGCGCCATATCCGATTTCGCTGACTTCCCAATTCGTCCTGCCAAGTTTGCGGTAGTTCATGATGAGCAACTCACAGGATAGGAAACTTTCCCTCCCGCCGTCCCCACCCTGCCCGAAAATGAAAGCGGAGAGGAGAACTACGGTGGCTGCGCATCGTGTCCTGATTCTCGGAGGCGGATTCGGCGGCCTCTACGCCGCCCGCGCGCTCGGCCGCGCCCCCGTCGAACTCACCCTCGTCGACCGCCGCAATTTCCACCTCTTCCAGCCCCTGCTCTACCAGGTGGCTACCGGGGCGCTCTCCCCCGGCGAGATCGCTTCCCCCCTCCGCGCCGTCTTGCGCCGCCAGCGCAACACCCGCGTCCTGCTCGGGGAAGCCGTCGATCTCGACGCCACTCGCCGCCTCCTCATCCTTTCCGACGGCCGGCTCGAGTATGACTCGCTCATCGTAGCCACCGGCTCCGAAACCACCTACTTCGGCCACGATGCCTGGCGCGAAGCCGCCGCAGGCCTGAAAACCGTCGAAGAAGCGACGATGATCCGCAGCCGCATCCTGCACGCCTTCGAGGTCGCCGAGCGCGAAGAAGACCCGCAGCGCCGCAAAGAATGGCTCACCTTTGTCGTCGTCGGCGCCGGAGCCACCGGCGTCGAGTTGGCCGGAGCCCTCGGGGAAATCGCCCACGACACCCTCCGCCACGATTTCCGCCGCATCCGCCCCGAAGAGGCCGAAATCCTCCTCCTCGACGGATCGGACCGCGTGCTGCCCCCGTTTCCGCCCCGCCTTTCCGCCGCGGCCGAGCGCCTGCTCATCGAGGAAGGCGTGCGGGCCCGCACCGGCGTCCGCGTCGTGAACATCGACGAGTGCGGCGTCGACGTGCAGACCCGAACCGGTCCCGAAAGGATCGCCGCGCGAACGGTGATCTGGGCCGCCGGGGTTCGTGGATCGAGTTTCGGCGCCGTTCTCGCTCGCCAGGCCGGCGCATCGCTGGGCCCTAACGGGCAAGTCGCCGTGCTAGCCGACCTCACCCTCCCCGGCCATCCCGAAATCTTCGTCATCGGAGACCTCGCCTACGTCACCAACGAAACCGGGGCGCCGTTGCCCGGCGTCGCCCAGGTCGCCATGCAGCAAGGTGACTACGCCGCCAGGCAGATCGAACGCCGTCTCCGCGGCCAAGCGCCCCTCGCCCCGTTCCGTTACCGGGACAAAGGCCAACTCGCCGTCATCGGCCGCGCCGCCGCCGTCGCCGACATCTTCGGCATGCAGTTCTCCGGCTTCCCCGCCTGGCTCATCTGGCTCTTCATTCACCTGATGTACATCGTCGAGTTCTCAAACCGCCTGCTCGTCTTCCTGCAGTGGGGCTTTCTCTACCTGACCTTCAACCGCGGCGCGCGCCTGATCACGCGTACCGGCAGGAATCACTCGGCCGGGTGATACTGCTTTTCGATCGCGAAAGCCTTCTTCTGCCCGGAAGCCGCCAGCGATCCCTTGAACTTCAGCTTCCCGTTGATGAGAAGGTCGATCGGCCTCTCGACCCCGTGGTCGAACTCGAGCAGATCCCCCGGTTGCAGATCCAGCAGGTCGGAGGCGCGAAGCGTCGGCCCTTGCAGCCTCGCGTCCAGCCGCATCTTCGCCGGCTTGATCAACCGCAGCAGCCTCGCCTGCTCGTCTTCGTTGCTGCCCGACTTCCTCACCGACCACTGCTGGTCGAACTTCTGCCGCAGCATCTTCACAATGATCGACGGAATGCCCAGGTTCATCATCCCCGATACATCGCCCAGCCGAACTTCGATCGAAATCGCCACCACCGCCTCGTTCGGCGCCAGGATCTGCAGCAACTGTGGTTCGGTTTCGTAATTCTGGATCGAGAAATCGAGCGACGCCACGCTCTGCCACGCCTGCCGCAGGTCGTGCAGAATCAGCCGCAGCACCCCTTCGAGAATGCTCTGCTCGATCTCGGTCACCTCCCTCGTGATCCGCGTGCCGGTCTTCCCGCTCCCCCCCAGCAGCATCTCGAGAATCGGAAACGCCAGCGCCGGGTTGATCTCCAGCACCGCGCTGCCTTCGTAGGGCTTCATGCCCAGCGCCACCAGAAAACTCGGCGACGGCAGGCAGTGCGTGAACTCCATGAAGGAGAGCTGCTCCACCGAAACCAGGTTCGCCATCATGTACGCGCGCAGATAGGCCGAAAGACTCGAAGCGATCGACCGCGCGAAATTCTCGTGCAGCACATGAATCGCCCGTAACTGGTCCTTGGCGATCCGGTCCGGCCGCCGGAAATCATAAGGCCGGGCCCGCTGGCTCAGGTCCGGCTGACCCCCGCCGTCCCGCAAAGCGCGAAACGCCGAGTCGATCTCCTCCTGCGAAAGTACCCGTTCCACCATCTCCCGGACTATCGGCCTCACCCCACACAAACTTTAGCCGCTCGCTGCCGTTCAGCGCTTCCTTTATAATCAATACCTTGGAAAGCTTTTTCATTCAAAGCTTCGGCTGCCGCGCCTCCCAGGCAGACGGCGCCGAAATCGGCTCAGCCCTCGAAACTCGTGGCCTGACCCCCGCTTTCACCGCCGCCGAAGCCGGCCTCGTCATCCTCAACTCCTGCACCGTAACCAGTTCCGCCGATGATGACCTGCGCCACGCTGTCCGCCGAGCCCACCGCGAAAACCCTTCGGCCCGCATCCTGGTCACCGGCTGTTTCGCCCAGCGCTGCCCCCAGGAAATCGCCGCCCTCGAAGGCGTCACCTGGGTCGTCGGCAACGACGCCAAGTCCCGGATTCCCGACATCGCCGCCCCGCCCCCCGAAGCCCCCTATCACGGCCAGATTCACCTCGCGGGCGCTTTCGGCCCCTTCGAACTCCTCGCCCACGACGCCGGCTCCGGCCGCACCCGCCCAACTCTCAAAATCCAGGACGGCTGCAATAACCTCTGCACTTTCTGCATCATCCCCACTGTCCGCGGGCCGAGCCGCAGCGCTGCGCCCGATGACGTCGTCGCGCGGGTCCGCGACCTGGCCCACGACCACCCCGAAATCGTCCTGAGCGGCATCAATCTCGGCCGCTGGGGCCGCGAGCGAGGCTCAACGCTCCGCCTCGTCGACCTCCTCCGCCGTCTGCTCGACGAAACCCCCATCCGCCTTCTCCGCCTCAGTTCCGTCGAGCCGATGGACTTCAGCGACGCCCTCCTCGACCTCATGGCCGCAACCCCCCGCATCGCGCCCCACGTCCATGCCCCGCTGCAGTCGGGCTCCGACACCGTCCTCCGCCGCATGCGCAGGCGCTACCGCGCGCGCCACTACGAACAGCGCCTCCACCGCGCTTACTCCCTCCTTCCCGACGCCGCCTTCGGAGCCGACGTCATGGCTGGCTTCCCCGGCGAAACCGACGCCGAGTTCGAGGAAAGCCTCCAATTCATCGACAGCCTGCCATTCACCTATCTCCACGTCTTCCCTTATTCCGAACGCCCCGGCACACCCGCCTCGGAAAGTCCGGACCAGGTCCCGCCGCCCGTCAAAAGGGAACGCGCGCGCCGCTTGCGCCAGTTGAGCGCCGCGAAAAACTACGCCTTCCGCCAACGCATGGTAGGCCGCCGCCTTCCAGCCGTCACTCTCCGCGACGGCGCCATCACCGCCAACTACCTGCCGGTTCAATTGGCCCACCCCAGGCCCACCAACCGCATCGTCGAAGTCGAAATCGGAAGCCTCGGCCCCGAAACGCTCGTCGAAAAGCCGCTCCTCCCGGTGCTCCATCCCCGCTTCTCCTCCCCCGCGCTTGGCAATTCCGCATAGCCGGCGCCAATCGCGCTATGCTTGAAGGGATACCCCATGACGTTCCGCTTTCTCCCCCTAGTTGCGCCCGCACTCCTCGTGGGCCAGTTGTTCGCGCAGTCCACACCGGCCGGCCGTCCGGCCCCCGGTACCGCCGCGCCGCCCAGTCAGGCAGTTCAGCCGCTGCCGTCCTCCAATGTCCCGGAGGACGCTGTGGTTCTCTCTGTCGGCTCAATCCAAATGACCCGCAAGCAGTATGAAGACCTCCTGAAGGCCATGCCCGAAAACGTGCGCAATCAGGCCATGGGCCCCGCCAAGCGCCAGGTCGCCACCCAGATCGCCGAGATTGAAGCCCTGGCCCAGGAAGCCAGGAAACGCAAGATCAACGACCGTCCCGAAGTCCAGGAAATCACCCAGTTGCAGGTCAACCAGATGCTCGCCGGTTTCCTCGTCCAGGAACTGCGCGACACCGCCAAAGTCGACGCCGCCGAGGTACAGTCCTACTACGACGCGCATAAGGCCGACTACCAGGAAGATCGCATCCGCCACATCCTGGTCCGCTACAAGGGGTCCCGCGTGCCGCTCCGCCCGGGCGCCAAGGACCTGACGCCCGAAGAGGCGCTCGCCAAGGCCCAGGACATCAAGAAGAAGCTCGACGCCGGCGCCGACTTTGCCGCCGAAGCCAAGGCCGAATCCGATGACACCGCCACCGGCGCCAAGGGCGGGGAACTCGGCTTCGCCGCCAAGAACCAGTACGTGCCGGACTTTGCCAACGCGGCCTTCGCCCTTCCGGTCGGCAAAATCAGCGACCCCGTCAAGACTCCCTTCGGCTATCACATCATCGAAGTCGAGGAGGTCAAGTTCAAGCCGCTGAGCGAGGTCCAGAGCTCGATTGAGTCCCAACTCAAGAACGACGAAGCGCGGAAGGAAACGGACCAGCTTCGCGAAGCCGTCTCCACCAAGCTCAACGACGACTTCTTCGGTAAAGCTCCGGCGACGCCCTCGCTGCTTTCGCCGGTGAAGTAACCGTGGCGGCACGGCCCGCGGCTCTCACCATCGCCGGCTCAGACCCGAGCGGCGGTGCCGGCCTGCAGGCCGATCTCAAAACCTTTCATCAGTTCGGCGTTTACGGCGAGGCGGCCGTCACGTTGGTTACCGTGCAAAACACGGCCGGCGTGACGGCCGTCGAGCTTTTACGTCCCGAACTCGTCGCCGCCCAGATCGAGGCCGTCGTCTCCGACATCCCTCCCCAAGCCGCAAAAACCGGCGCGCTCGGCAACGCCGCCCTCATCGAAGCCATCGCCCACGCCGCCGCGTCTTTCCCCTTCCCGCTTGTTGTCGACCCCGTGATGATTAGCAAGCACGGAGCCCCCCTGCTCGACGACGCCGCCGCCCATGTGCTCAAGCAAGCCCTGCTTCCCCTGGCCGCGCTGCTCACTCCCAATCTCTCCGAAGCCTCCGCCCTCACGGGCCGCCCGGTTTCAACCGTTGAAGCCATGCGCGACGCCGCCCGCGCCCTCGCCGGCGCCGGCGCGAAAAACGTTCTCGTCAAAGGTGGCCATCTCTCGGGCCCCGCCGTCGACGTCCTGTTCACGGACGGCCGCTTCCTCGAACTGCCCGCCCCGCGCATCCAGACGCCCCACACCCACGGCACCGGCTGCACCTATTCCGCCGCCATCACCGCGCTGCTCGCCCTCGGTGTCCCTCTCGTCCCCGCCGTCGAGCAAGCCAAGCGCTGGATCACCCGCGCCATCGAAACCAACCCCGGCTTCGGCCACGGCGCCGGACCCCTCAACCACTTCGCCCCTACCGGGCTGTAGCCGTCCCCTTGTCGTTGCGATAAACCACGCCCTGCTTCATCACAAAAAATACGTGCTCCACCCGCGTGATGTCATCCACTGGATTCCCCGGCACGGCCACCACATCCGCGCTCTTGCCCGCATCGAGCGACCCAATCTCATTCGCGATGCCCAGCAGGTTCGCATCCACAATCGTCCCCGCCTGAAGCGCCGCCTCCGGACGCATCCCCAGCCCCGACATCAAAACAAATTCATGCGCGTTCCGCCCGTGCGGATACACCGCCGCGTCCGTGCCCAGCCCGATCTGAATCCCCATCTCGAGCGCCTTCTGGAACGTCTGATTCACCGCGCGAATCGCCGCCCGCGCCTTCTCGGCAATCGCCGGCGGATAGTAAATCCCATGCTCCAGCCGGTCGCCAATCCACCACGGCGCCATCAGCGTCGGCACAAAATACGTCCCCCGCTCCTTCATCATGTGCAGCGCCTCATCGTCGAGGAACGACCCATGCTCAATCGAATCGATCCCCGCGCGAATCGCCCGCTTGGCGCCCGTCGCCCCATGCGCGTGCGCCGCCGTCTTCCGGTGTAGCGAGTGCGCCTCGCTCACCAGCGCATTCATCTCCTCCTGGCTTAGCTGCGCCGTGTCCACTTCGTCCGTCAGCGACAGCACCCCGCCGGTCGCGCACGTCTTGATCACATCCGCGCCGTACTTCACCGCAATCCGCACCGCCCGCCGCGCATCGTCCGGGCCGTTGATCACCCCGTCCGACGGCCCCGGCTCCGCAAACAGCCCCTGCCGGAATCCCGCCGTGTCGTCGCAGTGCCCGCCCGTCGACCCGATCGCATGAACCGCCACCAGCATCCGCGGCCCGGGAATGAGCCCTTCGCGTGCCGCGTCGCGCAAAGACACATCCATCTCGTGCGCCGAGCCGACATCCCGCACCGTCGTAAATCCCGCCATCAGCGTCACACGCAGGTTCGCGATGGCGTCGAGCGTTTGCTCGGGCACCGGCTTGCGTAGTTCGTCGATGAAGTTCTGCTTCCAATCGTCGCTGTACATCATCGACAGGTGCGTGTGCGCATCGATGAACCCGGGCATCAGCGTCGCATCGCCCAGGTCCACCGTCTCGGCTCCGGCCGGAATCTTGGCGTCCGCTCCGACGGCCGCGATCTTCCCATCGCTCACCACCACCACGCCTGGCGACACGATGCGCCCATGCACGGAATCGAACATCCGCGCCGCGCGAACCACCACGGGCTTCGTCGCCGCCCAGGAAAAAGGAACCAGCAGAACCGCAAGAATCGTCAGCCGAAGCATGAGGTTCACTCTACCAGAGCAGCCTTGCGCGGCAACAGCGCAATCGCCGCCGCCCCCGCAATCGCCACCGCGAACACCAGTCCCATCGCGACCGTGTAGTTTGGCGAGCGGTCCCGTACTACGGAGACGAAATACGGAAACCAAGTCTGGCCGATCGTGTTCACCGGAAGAATTACCGCCATCGCACGCCCCAGCGTGTTCACGCCAAACTCCTCGGCCGCCATCAGCGGAATCAGCATGTAGTCGGCCCCCATCGCCAGGCCAAACAAAACCGCGAACGCATACGGCTGACCGGGCGGGTGCACCCCCCGGAGCAGCGGAATCGTCGCCGCCACGATGAAATACGTCGCCAGCATCACGTACTTCTTCGAGAACTTGTCCGCCAGAAATCCGATCGACAGCCGCCCGATAATGCTCGACCACAAAATCAGCACCGAAGCCGTCCGCCACGTCGAATCCAGTTGTTCGCCCGCACGGAACCCCTGGTCCAGGAACACGAACTTCATGTGGAAGTTCACCGCGCCGATCGACCCGATCGAACAAAAACTCCCGATCAGCAGCAGCCAGAACGCATAGCTCTTAAACAGCTTGCCGAAGCTTTCCGGTTTAAGCGATGCTTCCGCTGGCGGCGCCGCATCGCCGTCCGGAAACAGGCCCATGTCCGCCGGCCGGTCCCGCAGCACGAACAGCACCACGGGCCATGCCGCGAACAACATCAGCGCCAGGCAGAGCAGGGCATTGCGGAATCCAAGCGAAGCCGTCAGCGGCTTCACCATCAGCGATCCCACCGAACCCAGCAGCCCCACGCCAACATACACAATTCCCATCGCGGTCCCGCGCTTCTTCCGAAACCAGTGCGAAACGATGATCTGGTGCGGAATCGGCCCGGCAGCGATGTAGCCCACCGTGTAAACCACCCACAGCGTGTAGTACAGCGAAAGCGAACCGCCCATCCGCGAAAAGCCAGCCAACGCGATCGTCGTCAGCGTCAGGCCAACCAGGATCAGCTTCCGCGGGCTGAACTTCGGAACAAGCAGCGGCCCGGCCCAGATGGTCAGCAGCGCCGCCAGCGGGAATCCCAGCGTAATCTGCGAACGGCTCCATCCGAACGTCCGTTCGAAGTAGTCGTAGAAA
>JAKAJI010000550.1 GCA_021813825.1 Acidobacteriota bacterium | reverse complement strand
TGTTCCTCAGACGTTCCGCCTTCCACCGCGCCGGCAGCCTCGTCTCCGGCCAGGAACCGTAACGAAACCGCCCCAACCGTGATGCAATCGCTATCGGCAAGGGCCTGCTCTTGGACGGCACTCCCGTTCACGAGAGTCCCGGCGCCGCCGGCAAGATTGCGAATCAGAAAGCCGCCCGACCCGCGCTTGATGACGCAGTGGGCGCCGGCAACCGAAGCGTCCGAAAGACACACATGGTTGTCCCGGCTGCGTCCGATGCGGAACTCCGAGTCCGTGATCGGATAGGACGCTCCCCCCGAATCACTGCCGATCACGAGAAGCCTGGCCTGCATGGCCTCTGTGTAACTAGTGTACCCGTTCCCCATTTCGTTACGCGGGAGGCCTGATTTCACCTTTTGATGACTCCCTCCGCACCCCAGCCTTCCCCTGAATGCGCCGCATGGTTCGCTTTCAATGACTTGAACAAAAAGACCAGGCATCGGGCGCGTTTGGCTCGCCGATTGCCCATCCGCTCCTCGTTCCGCAAGAAAGGACTTGAGGGACGGAAAAGGGGAACAACACAATATGACAAAGCTGAATGCCATCGTCCTGGTGCTGGGCGCTACGCTCGGGGCCGCGGCGCTACCGGCGCAAACCAGGGCCGTGGTCAACATCCCGTTCGATTTCACAGTCTCGTCGGCGGCGATGCCGGCGGGCGAATACAAACTGCTGTCCTCCGAGGCGGCGGCCGATGTGCTGCGAATCATCAACACCCACACCGGCGAGTCCGTTTCCGTGCTCGCGCCCAGAAGCAACGCGGGTTACCGGGCTAACCCTGGCGCGGCCGAAGCCGTCGTCTTCCACCGCTACGGCGACCAGCGCTTCTTCTCCGAAGTCTGGACCCGTGACGGCATGGCCCGCTGCGCGATGCCCGGCAAGCTCGAGCGGGAATCTCAACTGGGACCACGGGAAGCCAAACTGGAAACAGTTCTCATCCCCTTATCCGGGATCAAGTAAACGCAACGCATCCACACATCTCCGTTTTCTTCTTGCACCGCGCGGGGCGCGCCCAATGCGCCCCGGCGATTTCGAGCAGCACATAGGCTAGGATCTTTCTAATTCCCGGCGAGCAGTGTTCCGAACGCTTCGGAAACAAGGTACGCTCCCTCGCCGATCAGCCGGTCCAAGCGTCCCGGATGCACGGCCCAACAACTTAGCCGCCACGGCACACCCGCCCGCCGGACGCACAATGGAGGCATGAACGACGACCGCGTCACGCACGACACCATGGGCGAAATGCGAGTCCCGGCCGGCGCGGCCTACGGCGCGCACACCGCTCGCGCCATCGAGAACTTCCCCATCAGCGGCCTCCGGTTTCCAAGGCCGTTCATTCGGGCTCTGGGGCTGATCAAGCTGGCCTCCGCGCGCGTGAATGGCCGCCTCGGCCAACTGAGCCCGGACCTGGCCGAAGCGATCGAAGCCGCAGCCCAAAAGGTCGTGGAAGGAGCGTATGACGATCAGTTTGTCGTCGACGTCTTCCAGACCGGCAGCGGGACCTCGACGAACATGAACGCCAACGAGGTGATCGGGTTCCTCGCCGGCGCCCACCCGAACGATCAGGTGAATCTCGGCCAGTCCAGCAATGATGTCATCCCCAGCGCGATGCACATCGCAGCCGCGGAACAGGTTCACCACCGGCTCCTTCCCGCCGCACGCCACCTCCGCGATTCGCTCGATCGCAAGGCCCACGAGTTTCACGACGTCATCAAAATAGGCCGCACCCACCTGCAGGACGCCGTGCCGATGCGCCTGGGCCAGGAATTCTCGGGCTACGCACGGCAGATCGAGGCTTCCTCGGAGCGCATCGAAAGCGCCCTGCCCGGTATCTACGAGTTGGCCCTGGGAGGCACCGCGGTGGGAACGGGCCTGAACGCCGCGCCAGGCTTCGCCTCGGACGTGATCGCCGGGATCGCCGCCGAGACCGGCATCCCCTTCCGGGAGGCGCGCAATCACTTCGAAGCGCAGGCGGCCCGCGACGCGGTGTGTTTCCTCAGCGGCGCCCTGCGCTCTTACGCGGTGGCGTTGACCAAAATCGCCAACGACCTTCGCTGGCTCGGCTCCGGCCCTCGCTGTGGCATCGGCGAGTTGCAGTTGCCGGCGGTGCAACCCGGCTCCAGCATCATGCCCGGCAAAGTGAACCCGGTGATCGCCGAGAGCGTGTTGATGGTGTGCGCTCAAGTCATCGGCTATGACGCCGCGATCGCCTGGTGCGCCGCGGCCGGCAACTTTGAACTGAATGTCATGATGCCGATCATGGCCTATGACCTGCTCGCCTCCATCGAGTTGCTCGCCAACTCCTCACGAAATCTCCAGGTCAGGCTCGTGGACTCGCTCAAAGCCGACCGCGCCCGCGCCGAAGGATTCGTCGAGCAATCGCTCGCCATGGTGACGGCGCTCGTCCCCGTGATCGGCTATGAAAAGGCGGCGGAGTTGGCTAAGGAGGCATGGAAAACCGGCCGCACGATCCGCCAGGTCGCCCAGGAAAAGAGCGGCCTTACCGCGGAGCAGATCGACTCGCTTCTCGACCCACGCCGGCAAGTCGGAGATTAGCTCACCCGGAGCTAGATCG
>JAKAJI010000549.1 GCA_021813825.1 Acidobacteriota bacterium | reverse complement strand
GGGCTGGTAGACGTCGCACATCGCGGCGAGGTCGCAGTCCTTTTGATGGCTGAAATCGAAGACGTGTTCGTGGCCGATGAGGCCGAAGCCGATGAAGCCGACCTGCACGCGGTCGTTCGCGCCGAGAATGCGCTTGTAGGAGGAGGCCGCCAGAGCGGTGAGCGGCAGCGCGCTGCGCCGCGAGATGCCGCCCGAGGAAGCGGGGGGCGAATTCGGGTTCTGCGGGTTCATCGTGCGCACCATCCTCCATCGATCAAGATATCGGTGCCGGTGATGAAGCCGGCGTCTTGCGAACACAGATAGCGCGCCAGGGCGCCGATCTCGTTGACCTGGCCCCAGCGGCCGACCGGGATGCTCGCGAGAAACTGCGCGTTGGCCTCGGGGTTGTTAATGAGGGGAAGATTCATGTCGGTGGCGAACGGTCCGGGGCTGATGCCGTTGACCGTGATGCCTTCCTGGGCGAGTTCGAGCGCGAGGGCGCGGGTGAGGCCGAGGAGAGCGGTTTTGCTCGAAGAATACGCGGCGCGGCCGGGGAGGGAAACGTGCGCCATGATCGACGTCATGTTCAGAATGCGGCCATAGCCGGTGCCTCGCATTCCGGGCACGAAGGCACGGCAGAGGAGAAACACACTGGTGAGGTTCGTGTCCATCACGCTTTGCCATTCGGGGAGGGTGAACTCGGTGAGGTTCTTGCGGATGTTGATGCCCGCGTTGTTGATGAGGATCTGGACGCGGCCGCTGCGGGAGGGAATCTCTTCGGCGAGGCGCGCCACGTCTTGTTCTTTGGTCACGTCGGCGCGATAGACGTCGGCCGTGCCGCCGGAACCGGCGATTTCGCTACGGACTTTCTCGAGTAATGCCTCGTCGCGCGAAACGAGAGCGACGCGGCAGCCTGCTTGGGCGAGCGCGAAGGCCATGGCTTTGCCGAGCCCTTTGCTCGCACCGGTAATGAGGGCAACTTTGCCGGACAATTCTTGATTGGACATGCGGATTCCCCGTGATTATATTCTTCCGGGGCGCGCGATGGGCGGAGCGGCGCGGACTCGCCGACTGTATCCTCAGTTCATGGGTACCCGTTTGTTCGGCCTGACACTGTGCTCCGCGCTGCTGTTCGCCGCACCGCTTTCCGCGCAACTGAGCCACTTGGGCGAGCCGCGGCAGCTTACTTTCGCGGGGCAGAACGCCGAAGCCTACTGGTCGCCGGACGGCAAGCGGCTGATCTTCCAATCCACTCGCGACGGCGCCGAGTGCGACCAGATTTACATCATGGACGCGGACGGCACGCACGTGCATCGCGTTTCGAGCGGCCACGGACGCACGACCTGCGGCTACTTCCTGCCGGACAATCACCACATTCTTTACGCGTCGACGGAAGCCGAAGGCGACGCCTGCCCGCCGCCGGCGGACCGCAGCAAGGGCTACGTATGGGCCGTCTATCCGAGCTACGACATCTACGTGGCCAATGACGATGGCTCGGACGCTCACCGCATCACCACCACGCCTGGATATGACGCGGAAGCCACGGTGAACTTCGCCACGGGCCGCATCATTTACACCTCCATGGCGAGCCACGATCTCGAGCTGTGGACCATGGCGGACGACGGTTCGGGCAAGCACCGGCTCACCCGCTCAGTCGGCTATGACGGCGGCGCCGTGTACAGCCGGGACGCCAAGCACATTGTCTGGCGCGCGAATCATCCGAAAACGGCGGCCGCGACTAAGCAGTACAAGGAACTGCTGGCGCAGGGCCTCACCACGCCGATGAAGATGGAGCTATTCGTCGCCGACTCCGACGGCGCGCACGCCCGGCAGATCACGCACTTCGGCTGCGCCAGTTTCGCGCCCACGTTTACGCCGGACGGAAAGAAAATTCTGTTTGCCTCCAACAAGCAGCACTGCGACAGTTCGGACTTCGAGTTGTACCTGATCAACCTGGACGGAACAGGACTTGAGCAGATCACCTCCTACGGCGGCTTCACGTCGTTTCCCGAGTTTTCCCCCGACGGCAAGACGCTGGTGTTCACCTCAAACCTGCACGCCGCCGGGCACTACGAGTTCAACATCTTCACCGCGAGTTGGAGACAATGACCGCTCGGCTGCTGGTTTGGCTGGCCGCAGTTTCGCTGATTCCGGCTTTTGCGCAGACGCTTCCGGCGACCGAGTTTCAAACGCTGGCCGGCACGAAACTCACGCTGCCCGGCGGGGCCGGCGAGCGCGCGGCGCTTTTCATTGTGGGCTTCAGCCATGCCTCGTCGAAGCCGACATCGGCCTGGAGCAAGCAACTCGACAAGGACTGCGCGGAAACGGGTACGGTGTGTTACACCGTCGCGGTGCTGCAGGATGTGCCGCGCCTGGTGCGCGGCATGGTGATCTCGGGCATCCGCTCCGGCATACCGAAGGAGAAGCGCAATAGGTTTCTCATCCTGCTGCACGAGGAAGAGGTGTGGAAGAAGCTGTGCGGGTTCTCGGACGCCGACGGCGCGTATCTTCTGCTGGTTTCCCGCACGGGGCAGATCCTGTGGAAATGGGCTGGGCCGGCCGAGGGGGCATCGCTTTCGGCCGCGCGCGAGCGGCTTCGGGCGGCGCAGAACTGATGCGCTGAAGCGGTGATAT
>JAKAJI010000130.1 GCA_021813825.1 Acidobacteriota bacterium | reverse complement strand
GAAGCTGAAGGCGGCGAGGACGAGCAGGGGCAGGTAGAGGAAGGCGAAGGCGCCGGCGGCGTAGACGGGGAGCCAGCGGAGAGCGAGCAGGCGTTTCATAGCAGAGCCTCGCCGCGGCGGCGGAGGCCGAGCAGAAGAAGAACGAGGACGACGGCCATGAGCGCGAGCGACGCGGCGGAGCCGAAGGGCCAATCGCGGGCGGTGGTGAATTGGTTGTTGATGAGGTTGCCGATTAAGACGGTCTTGCCGCCTCCGAGTAAGTCGGGAGTAAGATAGGCGCCGAGGCAGGGGATGAAGATGAGAACAGACGCGGCGAGGAAGCCGGGGGCGGCGAGAGGGAGGGTGACGCGGAGGAGCGTTTGCCAGGGGCGTGCGCCTAAGTCTGCGGAAGCTTCGAGTAAGGAGGGGTCGAGGCGTTCGAGAGTGGCGTAGAGAGGCAGGACGGCGAAGGGGAGATAGGCGTAAACGAGGCCGAGGAGGACAGCGCCGTAGTTATAGAGAAGCGGGAGGGGTTGGTGGATGAGCCCGAGGCGGAGGAGGATGGAGTTGATAAGTCCGGTGTCGCGGAGGAGAAACATCCAGGCGTAAGTGCGGATGAGGAAGCTGGTCCAGAAGGGGAGGATGACGAGGGTGAGATAGAGGTTCTTGCGTTTGCCCGAGCGGGAGAGGAAGAGAGCGAGAGGGAAGCCGAGTAAGAGGCAGAGGATGGTTGCGGCGGCGGCGATCCAGACGGAGCGGAGGAAGATGGCAAGGTAGAGAGGGTCGGCGAGGCGGGAGTAATTATCGAGGGTCCAAGGTTTGCTGATGCTGCCGTAGGGAGAACGGGTGAGAAGGCTGTAAGCGAGGACGATCCCGAGCGGCGCGACCATGAGCGACACGAGGATGGCCCAGGATGGGGCGAGGAAAATGCGGCGGAGGCGGGAAGAGGGGTCGGAGTTACTCGGCAAAGCGAAGCTCGTCGGAGGGGTGCCACCAGAGATGGACGGGGTCGCCGGAGGAGAAGGCGGCGTCGAGGCGAGGGACTTCGGCGACGACGGGGTCGCCGGATGCGGAGCGGGTTTCAAGCTGGATGCGGTTGCCGAGGAAGTTGGCACGGAGGACGGTGGCTTCGCGGGTAGGGAGCGAACCTTCGGGGCGGTGGCGGGAGACTCGAATGGATTCCGGGCGGAGACCGAAGCCGTCGATCCAATTGACCTCGCCCAAAAAGGAGGCGACAAAGCGCGTGCGCGGCTGGAGATAGAGTTCGCGCGGCGTGCCGATTTGTTCGATGCGGCCCGCGTTCATCACGGCGATGCGGTCCGAGATGGAGAGAGCTTCTTCCTGATCGTGCGTGACGAAGAGGAAAGTGATGCCGACGCGGCGTTGCAACTGCTGCAGTTCGGCGCGGACCTGTTTGCGGAGGTTCGGATCGAGCGCGGAGAGAGGTTCGTCGAGCAGAAGGACCTGGGGAGCGAGGACGAGCGAGCGGGCCAGAGCGGCGCGTTGCTTTTCGCCGCCGGACATCTGGTGCGGATAGCGGGATTCCATGCCGGTGAGGCGGACCAGATCGATGACCTGGGCGACGCGGGAGGCAAGATCGGGCGGAACCTTGCCGCGGCGAAGGCCGAACTCGACGTTGGCGCGGACGGTGAGGTGCGGGAAGAGAGCGTAGTTTTGAAAGACGGTGGAGACGTTGCGCCGGTAGGGCGGGAGCGAGTGAACACGCTCGCCGTTCAGGAGGATTTCCCCGGTTGAGGGGGATTCAAAGCCGCCGATGAGGCGGAGGGTTGTGGTTTTGCCGCAGCCCGAGGGGCCCAGGAGCGAGAAGAGTTCGCCCCTGGGCGCCTCAAACGAAACCTGCTCCACGGCGGCGTGGCCGGGAAAGTGTTTCGAGACGTTACGAAGCTCCAGAACCGCGGGCATCGTAGGTGGGCTTAGTATGGCGCTACTTGATGGAGGCGAAGCGCGCGGCGACGGCTTCCCAGTTAACGACGTTCCACCAGGCGCCGATGTATTCGGGCCGGCGGTTCTGATACTTGAGGTAGTAAGCGTGCTCCCAGACGTCGAGGCCCATGACGGGGAACTTGCCTTCCATGACGGGTGAGTCCTGGTTGGCGGTGGAGTAGATATCGAGTTTGCCGTTGGCCGAGACAAGCCAGGCCCAACCGGAGCCGAAGCGCGTGGCGGCCGCGTTGTTGAATTTTTCCTTGAAGGCGTCGAAGCTGCCGAAGGTGGAGTTGATGGCGGAGGCGAGGTTGCCGGTGGGCGCGGAGGCGGGACCGGGTTTCATGATGGTCCAGAACATCGCGTGATTGATGTGGCCGCCGCCGTTGTTGCGCACCGCGGTGCGGATGGCCTCGGGTACGATGGCGCAGTTGCTGGCCAGGAGTTCCTCGATGGTTTTCGATTGGAGGTCCGGGGCTTGTTCGAGGGCCTTGTTGAGGTTTGCGACGTAGGCGGCGTGGTGTTTGCCGTGATGGATCTCCATCGTCATTTTGTCGATGTAAGGCTCGAGCGCGTCGTGCGCGTAGGGAAGCGCGGGCAGAGTGAATGCCATGTTTTCTCCTTCTCTCTAACTACTGTGTCCCCTCCGGGCGAGGGAGCGCAAGTGGCAGTTCAACCGGAGACGCCGGCGCGCTCGAAGGCGGCGGCGAGTTCGAGCATGCCCGCCTCGTCGAAGTGGCGGGTGAAGATCTGCATGCCGACGGGCAGGCCGGCGGGAGTGTTGCCGCAAGGGACGCTCATGCAGGGGACGCCGGCGAGGTCGCCGGTGATGGTGTAGATGTCGGAGAGGTACATCTCCATGGGGTCGCCGGTTTTTTCGCCGAGTTTGAAGGCGGGCGAAGGGCTGACGGGAGCGACAATCGCGTCGACGTTTTCAAAGGCCTGGGCGAAGTCGCGGGCGATGAGCGAACGGACGCGCTGGGCTTTGACGTAGTAGGCGTCGTAGTAGCCGTGGCTCAAGACGTAGGTGCCGAGCATGATGCGGCGCTTGCACTCGTCGCCGAAGCCCTGGCCGCGGGTGGCGCGGTACATGGCAGCGAGGGTGTTGGCGTCGCGGGCGCGAATGGTGTAGCGGACGCCGTCGTAGCGGGCGAGGTTGGAACTGGCTTCGGCGGTGGCGATGACGTAGTAGCAGGGGACGGCGTATTCGGTGTTGGGGAGGCTGATTTCGCGGACTTCGCAGCCGAGTTTCTTGAGGGTTTCGACGCCGCGGGCGATGAGGTCGCCGGTTTCGGTGGGCAGGCCTTCGAAGTACTCTTTCGGCAGGCCGATGCGCTTGCCTTTGACGTCGCGGCCGAGGGCGGCGAGGTAATCCGGGACGGGAGCGGCGGAAGAGGTGGCGTCGTGTTCGTCGCGGCCGGCGATGGCCTGGAGGACGAGAGCGGCGTCGTGGACGGAGCGGCCGAAGGGGCCGATGTGGTCGAGGGAACTGGCGAAGGCGGCGAGGCCGTAGCGGGAGACGCGGCCGTAGGTTGGGGTGACGCCGACGACGCCGCAGAAGGAAGCGGGTTGGCGGATAGAACCGCCGGTGTCCGAGCCGAGGGAGACGACCGCGGTGCCCTGGGCGACGCAGGCCGCCGAGCCGCCGCTGGAGCCGCCCGGGACGCGCTCGGGGTCATGGGGGTTGCGCACGGGGCCGAAGGCGGAGTTCTCGTTGGAGGAGCCCATGGCGAACTCGTCGCAGTTGGTTTTGCCGAGCAGGAGCGCGCCGGCGCGTTCGAGGCGTTCCACCGCGGTGGCGTCATAAGGAGGGACGAAGCGCTCGAGAAGGCGAGAGCCGCAACTGGAGCGGACGCCGCGCGTCATGATGACGTCTTTGATGGCGACGGGAACGCCGGCGAGGGGGCCGGGGTCTTTGCCCGCGGCGAGCTGTTGATCCACCGTGCGGGCGGTGGCCATGGCGCGCTCGCCGCAGAACTCGAGATAGGCGTTGGTTTTCGGATTTTCGGCTTGGGCGAAGGCGAGGGCCGCGGTGGCGATTTCGGCGGCGCTGATCTGCTTTTCGCGGAGGCCGGAGTAGATTTGGGCAGCGGTCCAGGAGGCCACTTCGGAGGGAAAGGCCGTCATCGTTCGATCACCTTGGGAACCTTGAAATGACCGGCGCCGGAAAGCGGGGCGTTCAACAGAGCGCCTTCGACGCCGATGCCGGGACGAGGTTCGTCGGCGCGAAGCAGAGGGGACTCGGCGGCGTCAAACAGGACCTGGGCCATCGGTTCGACGCCGGTGGTATCGGCGCGGTTCAGGGCTTCCATGTGAGTGAGGATCTCTTCGAGGTCATGCGTGATGCGCTGCATTTCCTCGTTTGTGAGATCGAGGTTGGCCAGGTCGGCGACCATGGCGGCTTGTTCGGGACTGATCTTCAAGAAATGCTCCTGCGCCCGGAGGCGGAGTTGGCGCGGCCCGGCGTGGACTCGGCGGCGGACGGTGCGCTCGAGGGCGGACGGCGGGGAATGGCGATGCGAAATTCGAGGTCGTTCACGAGGCCTGCGCCGAGGAGGCCGCGGAGCTTGGCGAGGATGGGCCCGCGCATCTGCCATAGCTGGCGCTGCCAGATGGCGTCGTCGACTTCGACGACGAGTTTGTCGCGGACCAGTGTTGCGGCGCGGGCGTATTGGGCGATGCGGCGGCCGACGGCGGCGGGCCAGGCGGCTTTGGCGACGTCTTCGGCCGGCACTCCGGGTTTTCCCAGCAGCCTTGCGACAGTTTTTCCCGCGCGTTCCATGGGACGGTTGAAGAACCGATTTTAGCACCCGGTGGGTGGGTTTCCGCTTTGGGCGTAGGGTAGCATCGGAGCATATGCTGGTACTGGCTTCGCAATCGCCGCGGCGGGCGGATCTGCTCGCGCAGGCGGGAATTCCGTTTGTGGTGCGTCCGGCGCCGGTGGAGGAGCGGCGGGGGCCGGGGGAATCGCCGGAAGAGTACGTGGTTAGGCTGGCGCGGGAGAAGGCGCGGGCGGCGCGGGCGGCAGCCGACGAGGTGGTGCTGGGCGCGGACACGGTGGTGGTGGCGGAGGGGGCGGTGCTGGAGAAGCCGGAAGACGAAGCGGATGCCGCGCGGATGCTGCGGGCGCTTTCGGGGCGGGCGCACGAGGTGCTGACGGGGTTCTGTTTGCTCCGGGGGAAGCAAGAGAGTTCGGGCGTGTCGCGGACGCTGGTCCGGTTCGCACGGATGAGCGAAGAGGAGATCGCGTGGTATGCGGGGACGGGCGAGCCGCGGGACAAGGCGGGGGCTTACGCGATTCAGGGGCTGGCGTCGCGATTCATTGAAGGCATCGAAGGATGTTACTTCAACGTGGTCGGATTACCGGTGCCGATGATTTACCGGCGGCTGCGGGAGATGGGCGAGTTAGCCGGGTAAGTGGGGAGTTACTTCTTCTCGGCGAGAAGCTTCACGATCATGTCGCGGATGTTTTTCGCCTCGTTGTTTTCGTCGTTGAATTCGGCCTTGCCGTCGTACTGGCCACGGATGTTGCCCTTGCGGTCGACGAAGGTCAGGAACGGGACGTAGTGGCGGGACGTGGGTTCGAAGCCCATGAAGCGCGCGGCGTTCTCATAGGCGATGGCGCCGACGGGGAAGGGCGGGCTGAAGTTCTTGATGAAGTCCGCGAGGTCGCTCGACTGGGACTGGACGATGGCGCCTTCGATCACCTGGAGGCCGCGCGGGCCGAACTCTTTCTGCATCGAGGAAAGAATTCGCGTGGTGGCCTGGCAGTGGGGGCAGGTGGTGAGGATCATCGCGGCGACAACGACCTTGCCGCGGTACTGGCTGACGGTAACCTGGCCGCCGCTGGGGAGATTGATGGTGACGTCGCGCGAGACTTTCGGGACGGAGGCGGCGCTGAGAGTGGCAGCGAGGGCGAGTGTCAGAAGAGGGACAGAAAAACGAAATACACGCACGGTAAAAATTATAGCGAAGCGGCGGGTTGGTTTCGCTGAGTCTTGGGTGGACCGGGCCGCATCCACTTACGCGAAGGAGACTGAACTATGTACGTGATCGCTGGGGCGACCGGCAATACGGGCGGTGTTGTGGCGTCGGCGCTGCTCGAACAGGGGAAATCCGTGACGGTGCTGGTACGCGACGCAGGGAAGGCCGAGGCGTGGCGGAAGCGGGGCGCGCAGGTGGCTGTCGCCGGCTTGGACGACGCCAAGGCGCTGGAGGCGGTTCTGGCCAAAGCGGAGGGCGCGTACTTGCTTTTGCCGCCGAACTACGCGACGCAGGATCTGCTGGCGACGAGCTTCCAAGTGGCGGATACGCTGGCCGAGGCGGTAAAGGCGAGCGGGGTGGGCAACGTGGTGTTTCTTTCGTCGATCGGGGCGCAGCATGAGGGAGGCACGGGTCCGATCCGCGGTTTGCACCACGCGGAGAAAGTGATTTCGGCGGTGGCGAAGAACGTGACGTTTGTCCGCGCTGCGTATTTTCTTCAGAACTGGGCTCCGAGCCTTGCGGGCGCGCGAGCCGACGGCGTGCTGCACAGTTTTCTCACCGCGGACCGGAAGATCCCGATGGTGTCGGTGGTGGACATCGGCAAGTGTGCGGCGCGATATCTGGTTGAGCCGGCCAACGGGCGGCGGGTGGTGGAACTGGCCGGGCCGGAAGACTACAGCCCACGGGACATCGCCGGGGTGGTGGGAGCAGCGATTGGCAAAGCGGTGAAACTGGAGACGCACCCGGTGGAGGCAGCGGTTCCTACGCTGGCGGCGATGGGATTCCCGGAAAGCACGGCGCGGTTGTTTGCCGAGATGCTGGGCGGGATCAACAGCGGGCATGTGAGTTACGAGGGTGCGGGGGCGAAGTTCGAACGGGGCAGCGTGACGGCCGAAGAGGCGATCCGCCAGATGCTCGGCCAGCAGGGTTGAGCCGGCGCGGGCCCATTCGCTAGACTCTCGGATGGCTCCCGGTGGAGGTAAAGCCGGGCAAACATCCATCATGAAAACCATCCGCCGCGTCGCCGTGCTGGGAGCCGGCACCATGGGTTCGCGCATTGCCGCGCATTTTGCCAACGCCGGGATCCCGTCGTTACTTCTCGATGTGGTGACGCCGGATCAGGCGGACCGGAACCTGGCCGCGCGGCGCGGCATCGAGAACGCCGCCAAGCAGAAGCCGGGCGGGTTTTTCACGCCGGCGGCGATGGCGCTGGTCGAGCCGGGGAATTTCGAAGACGACCTGGCGGGCATTGCGCGCTGCGACTGGGTGATCGAGGCGGTGGTGGAGCGGCTCGATGTGAAACGCGCGCTATGGCGCAAGGTGGAGTTGCTGCGCAAGCCGGACGCGATTCTCTCCACGAACACGAGCGGACTTCCGCTCGAGAAGATCTCGGAGGGGTTTTCGCCGGAGTTCCGGCGGCATTTCCTGGGCACGCATTTCTTCAACCCTCCGCGGTACCTGTACCTGATGGAGCTGATTCCGGGCCGGGACACGGATGCGGAAGTTCTGTCGTTCGTGCGCGAGTTCGCCGACAGCCGGTTGGGGAAGGGCGTGGTCGCTTGCAAGGACACTCCGAACTTCATCGCCAACCGCATCGGAAGCTTTTATGGCGGCACGGTGCAGAAGACGATGATGGAGGGCGACTACACGATTGAGGAAGTGGACGCGCTGACCGGTCCACTGATCGGGTTGCCCAACAGCGCCAGTTTCCGGCTGCTCGACCTCGTGGGCATCGACGTATGGGCGTTCGTGGGGAAGAATCTGTACGACGCCGTGCCGGAGGATCCGTGGCGGCAGCGGTTTCTGCCGGCGCCGTATCAAGAGGCGATGCTCGAACGGAAGTGGCTGGGAGAGAAGACGGGGCAGGGATATTACAAGCGGGTGGGCTCGGGCGAGAAGCGGGAAATTCACGCGATCGACTGGAAGACGCTCGAATATCATCCGGCGGCGAAGGTGACGTTTCCCTCGGTGGAGACGGCGCGCCAGATCGAGGACTTGAGCCTGCGGCTGCGGACGCTGGTGAGCGCCGACGATAAGGCCGGACGGTTCCTGTGGCAGTTGTTCCGCGACGTGTGTTTGTACTCGGCCGAGCGCGTGCCGGAGATTTCAGACCGGATTGTCGAAATTGACCGCGCGATGCGGTGGGGCTACGCGCACAAGCTGGGGCCGTTCGAGTTGTGGGACGCGCTGGGGTTTGTGGAGACGGCACGGCGGATCGAGAGCGAAGGGCAGGCGCTGCCGCGCGGCGTGGAAGAGATGCTGCGGCTGGGCGCGACGTCGTTCTATGCGTTCGCCGGGCAAGGCGCTTCGGCGCACACGGAGTACTTCGATCTGGTTGCGACGCAGTACAAAACGCTGGAGCCGCGGCCGGGCGTGACGGTGCTGGCGGACCGCAAGCGGGCGGGCGGGCTGATTCGCAAAAATCCCGGAGCGTCGCTGGTGGACCTGGGCGACGGCGTGCTGTGCGTGGAGTTCCACAGCAAGATGAACTCGCTGGGCGCCGATAACATCGCGATGCTGTACGCCGGCATCGAGGAGACGGAGCGGAACTTCGAGGCGATGGTGGTGGCCAACCAGGGCGACAACTTCTCGGTGGGCGCGAACCTGATGATGGTGCTGCTGGCGGCGCAGGAAGGCGAGTGGGATGAGTTGGGCGAGATGGTGCACCGGTTCCAGCAGGCGAACATGGCGATGAAGTACGCGGCGCGGCCGGTGGTGGCGGCGCCGTTCGGGCAGACGCTGGGCGGAGGGTGCGAAGTGGCACTGCACGCCACGCGCTGCCAGGCGGCGGCGGAGCTGTACCTGGGGCTGGTGGAAGTGGGCGTGGGGCTGATTCCGGGCGGCGGCGGGTGCAAGGAACTGCTGCTGCGGCTGAAGGATCCGCGCAAGGTGTTTGAGCTGGTCGGGTACGCGAAAGTGTCAACCAGCGCGGAGGATGCGCGGCAGTTGGGGTTGCTGAACCGGGCGGACCGGGTGTCGATGAACCGGGACCGGCTGGTGGAGGATGCCAAACGTCTGGCGCTGTCGCTGGTTCCGGGCTATGCGGCGGGGACGCCGCGGACGGACATTCCGGCGGGCGGCGCGAGCGTCTTCGCGCTGCTGAAACTGGGCGTGTGGAGCGCGCGGCAGGGGCATTTTATATCGGATTACGATGCGGTGGTCGGCGAGAAACTGGCGCATGTGCTGGCCGGGGGAAAGTTGACCGGGCAGCAGACGGTGAGCGAGCAGTATCTGCTCGATCTGGAGCGTGAGGCGTTCCTGAGCCTGTGCGGGAACGCGAAGACGCAGGAGCGGATGGCGCATATGCTGAAGACGGGCAAGGCGCTGCGGAACTAGCGTGCGAGCGATGGGAGGATTTGCCGAGTGACGGAAGCTGTCATAGTGGATTGCCTGCGCACGCCGGTGGGCAAAAGCGGGCGCGGGGCGCTGCGGAATACGCGGCCGGACGATCTGGCGGCGACGGTGATCGGCGCGCTGCGGGAGAAGTATCCGGCGGTGCCGGTGGAAGAGATCGACGACGTCATTCTGGGCTGCGCGATGCCGGAGGGCGAGCAGGGGATGAACGTGGCGCGGATTGCCGCCCTGCGGGCCGGGTTGCCGGACATGGTTCCGGCGGTGACGATCAACCGGTTTTGCTCGTCGGGGTTGCAGGCGATCGTGATGGCGGCGGAGAGGATCCGCGCCGGTGGCGCGCAGATTGTGATCGCCGGGGGGACGGAATCGATGAGCATGATTCCGATGACGGGAGGGAAGCTGGCGCCGAACCCGTGGATGGTGGACCACATGCCGCAGATCTACATGGGCATGGGGCTGACGGCGGAGCAGGTGCGGGCGCGGTATGGGATCGGGCGCGAGGAACAGGACGAGTTCGCCTATCGCAGCCACATGCGGGCGCTGGAGGCGCAGGCGGCAGGGCGGTTCGACGACGAACTGGTTCCGGTGGAAGTGGAGACGACCACGCTCAAAGACGGGCGGGCCGTTACGTCGAAAACCATGTTCGCGCGCGATGAAGGGCCGCGGGCGGACACTTCGATGGCGGCGCTGGCGAAGCTGAAGCCGGTGTTTCAGGCCGATGGGACGGTTACGGCGGGCAACGCGTCGCAGACGAGCGACGGCGCCGCGGCGGCGCTGGTGATGAGCGAGGAACGGGCGCGGGAGCTGGGGCTGAAGCCGATGGCGCGGTTTGTGAGCTTCGCGGTGGCGGGCGTGCCGCCGGAGATCATGGGCATCGGGCCGGTGGTGGCGATTCCGAAGGCGCTGGCGCTGGCGGCGTTGAAGCTGGACGACATCGGCGTGATCGAACTGAACGAGGCGTTCGCCGTGCAGGCGCTGGCGGTGATTCGCCAGGCGGGACTGGACCTGGAGCGCGTGAATGTCAATGGCGGAGCGATTGCGCTGGGCCATCCGCTGGGATGCACCGGAGCGAAGCTGACGGCGACGATCTTGCGCGAAATGAAGCGGCGCGGGGCACGCTATGGCATGGTGACGATGTGCATCGGCGGCGGGCAGGGTGCGGCCGGCATTTTCGAGAACTGTAACTGAAATCGTAAACGAAAGGCGATACCGATGGCCACGACTGCCGCAGGGCACCACGTTCGAGGCGGGGCGTTCTTGATTCAAGAGTCGCTACCCGAGCAGGTTTTCACTCCCGAAGACTTTACCGACGAGCATCGCGCGATTGCGCGGACGACGGAGGAGTTCTGGGCGAAGGAAGTGGCGCCGAACGTCGAGGCGATCCAGCATCACGAGCCCGGAGTGGCGGTGTCGGTGCTGCGGAAGTCGGCCGAGCTGGGGTTGACGGCGGTGTTGCTGCCGGAGAAGTTCGGCGGGATGGAGATGGACCTGGCGTCGGCAATGATCGTGGCCGAAGTAGTGGCGCGGGACGGGTCCTATTCGGGATGGCACGGCGCGCATACAGGGATCGGGACGCTGCCGTTGCTGCTGTTCGGGACCGAGGCTCAGAAGGAGAAGTATCTGCCGAAGCTGGCGACGGCGGAGATGGTGGCGGCGTATTGCCTGAGCGAACCGCAGGCGGGTTCGGACGCACTTGCCGCGCGGACGCGCGCCGATTTGAGCGAGGACGGCACGCATTACGTGCTAAACGGGCAGAAGATGTGGATCACCAATGGCGGCGCGGCGGACCTGTACACGGTGTTCGCGAAAGTGGGCGGGGAGAAGTTCACGGCGTTTCTGGTGGAGCGGGCGTTTCCCGGCGTGAGTCCCGGCGCCGAGGAAAAAAAGATGGGAATCAAGGGCAGCTCGACGACGGCCGTGTACCTGGACAACGTGAAGGTGCCGGTGGAGAACGTGCTGGGCGAAATCGGGCGCGGGCACATCATCGCGTTCAACATTCTGAATGTCGGGCGGCTGAAGTTGGGTCCGTTCGTGGTGGGTGGGGCGAAGGAAGTGCTGCGGGTGTCGATCAAGTACGCGCAGGAGCGGCGGGCATTCGGGCATGCGATCGCGGATTTCGGCATGATCCGGCACAAGCTGGCGGAGATGGCGATCCGGATCTACGTGGCCGAGTCGATGAGTTACCGCGTGGTGGGGATGATCGAGGGCGAGTTGGAAGGGTTCTCGTGGTCCGAGGAGGGCGCGGCGCACCGGATGTTGAAGGCGGTGGAAGAGTACGCGGCCGAGTGCTCTTATATCAAGGTGTTCGCGAGCGAGATGCTCGATTACGTGACGGACGAGGGCGTACAGATTCACGGCGGGTACGGGTATCACCAGGATTACGCCGTGGAGCGGGCGTATCGCGATTCGCGCATCAACCGGATTTTCGAAGGCACGAACGAGATCAACCGTCTGCTGGCGACGGGTATGTTGCTGAAGCGGGCGCAGCGGGGCGTGCTGCCGTTGGTGGAGGCGGTGAAGAAGCTGCAGGCGGAGCTGCTGGCCGGGCCGGCGTTGGCGGGCGA
>JAKAJI010000548.1 GCA_021813825.1 Acidobacteriota bacterium | reverse complement strand
ATTCATTATGCCTGGGGCCTCGACGCCGACAACCCGCAGACCTCTTGCCCGGCGCCATCGGCGCCTTCTCTGGACCATCTCCACGCTGGCGGTCCTGACGCTGATCGGCGCGGTCGTGTTCTGGCGCATTCAGAAGGACCATGAGCCGGAGGAGTACATTCCGGGCGAAGCCTCCTCCGACATCACCACCACAATCAGCGATCGGGCCGCGCACCTTTCGGCGGCCTCCGCCACTACGCCGCGGGTCGAAGTGCGCTCCCGAACCATCGACCCGCTGCGGGACGCTGGACGCAAGCTGCCCACCGGAGCACCGGAACCGCGCTTCACCGATGTTACGAAGGCTGCCGGGCTGGATGGTTTCCGCCAGTTCCAGGGTCCTCGCTCGTCGCAACTTCCCGAGGACATGGGCTCCGGCCTGGCGTGGGGCGACTTCGACAACGACGGCTTCGATGATCTGTTCGTCGTGAGCGGCGGCGGCGGTCTGAACCTGCCCGATTCCCAACTCGCTCCTTCGCTGCTCTATCACAACCTCGGCAACGGACAGTTCGAAGTGGTCCGCGACTTTCCCGAAACGCGCATCCGCGGCATGGCGGCCGCCTTTGCCGACTACAACAACGACGGCTGGATCGATCTCATCGTCACCGGTTACGACACCATTCTTCTTTTCCGCAACGACCACGGCCACTTTGTCCGCGACCGCCGCTTCCCTTCCCCGAAAGGTTTTTGGACCGGCGCCTCCTGGGGCGACTACAATCGTGACGGCTATCCTGACCTCTATGTCTGCGGCTACGTCCAATACATCCCCGGCAAGGGCGATGCCTCCAGTGTCTCGCAGCAGTTCGGCAAGGACGTTCCGTTCACGCTGAACCCCGCCTCTTACTCGCCCGAACGCAACCTGCTGTTCCGCAACAACGGCAACGGAACGTTCACCGAAGTCGCCGGCGAACTGGGCGTCGCCAACCCGGAAGGCCGCAGCTTGAGCGCGCTTTGGCATGATTTCGACGGCGACGGCTGGCCGGATCTATATGTCGCCAACGACATCAGCGAGAACAAGCTTTACCTGAACCACCACGGCAAATTCGTCGACGCGGGCCGCGCCGCCTGGATCGAGGAATACCGCGGCTCGATGGGTCTGGCGGCCGGCGATTTCGATCGCGACGGCGACGACGATCTCTTCATCTCACACTGGATCGCGCAGCAGTATGCGCTGTACCAGTCGCTGCTTTCCGAGCAGAAAGACGCGCAGCAGGCCAAAAACGAACTTCATTTCACCGACGTCGCCGAAATGCGGGGCATCGGCCAGCCGTCGATGCAGTCGATCGGCTGGGGCGCGAGCTTCGTCGATTTCGACTCCGACGGCTGGCCCGACCTTGTCATCGCCAACGGCAGTACGTTCGAGCGAAAGGACACCACGCCCCGCCGTCTTGTGCCGATGCCGTCCTTTCTTTTCTGGAACGCGCGAGGCGAGTATTTTTACGATCTGGCCCCCTGGAACCTCTCGCTTGGCAAACCCCACGTCAGCCGCGGTCTTGCCGTCGCCGACTTCGACAACGATGGTGCGATGGACATCGCCATCGTCGATCACGGTGAAGGTGTGCGCCTGCTGCGCAACGACATGCCCCATGGCAACTGGATCGAGTTTCGTCTGCACAACCGCGTTCCGGGCAATCCGGCTCCGATCGGCTTCGGTGACGGCGCGACGGTGGTCGCCTGGACCGGCCGGACGCCGCTGCGGCGCACGGTTTCGAGCGCATCGTATCTTTCGCAGGACAGCCGGCGTGTGCACATCGGTCTGGGCGGCGCGACGAAAGCCGATCGCGTCGAGGTGCACTGGCTCGACGGGCGCACGGATTCGTGGACGAGTCTGGCCGCGAATCGAATATACGAACTCACCGAGGGCGATGCCAACGCGCGTCTGTTTTCACCGGCCGGCACTGCGCCACCATCTCCGTTGGCGGGCGCGCGACTCGAGCAGTTCTGGCGGAACGAGCGCGCGGCGATGGACGCGATGCGGAGCGCGCATGACTTCCCGCGGGCCGCTTCCCTTTTCCGCGACGCGCTCGCCCTCAACCCGACACACGAGGACTCTCTGTACTACCTCGCCAACTGCCTGGCCGCCCAGGGCGACGTTCCGGGCGCAATCGACCAACTCGAGACACTGGCCCGGCTGAACCCGCGGAGCCACCGCGCCCTCGAGCGCGAAGGGGAACTCCTCGCCGCCTCGGCCACAACACGCGCCCAACTCAAGCGGGCGATTCCCCCTCTGGATGCCGCCTGGCGCCTGAACCCGGAAGAAACCGGCACGCTTCTGCTGCTGGGAGAAGTGGATCTGGGGCTGGGACAATATGAGAGCGCCGGGCAGAGGTTCGCGCACGTCTGCCAGACGAATCCGCACGAGGCGCCCGCGTGGTTTCTGCGCGGCTACATTGCCTGGAAACATGGCAACACCCACGAGGCCGAAGCGATGCTGGCGGCCGCCAAGCGGGCGCTCGGCGCGGACTGGAAGCCCGCCGGCGCGGTGTCGGAAGGCGACGTCCGCCAGACAATGTACGGCGAGGCCGGCTTCCTGAACACCTTTGAGCAACATTGGGACGGGACGCCGGCGACCGCACACGCCTACTC
>JAKAJI010000547.1 GCA_021813825.1 Acidobacteriota bacterium | reverse complement strand
GGCAACACGGACGCTATCGCCAACGCTGCGCTGTTTCTGGCCTCCGAGGAAAGCTCGTTCGTGACCGGCAGCGTCATGGTGGTCGACGGTGGAATTACGGCCGTGAATCTGGGATTCGGGGAAGCCACGGAGGAGCCGTAGAAAGACACGAGCTTTGATTGCCATGAAACGGGAAAACACAAACGGGAATTACTTCTTTGTCCCCTCCATTCCGCCGTATTCTTCGGCGGTTGCCGCTGCGCATGGCTTCGAACTGGTTCACGCCACGTTTGCCAAACCCCTTCCACTGGTGCGCGGCCTCAAGGCGATCCAGGCGCACCTGGCTTCCCGCGCGCGGCCCGCGCAGGCGCTGTGCGCTTTGGAATTGCGTTGTCCGGCGCCCTATTCCTTCGCCGGATTCAACGCGTTTAACGAAGAGTACCGGGCTTTGCTGCGGCGGGAAGGCCTGCTGCCGAGCGATCCAAACCCAATCGCACGTACGAATGTGGCGCCGGTGGTGTCGCCGCCGGGCGAACAGGTGATCCACGCGTTCAGCTATTCGGTTCCCGGGACTCGTTCGGTGGGTCCGTCGTTCGTGATCTCTGGCGCCGGAGAGCTGGTTAGCTCCGCTCTTGATCGGAGTTCGATTGCACGCGCCGGTGAAACCTCGGAAGACGCGCTGGCGGAGAAGATTTCGACCGTCATGGGCACCATGGAGAAGCGTCTGAAGGCCGTCGATGCCTCGTGGGATCACGTTACGGCGGTGGATGTCTATACCGCTCACGACGTGTTCCCGTTTCTCCAGCGCGAGATTCTGGAACGCGCCGGCGCGGCGGCCCGTCTGGGGATTCACTGGTTCTTTTCGCGGCCGCCGGTTACCGGCATCGAGTTTGAAATGGACCTGCGCGGCGTGAGCGCGGAAGAAATCTGTTACGCGGGCGCGCAGGAGGCGTCGTAAGGAAATTCACTCAACTTGTGAAGCGGCGGGTCAGGCGATGGTGAGCTCGAGCCGCGTTACCGACGCCGGAGCAAATGTGTACACCAGTTGCCCGCCGCCGCTTACCGGTGCGGTGACCGGTTCGACGGCGTGGGGATTGTCGAAGCTGTTGTGGGCGCGGATGTCAGCGGCTTTCAGCACGGTGGCCCGGCCGCCCGAGATGCGCGCGCCGCGCACGGCGATCTCCGCTTCGACGGCGGCGGCGTGATTGGCGTTGGTGATCGTAAGAACGGCCTGTTTGTTTTTCAGCGAGCACGAACCGGCGAGGGAGTAGAGGCCCTTGGCCTGCTCGGCTTCGAGACGCGGCGAAGAAATCTCGGTGCGCACCGACGTTCCGCCCTGGTGGGCCGCGTACAGTTCGAAGACGGAGAAGATCGGGGTGGTGATGAACTTGGCGCCGGTGGCCAGAAACGACGAGTGAATGTTGTTGATCAACTGTGCGGCGTTGGCCATAGCGATCTTGTCCGCGTGCCGGTTGAATATATCGAGCGTCAGCCCCGAGACGAGCGCGTCCCGCATGCTCGGGAAATAGCCGAACAGGAAGTTCGGCGCGATGTCCGCCGTCTTGTTCCAGGCGCCCCACTCGTCGACGACCAGCTTGAGCTGGCGGCGCCTATCCACCTCGCCCATGATCTCCCAGTGAGTGCGAATCAGATCTTCCATGCGCACGGATCTCGCCATCATCGTGTACCAGTCCGCGGGGGTGAAATCGGTTGAACTACCGTTTCCCGCGGTGCCCGCGTAGTAGTGCAGCGCCAGGCCGAAGACGTTGTGCAGAGCGCCCGGCCCCTTCTCGGTGAGTTTGGTGAGGAAGGTGCGCGTCCAGGCGGTGTCGCCCGAGTTCGGCCCGGAGGCGATGAAGTTGAGCGGCGTTGCGTAGCGGGGCACCCACTCGACGAAACGGCGATACTCGACGGCATACTCGTCGCCGGTGAAGCCGCCGCCGCAACCCCAACTTTCATTGCCGACGCCCCAATATCGGACGTTGAAAGGGTCGCGGTCGCCGCCCGCGGCGCGCAGATCGGCGAGCGTGGTGGTTCCGGCCGGAGAATTACAGTATTCGATCCACTCGTCGAAGTCGCGCGGGGTGCCGCTGCGGAGGTTGGCGGCCAGATACGGCTCGGCGCCGGCAAGGCGGCAGAAGCGGACGAACTCGTTCGTGCCGAACTGGTTCGGATCGTATTTCTGCGGCCCGTCCGGGCCCTTGGCCAAGTACTCACTGGCGGCCCAGAAGTTCGTGCGGCGCGGCCGTTGCGATCTCGGGCCCACGCCGTCCCGCCAGTTGTAACTGTCGGCGAAACAGCCGCCGGGCCAACGGATCACCGGCGGCTTGATGCGGCGGATGGTTTCGACGAGCGCCTTGCGGATGCCGCCCACGTTGGGCACGTTCGAGTTCTCGCCCACCCAGATGCCGTCGTAGATGCAGCCGCCCAGGTTCTCGGTGAAATGGCCGTAGATGTTCGGCGAGATGATGCCGACGGTGTCCTCGGGAACGATCTCCACCCGGCCGGTCGCGGCCAACGAAGTCCGGGCGGCGGCCATCGCCAGGCCCGATAGGATAAAGCTTCGTCTATTGATCGGCATCTTGCCTCCCTTTCCCTTCCTCAAGGGACACTCCACATTGAATCATCAGACGAACCTCTCCATAGATCGGA
>JAKAJI010000546.1 GCA_021813825.1 Acidobacteriota bacterium | reverse complement strand
CCGGGCGGTTTCGTGGATATAGCGGAGGGTGGGAGCGATTTCGGTTCGCGGGACGACACCGTCCTGAACGTAATACGAAGGGCTGACCCGGCCGACGGCGCCGAAGGCGTTCTTCCGTCCTTTCCAGAGCAGAGCGCGCTCGCGCTCGTCTGCGGCGGTACGGACCTCGCGCGCGCCACAGTGTTGACAGGCCGCCAAAACTTCGGCGGCCTGCTCCTCGACGGCTTCCTTCAGTCCCTCTACCTCGATGAGGAGGACAGCGGCGGCGTCCATCGGATAGCCCGCGTGAGTGGCTTCCTCGACCATGCGCAACATAACGCCGTCCAGCATTTCGACCGCGGCGGGGGTGATGGCGCGGGCGGTGATTTCGGCGACGGTGTCGGCACAGGCGTCGGCCGAATCATAAATCGCCAACAATGTCTTAATCGTTTCCGGCTGCCGCATGAGCCGCACCGTGGCGCCGGTGACGAGGGCTAGCGTTCCTTCGCTTCCGGTAAAAAGGCCCGTGAGGTCGTAGCCGGGCAGGTCCCGGAGGCCGCCCGTTTCGATACGCTCGCCATCGGGCAGGATGAGTTGGAGGCCGAGCACGTGATTCGTGGTGACGCCGTAGGCAAGCGTATGCGGGCCGCCGGCGTTTTCCGAGACGTTGCCGCCGATGGTGCAGGCGCGTTGGCTGGAGGGATCCGGAGCGTAGAAGTAGCCGGAGTTCTGCACAGCAGCAGTGACGTCGAGGTTGACGACCCCCGGTTCGACGAAGGCACGCTCGTTTTCCAGTTCAACACCACGGATATGGTTCATCCGCGCGAATGAGACAACGATGCCCCCGGCGCGCGGAATGGCGCCGCCACTCAGTCCGGTTCCCGCGCCGCGGCCGGTGATAGCGACATTGTGCTCGCGGGCGATGCGGACGAGGGCGCTCACCTGTTCGGGGTTGTTGGGAAATGCGACGATTTCGGGCCGCGCCTTGTCAACACCGCCGTCGTATTCGTAAAGCACCAGGTCTTCGGGGCGGTGTAGATAGCCTCGCGGGCCAACTACCTCCTCAACGGCGCGACGGAGTTGTTCGGTCACCGGATTCGCTTCCTAACTACAACGAGGTCACGAAACGGATCATCTCCGGGTCGGTCCAGTCGTAATTGGAGATGACCTTCCGCACGACCTTACCGTCCCGGTTGATGATGTAGGTTTCCGGGATCTTGAAGGTGCCGTAGCTGGCCGGAATTTCCTCGTCGGGGTCGCGATAGGTTTGGAAAGCGAGGTGGAAGCGCTGCCGGAACTGGTCATAAAGCCGCTGGTTCTTGTCGATGCTGACACCCAGCACAACAACGCCCTTGGGGGCGGTCTGTTTGGCGAGTTGATTGAGCGACGGCGCCTCTTCGACGCACGGTTCGCACCAGGTGGCCCAGAAATTCAGCACTAACACCTTTCCACCAAAATCCTTCACGCTGATCTGGCGGCCCTGGTCGGTGGTGATATGGAAGTTCGGCGCCTTGTCGCCGGCCTCGATAATGGTCTGGTGCATGCCCGAATAAACGAGCCAGGCCAAGGCGCCCGCCGAAATTAGCAATAGCACCAGCAAGAGGCGATCAACATTTCGATTTTTCATGCGCTTGGAGAGACCTCATGCGGCTCCAGCTACTAGTATAGGAACAAGGGCGCGCCAGCGATGTTCGAGGACAAGGATCTTCCAGGCGGGTTCGCGCATCTTATACCAGGGACCGAAATGTTCATCACCCGGCGGGTCGAGTTCTCCGCTTCTCACGTTTGCGCTAATCCGGCCTGGAGCCCGGAACAGAACTTCGCCGTGTTCGGAGCCGCCGCGAATCCGCACGGGCACGGGCACAATTACGCGATCGAAGTGACGCTGGAGGGCGAGCCGGACGCGAAGACCGGCATGCTGTTCGATCTAAAGCGGTTAAAGGAAATCCTGAACGAGGAAGTAGTGGGACCGATGGACCACCGGTTTCTCAATCACGAGGTGCCGCCGTTCGACCGGGTCATTCCGACGGCGGAGAACATAGCCGCGGAGATCTGGCGGCGGCTGGAGAAGCATTTCGCTTCCGGCGCGGCCAAGCTAAACAACGTGCGGTTATACGAAACGGAAGATCTGTACGTTGATTTCTCGAAGGCGGCGGTGACCTCGCGATGATCCGGCTGACGCGCCGCTATCGATTTTGCGCCTCGCACCGGTTACACGTCACGGCGATGAGCGACGACGAGAACCGGGCGATTTACGGCAAGTGCAATAATCCCCACGGGCACGGGCACAACTACATGCTGGAAGTGAGTGTGGCGGGGGAGAGCGCTTCGCCGGACGGCATCCTCGCTCCGGTGCCTGCGCTGGACGCGCTGGTGCGGAGCGAGGTGATTGACAAGTTCGATCACCGCAGTCTGAATCAGGAGATTCCTGCATTTCGCGCTCCGGGCGGCGTGGTGCCGACAACGGAAAACCTTGCCCGGGAGATTCAACGCATCCTCAGCGAGCGCTGGCCGGATGCATTCCCGTCCACAGGAGCGCGGTTGTACCGCATTCGGTTGGAAGAGACCAATAACAATTTTTTCGAGCTACGTACATGAAATCCAACAAAGCCCTCGTCCGCGTCATGCCGTCCAAGGACGGCGCGAGTCCGA
>JAKAJI010000545.1 GCA_021813825.1 Acidobacteriota bacterium | reverse complement strand
TTACGCGCGACGAGCATATCCGCGTGGTGGCGATCACGATCGAAGAAGCCAAGGGGAAGGTGCCGATTCTTGCCGGGGCCGGCGGCTACAACACAAAGGAAGTTGTTGAGCTGGCGCGGGAGATGGAGATCCTGGGCGCCGATGGAATTTTGAGCGTCACGCCGTATTACAACAAGCCGACGCAGGAAGGGCTGTACCAGCACTACCGGGCGATCGCCGACGCGGTGCCGCTGCCGATCATTGTTTATAGCGTGCAGGGGCGGACGGGCGTGAACGTGGAGCCGTTGACGTTGAAGCGGCTGGCGCAGATCAGCAACATTGTTGGGGTGAAAGAAGCGTCGGGCAGCATCGGCCAGATCGCGAACGTGATTTACCACACGGGCGAGAACTTCACGGTGTTGAGCGGGGACGATGCGATTGCGCTGCCGGTGATCGCGTTGGGCGGCGACGGGTTGATCTCGGTGGTTTCCAATGAAATTCCGGCGGAAATGACGGCGCTGGTGCGGGCGGCGCGGGCCGGAAACTTCGAGGAGGCGCGGCGGCTGCAACGCAAGTTTACGCCGCTGATGGAGATGAACTTCATCGAGTCCAATCCGATTCCGGTGAAAGCGGCGATGGCGGCGATGAGGCTGCTCGAGCCGGTATGGCGGCTGCCGCTGGTTCCGCCGTCGGAAGCTTCGCAGAAGAAGATCGAAGCGGTGCTCGATAGTTTGGGAATGCTGGTTCGCCGGGGCGCGCATGCCGGTTGAGATCGCGGCGTTAGAGCGGGATATCAATGCGCTGTTTGAGAACAAGCCGGCCAGTTACGACGAATCGCATTTCCGGCTTTTCGCGCGTTTCAAGGAAGCGCTGAACGAGGGACAGGTTCGCGCGGCGGAGCCGGATGCCGCGTCGGCCTGGGGCTGGCGGGTGAATGCGTGGGTGAAGCGGGGCATCCTGCTTGGCTTCCGCATGGGGGCGATCGTCGACATGTCGGTGGACGCGGCCAAGCAGCCGTATTTCGACAAGGCGACGTACCCGGTGAAGCAATTGCGCGTGGACGCGGGGGTGCGGATTGTGCCGGGTGGCTCGAGTATCCGCGACGGCTGCCGGATCGGCAAAGGCGTGACGTGCATGCCGCCGATGTACATCAACGTGGGCGCGTGGGTGGGCGACGGGACGATGGTGGATTCTCATGCGCTGATCGGAAGCTGCGCGCAGATCGGAAACAACTGCCACATTTCGGCGGCGGCGCAGATCGGCGGGGTGCTGGAGCCGGTGGGGGCGCTGCCGGTGATCATTGAAGACGACGTGCTGGTGGGCGGCAACTGCGGGGTGTATGAGGGCGCGGTGGTGAAGAGCCGGGCGGTGCTGGGCGCGGGCGTGGTTCTGACGGCTTCGACGCCGGTGTACGACATTGTGCGGAAGGCGGTGTACGAGGCGACGGCGGAAGCGCCGCTGGTGATTCCCTCGGGGGCGGTGGTGGTGCCGGGGTCGCGGGCGATCCAGCACGGACCGGGGCGGGAGTGGGGGTTGTCGCTGGCGACGCCGGTGATTGTGAAATACCGGGACGCGAAGACGGACGAGCGGCTGCGGCTGGAAGACGTACTGCGGTGAGTAAGTCTTAGTTAGCCGGGTAGTTCCAGAGGCCGGTCACTATCAGCGCGGAGTAGATACAAGCCAGAGTAAGTGCCTGGAGGCCGATACGGCGGAGGGGTGTGTTTAGAGACTCCGGCTTGCGCTGGCGCATCAGTTCGAGCGAGTAACCGACGGCGGCAAGAGTAAGTGCGGCCGCGATCCAGAGTAAGTGCAGCGCAGCCGCAACAACGGCGGCGATCGCAAGAGAAGCCTGGGCGATCCAGGAGGCGCGGCGGGCGGAGTTGGGCGGCGGTTGTTTTTTGCGCGAAGCGATCATGGCGTCCAGCCGCGCGTGGACGAGGAAGATGCCGGCGGAGGCCTGGAGCGCGGAGAGCAGCCAGAGCGGCCAGCACCAGCTTGGAAGGGAACCGGTCGCGGCGAGGGCGGCGGCGAGGCTGCTGGAGGTGAGGGCGATGGCGCTGAGGACCTGGAACCACGGGGCGCGCTGGCGGTTGCGCATTTGGACCCAGATGGCATAGACGGCGAAGAGGCCGGCGGCGGCGAAGAGGATCAACCAAGGCACGAGGGGGCCCGAGTAGAGCAGGGCAGCCGCGCAGAGGGCGAGCAAAATGAGCTTGCCGGATGCGGTGCGGAGAGGGGCGGCGGCTTCGGCGAGCGGCTTTTTCCAGAGGAGGCGGTGGCGGGCGATGGCGGCGAGGGGATCCTTGCTGGTGAAGGCGGCCCATGCGGCGAGGAGGGCGGCGATTTCCGGCCAACGGAACTGGCGGGAGAGGATGGCGGCGCTGAGGAAGGGGAGGGCGAGCATGGCGGTGGCGCCGTGTTCGCGAGGGAGAACGGGTTCGGTGGTTTGGCGGGGGGAAGACACGCGGAAAATCGGAGGGTATCACGTGGGGGAAGGGTGCAGGGACACTACGGGTGTTTGCACACGAAAAAGGTAACGTTCGGCCGCCCGGCTCCGAGGAGCCGGGCGGGAATGCCTCTTCTGCAAGGCCTGTTGGGAACTACGTTTGGACGAGGATAACACCCTGGGATCGAGACGGTCGGGCGACTTACTCTCG
>JAKAJI010000544.1 GCA_021813825.1 Acidobacteriota bacterium | reverse complement strand
CCCCACCTACCTTCACGTACCCACGGCGACCAACGCAGACGGCGAAAAACTCTCCAAACAAACTCTTGCGGCGCCGGTCGCCGGCGACAACCCCGGCCCGGCGCTCTGGCTCGCGCTCCGTTTTCTCGGCCAGCAACCCCCGCCGGACCTCCGCCCCGCCCCGCCGCGCGACCTCCTCGCCTGGGCCGTCGAGCACTGGCGCCCGGCGTCGATCCCTCGTCTGCAATCGGCTTCCTGCGAGAACCTGGACTCGCTAAACTGAATAGGCGGGCATGTTTGTTCTGAGAATCTTCCTTGGCGTCGCTTTGATTCTCGGCCTCGCCGCGTGCGACACCAGCGTCGCTTCCACGCCGCCCATCGGCGAGGCTTACGTCGCGCCTCCGGCCCTCAACATCCGGCAGGAAATCAGTCTTCGCTCCCCCACCATCGCCACCGTCCATCACGGCGATGAACTCGACGTGGTCGAAACCAAGCGCCGCTGGCTGAAGGTTCGGACGGACCGCGGCGTCGAAGGCTGGACCGAAGCGCGGAATCTCATGAGCGTCCAGCAGATGAAGGACCTGCGAAAACTCACCGCCGACGCCGAAGCGATGCCCTCCCAAGGTGCCGCCGTCGCTCTCGAAGCGATGAACATGCATACCCTGCCGAACCGCCTGTCGCCGAGCTTCTATCAGATTCCGGAAAAAGGCAAAATGGACGTGCTGGACCGTGAGGTGACTTCACGCAAACAGCCCGCCCCGGAGCCTGTCTCCTTCCCGCGCCCGGTGCGTCCGCGCAAGCCGAAGAAGCAGGCGGCCCACGAAATCGCCATCCCCCCGCCCGCTCCGCCGCCTCCGCCGCCCAACTGGGTCGAACTCTCGCGAACCGTCCAGCCGGAACCCGCCGACACCGGCCCCACCGAAGCGCGCCCCGGCGAAATTCTCGCCAAGGAACCGCCCAAGGTCGACGACTGGAGCCTCGTCCGCACACCCGACGGCCACGCCGGTTGGGTCCTCTCGCGTATGTACAATATGGCCATCCCGGATGAGGTCGCCCAATACGCCGAAGGCCATCGCATCACCTCCTACTTCCCACTCGGCTCGATCACCGACGACGAGCAGGGCGTCAAGAATCACTGGCTGTGGACCACCATGGCTGGCGTCGAGCCCGATTACGATTTCGACAGCTTCCGTGTGTTCATCTGGAACCGCCGCCGCCATCGCTACGAAACCGCCTACATCGAAAAACGCATCGAAGGCCACTACCCCGTTCAGGCCGGACTCGATGGCAAGCCCGGTGAATTTTCTATCATCACCAGCGACGATTCCGGCCACTGGACCAAACGCACATTCATTCTCGAAGGCTACCTAGTGAGAAAACTTTCCCAAGTTTCCTATCAGCCCCCCGCTCCCGGTTCGCCCGGCGCCAAGCCGTCCGCCCAACCCGCCCCGCCCGAGGTGCAGGGCGTTCTCGCGCGCCTCAAACAGACCGTCTCGAAGTGGTTCGCCCGGTGAGCGCCCCGCCGCTGCTCGAGTTTGAGAACATCTCGGTCCGCCGTGGCGGCCGCCTCGCTCTCAACGGCCTCACCCTGCGCGTGGACTGCGGCGAGCACGTCGCCATCCTTGGACCGAACGGAAGCGGCAAGTCGACGCTGCTAAAAACCATCCTCCGGGAGTGCTATCCGCTCAATACTCCCGGCTCGCGCCTCAACCTCCTCGGCCGCGACACCTGGAACATCTTCGAGCTTCGCTCCACGCTCGGCGTCGTCACCAACGATCTTGCCGCCACCTTCGCGCGCGATGTCACCGGCCTCGAAGCCGTGCTGTCCGGCTTCTTTTCTAGCATCGGCATCCACGCCCATCAGCAGATCACGCCCCGCATGCGCGACAAGGCGATGGAGGCGCTCGAACGAGCCGGCGCCGCGCATCTGGCTAACCGCTGGATGGATGAATTGTCCACCGGCGAGGAGCGCCGCGTTCTCGTCGCTCGCGCCATCGTTCACCAGCCGCGCACCCTCCTGCTCGACGAACCATCCACCTCGCTCGACATCGCCGCACAGTACGAACTCCGCGAATCGCTTCGCAGCCTGGCGCGCGAAGGTCTCGGCCTGCTGCTGGTCACCCACCACGTCGCCGAAATCGTGCCCGAAATCGATCGCGTCGTCCTCCTGCGCGACGGCCAGGTCTTCCTCGACGGCTCCAAGCAGGACATACTCCAGCCCGGCATTCTTTCCGAGTTGTTCGGCGCCGATGTCGAGCTTGGACGCCGCGACGGGTACTACCATATCTGGTGATGGAAACTCCCTGGCGCAATCCTGTCAAAACGCGGCTCGAAGCCGGTGAAATCGTTCTCGGTGCCACGATCACAACCAATGACGTCGAAGCCGCGGCGCACGCCGCTACGCTCGGCTTTCACTTCCTGTGGTGCGAAATGGAGCACTCCCCGCTCACGCTCGAAACGCTGCGCGGCATCGTGCTCGCCACGCGTTCACTCCCCGCGATGGTTTTCGCCCGCGTGCCCGTCGTCGAGTTGTGGACCGCCAAACGCGTGCTCGACCAGGGCGTCAGCGGCGTCATCTTTCCCTTCGCCTCCACACCCGAACTCGCCGCCAAAGCCGCCGCGGCCTGCCGCTATCCACCGCTCGGTGGCCGCGGTTCCGGCTC
>JAKAJI010000543.1 GCA_021813825.1 Acidobacteriota bacterium | reverse complement strand
GAAGACGCCGAGTTCGGCGCGGGCGACGCGTTTCAGGGCGTCGGCGACCAAGACGCCTCCGAGGCCGATTCCCTGATGGGTGCGAGCAACCGCGAGGCGGCCAAGCAGTACCGCCGGCACGACGGGGTACCGCGGCAGTTTCCTGGCGATTTCCGGCGATAGAGCGTGCAAAGTCACGGTTGCCGCGCTTAGAGTGTAGAAACCGGCGATTTCGGCGGTGTCCCGGCTGACTGCGACAAAACAGGTGGCGATGCGACGCCTGACGTCCTGCGAGACTTGCGTCTGGAAATAACGATCGAGGGCAGCGGAACCGCTCGTGAAGCGCGTCCGATCATGCTGTTCGCCCAGCGGCTCGATCCGGAAAGTCTCGTTCACTTATCCCGAACAAGCGCTTTATGACGCGCGAAGGCCTTTTTCAGGGCGGCGGTTGGTTTCGGAGGTTTGGCGAGGAGCCTTGCGAACTGCTCTTGCGCAGCCCGCGACAGACGAATGACCTCGGCCTCGGCCACCGTCTTTTGCGCCGCTTCCAGGGCGGCTGCGACAACGAAGTCGCTGACGGAGCGTCCCTGTATCTCGGCGGCCCGGCGAACGACGGCGAGTACTTCGGGTGCGATGCGCGCTTCCAGACGAGCGTTTCGGTTCGTGTGCTCAGGCATTTGGTGATCTTCGCGATCCGGCGATGATGTACGTGAATTCGCCGTACAAATCGAGCGTAGCACTAACCGTGCCAAGGCAACGTAGAACTGTCCCGCTTCGCCCGGCCGCCTTCGGCGTGCGTGTTCCGCTCGGGCTACCGGTGAAGCTGCGGGTCCGCAGAGGAGCTACGTTACTTCCCGCGGAACCCGGCTCCGGTGAGGATCACGGATAGCACGCGGGAGTCGCCGGGGGCGGAGAAGGTGTTGCCGGCGAGGATCGTGAGCGCCGTCGAGGCGCCGGTGGGTTCAAGGGGCGGGGAAGTTAAGGTGTAAGTGCCGGGGGCGGAGTAAGTGGCCTGGGCGATTGGGCGGCCGTCGAGTAAGAGACTGATCGTTCGGGTGGGCGAGGCGGCGGGGATGACGAGAGTTACTTCGACGGGCGTGGGAGCGGCGGGGGGTTTCAGCAAGATGATGGCTTTGCCGGCCATCCAGCGCCAGGCGTTCGATTCAAGCGAGTAGAGCCCGGTTACGATCTGTTGATCGGCGGAGGGGGCGTTCATGGGCAGGTAACTCAGCTCGGGCTTGCGGGCGATGACGGTTTCGGCGCGGAGACGGTCGATGGGGCCGGTGGAGAGGTCGAAGGGGCGGAGGCCGGCGGCGGCGGTGGAGTAAGCCGAGCGCGTGTCGAGAGCGATGAGGCGCAGGGGGATGGGCGAAGTGACGACGGCTTCCGAGACCGGGGCGAGCATGCCGCCGCCGGTGGTGAAGGGCACGGGGTAGGCGAGCGCGCTGGTGACGACGATGTCGCCGGGCTCGAGCGCCTGGCCGCGCAACAGCGGCAGCGCGCCCTCGCGTTCGAGATAGAAACGCAGTCCCCACTCGCCGTTGATCCAGACGCGCCCGCTCGATGCTTGCGAAGCCAGCGTTTGGGCGAAGCGGCGGTAGCCGTCCCAGTGCTGATAGTTGACGGTGGCGAGCGCGAGGCTCAAGGCGAATGCGCAGGCGGCGCCCGCGTAGAGCCAGCGGGAGGTGAGTTGGCGCGAGGCGAGGATCGCCACCGGGAGAACAAGCGGAAGCAGATAGCGCGCCGAGCCGGCGAAGAAGAGGATCAACGCGGCGGCGAAGAAGACGAGGACCCATTGGGCGGCGAAATCGCGCCAGTTGCGGGCGCACCCGAGCAGAACGAGCGCGCCGATGCCGGCCGAGGCCCAGAAGAGAGGATTGGGATCGAAGAACGCGGCGGCGGCGGCGAGGGGAACCAGCGCCCAGGCGGCTTTTGAGCGGAACGCCGCCAGGGCGAGGAGCGGGAAGACGACCCAGCCTAAGTGGGCCGTGAGCGCGCCCGCGTTTTTGAGTTTTTGCGTGAGCGCTTCAAGGCCGTAGGATTGCAGATAGCCGGCGAGCACGGCGGCGGGCATGCCGCCGGTGGAAGAGCGCTCCCAGAGTTGCCAGAGGGCGAGGACGATGGGCGGCGTGAGCGCGGCGAGCCAGGCGGGTTTCCAGTCGCGGCGCCTGGCCCAGAGATAGAGCCAGAGGATCGGCGTGAGAACGACTGATTGGTACGCGGCGAGCGCCGCCAGAGCCATCGGGGCGAGCGAGGCAAGCAGCCACTTCGCCGAGCGCGCCTCAACGGCTTCGAGAAAACCGGCGAGCGAGGCGAGCCAGAAGGCGAGGAACGGCAGATCGGCTTCGAGCGAGCCGCCGTTGACGACGAAGGCGGGCGTCACGAGGAACAGGAGCGTGGCTTCGAGCGGGCGCGGCGTAAGGCGGCGGGCGATGGCGAGCGCGGAAAGCGCAGCGAGGAGCGAGAAGAGCAGGTAGGCGGCATGAAAGGGAGCTTCTTCGACGCGGCCGGATAAGGCGAGCAAAGCGCCCAGCACCCAGGCGTTCAGCGGCGGATGCGGATGGCCGCGCATGTCGACGATCTGGCCGAGGAAGGGGTAGCGGGCGTGGTTGGGATGGAGCGGGTCGAGCTGGGCGTGCTCGGCGCCGGCCAGGTAATACACGTCG
>JAKAJI010000129.1 GCA_021813825.1 Acidobacteriota bacterium | reverse complement strand
ACAAGAAAGTCCCCGGCCTCGACGACGGCTTCTTCGTCTTCCCCACCATCCTCGATAACGTCCCGCCCCAGGGCGAAATCGCCCGCACCGAAATCTTCGGCCCCGTGCTCAGCCTCATGCACGCCGCCACCATCGAAGAAGCCATCGCCCTCGTCAACGCCCGCTCCTACGGCAACATGGCCTGCCTGTTCACTTCGAGCGGCGCCGCCGCCCGCCAGTTCCGCTCCGAAGTCCACGCCGGCAACGTCGGTATCAATGTCGGCGTCGCCGCGCCTCTGGCCTGGTTCCCCTTCAGCGGCTGGGGCGAAAGCTTCTTCGGCGACCTCCACGCTCAGGCCCACCACGGCATCGAGTTCTACACCCAAACCAAGGTCGTCGTCGAGCGATGGCCCCGCGATTGGAGCCGCAGGTTCTAGGAATCTCTTATGGCAAAGTTACTGGTTGGCAACGCGCCCTGCTCCTGGGGCACCCTCGAGTTCGGCGAACTCAAAGGCGAACAGATCGGTTACTCCCGCATGCTCGACGAGTTAGTCGCAAGCGGCTACACCGGCACTGAGTTAGGTGACTGGGGCTATATGCCCACCGATCCCGCCGCACTTACTTCCGAACTTACCCGCCGCAACTTAGTCATGCTCGGCGCCTTCGTTCCCGTCGCCTTGAAGGACAAAAACGCCCACGAGCCCGGCATCGAAGCCGCCGTCAAAACCGCCCGCCTCCTTGCCGCCGTCGCCACCACTCCCAAGCCTTACCTCGTCTTGGCCGATGCCAACGGCACTGTCCCCAACCGCACCAACCGCGCCGGCCGCATCACCCCCGAAGACGGCCTCACCGCCGCCGAATGGGACGTCTTCGCTGCCGGAGCAGACCGCGTCGCCGGCGCCGTCTTCGAAGCCACCGGCCTCAAAACCGTCTTCCACCACCACTGCGCCGGCTACGTCGAAACTCCCGAAGAAATCGCCCGCCTCCTCGAACTCACCAACCCCCAGCGCCTCGGCCTCGTCTTCGATACCGGCCACTACACCTACGGCGCCGGCCACGCCCGCGTCGTCGAAGCTCTCGACCGCTTCGCCGAGCGCGTCTGGTACATCCACTTCAAAGACTGCGACCTTTCCCTCGCCGCTCGCGCCCGCGCCGAACACTGGGACTACTTCACCTCCCTCCGCCACGGCATCTTCTGCGAATTGGGCAAAGGCGCCGTCGACTTTCCCGCCGTCCTCCGCTGGCTCGCCGCCCACGATTATTCCGGCTACACCCTCGTCGAGCAGGATGTCCTCCCCGGCATGGGCACGCCGCTCGAAAGCGCCCGCCGCAACCGCGGCTATCTCAAATCCATCGAATCGAACTTCACCAAATAACCCATGAAAACTCCCAGAAAACTGCGCATCGGCGTCATCGGAGCCGGAAGAATCGGACGCGTCCACGCGGAAACCGTCGCCTACACCCTCCCGGAGGCCGAACTCGTCTCCATCACCGACATCGACCGTGGCGCCGCCGAGGCCGTCGCCGCCCGCTGCGGCATCCCCACCGTCGCGCGCTCGAGCCGCGAAATCCTCGCCGGCGAAAACGTCGATGCCGTCCTCATCTGCTCCTCCACCGACACTCACGCCGATCTCATCACGGAAGCCGCGCAAGCCGGCAAGCACATCTTCTGCGAAAAGCCGATCGCGCACGACCTCGAGAAAATCGACGCCGCCCTCGATGCCGTCTCCCGCGCCCGCGTCAAACTCCAAATCGGCTTCAACCGCCGCTTCGATGCGAACTTCGCCCGCGTCCGCCGCGCCGTCGAAACCGGCGAAATCGGCTCGCCCCGCCTCCTGCACATCATCAGCCGCGACCCCGCTCCCCCGCCCATCTCCTACGTCAAAGTTTCCGGCGGCATGTTCCTCGACATGACCATCCACGACTTCGACATGGCCCGCTTCCTCATCGGCCACGAAGTCGAAGAGATCTACGTCTCCGGCGGCGTCATGGTCGACCCCGAGATCGGCCGCGCCGGCGACCTCGACACAGCCATCATCGTCATGCGCTTCTCCAACGGCGTCATCGGAACCATCGACAACTGCCGCCAGGCCGCCTATGGCTACGATCAGCGCGTCGAAATCCTCGGCAGCCGCGGCAAAATCGCCACCGAAAACTGCTACCCCAACGAAGCCACCGTCAGCACCGGCTCCGAAGTCCGCCGCGATCTCCCCCTCAACTTCTTCATGGACCGCTACCTCGCCAGCTTCAGTGCCGAACTCCGCGCCTTCGTCGACGCCATCATCAGCGGCCGCGAAACCCTCGTCACCGGCGTCGACGGCCGTATCCCCGTCGTCATGGGCCTCGCCGCCCGCAAGTCATACGACGAAAAACGCCCCGTCCGTCTTTCCGAAATCGACAGAAGCGTAGCCCGCCGCTGAACGCGCCCGCGCACCGCTGTGAGACAATGCCGCAATCGGCCCAGTTCGCCAGGACGCTCTCTTGAACCAATCGAAACTTCGCGCCATCGTCTCCGACATCCACTTCTGGATTCCCTTCTTCGTCCTTCTGCTGGGAACCGCGCTGCTCCTGTCGCTGAGATGAACCCGTGAGCCAGGCCCAGACCGCCAATACCGCCGCCCCTCCCCGCTCGCTTCACCAGTTGGGCCTCGCCTGCGGTCTCGCTGCCGGCGCTTGGCTCGGCGGCGCTGAGGCCCCCGCCAAACTGGCCGCCGTCGGCTTCCCGCCGCTCCTCGTCTCCCTCGGCATGGTCGCCGGCGTCTTTGTCGCCCGCTGGACCGTCCCCATGGCCCTCAAGGGCACCAGTTACGTCTGGCGCGACCTCCGCGAAAAATCCCACCTCGTCGCTTGGGCCCTGCTCGCCGGCATGCTCTGGGCCGTCGCCAATGCCCTCACCGTCTACGCCATCCGCGACGTCGGCCTCTCCATCGCCTTCCCCTTGTGGAACACCAACAGCCTCGTCGGCCTCGCCTGGGGCTATCTGCTGTTCAATGAACTGCGCGGCTCGAAAGCCCGCGAGTGGACGAAGGTGCTCGGAGGCGCTGTGGCCATCGCCGCCGGAGCCTGCCTGCTCGCCCTCGCCTCGCAAAGAACCTCCGGCGCTGCGCCCCGCGCCGCTACCCTCGGTGTCCTCGCCGCTCTCGGCGCCGGCGTCCTCTGGGGCACCATGTACATCCCCTACCGCAAGGCGTACATCAGCGGCATGAATCCCCTCTCCTTCGTCACCGTCTTCACCTTCGGCGAACTCGGCACTTCTCTCGCCCTCGCCGCCAAGTTCTACGGCAGCTTTGGCCGCCTCGCCCACGAACTCTCCACCGCACGCCCCGCGCTCTTCTGGCTCTTCTTGGGCGGCTTCTGCTGGGTCCTCGGCGACCTCTTCCAGCAATACGCCACCAAGTACATCGGCATCAGCCGCGGCATCCCGCTTTCAAACACCAATCAGCTTTGGGGCCTCGCCTGGGGCGCTCTCGTCTTCGGCGAACTCACCGGCCTCGGCTGGAAAGCGCAAGCCCTCATCATCCTCGGCAGCCTCATGATGATCGCCGGCGCCACCGCCATCGGCTTCGCCGAAGCCAAAGGTGACGAGTCCCTGTCCTGGAAAAGAGCCGTCCAGCGCGAGTGCCGCCGCTACGGCCTCGACGAAGCCCGCGTCGAACTCGCCCTCGCCGGCCGCGAAGCCGAATCCCAATCCGCCACATCCCGCCACTGGTGGGAAGCCCTCATCGTCGCCGCCGGCCTCGCCGTCTTCCTCTACCTCGCCCTCCACGCCCGCCCGCAAGCCATCTCCATCCACACCGGCTGGCTCGCCGTCCTCGCCGCCGCCTCCCTCGCCCTCCTCCTCGCCTCCGGCCTCCTGCTCTGGAAACGCACCCGCTTCTCGTAACACCCGCGCTGCGGGAGGTCACAGGTTGTTGATCTCTCGCCCCCTCGACGCGCAGTTGTCATATAGGACAACACAACATTGGCAGTGCCCGAAGCCAGAAAGACTCGACCGGCCTCATGGATCACGGCGGCGCGAAACGAATTCGGGACGTTTCCGGAAGAAGCGCAATCCCGCTTTCTCGCCGCGCTCGCGTTTCGGGGCGGCGTATCTCACGTCGTTTATGCGGTCCAACTCGCAGACGAAATCCGGCTCATCCATGCCTTTCAGAAGATGTCGAAGCAGGGCGCCGCGACCTCGGCCGCGAGAATGCGGATCCCGATCGACGGAAGGCGCTCGACCGCGAAGATCTGACCGTCCGCGCGGCTCAGGCCCGCACCGGTTTCTCCGCCGCCGGCTTCTCCCGCATCCGGAACGCCGATCTCGGAAGGTTCACGGCCGGCCGCCTGATGTCAATCCTGAACCGTCTCGGCTCTCGCGTGGAAGTCAAAATCCGCGCCGGGCCCCTCCCAATCCAAACGGAACAAATTGCGTGCCTGAAGCCAGCCCACCGCCCATGAATCCGAGCACAATCCGACCCCACTTCCGCCGCGCGCCCTAAGCAGCCCGATGTGCTTCCACGCCACGGATCAGCTTCGCAATCTCGCCCGGAGTGGCTCCAATCGCCAGCAGGGACCGCATCATCAAGTCGACCGTCACGGACCTGTCCGCCGCCTCCATCTTTGCGACGCGTGACTGGCTTGACCCCAACCGCTCCGCCAAAGCCGCCTGAGTCATCCCGCGCCGTTCCCGCAGTTGCCGCAACCCGGCCGCAAGCGCCAGCTTCACCTCAACAAACTGCGCCTCCTCGGCGGTCAGATTAAGGAACTCAGCCGCGTCCCCAACCACCCACCCGGCCTGTCGCAGCCGCGTCTTCTTCGAAACGTTCATTTTCGTTTCCTCCCCCCTTTGGTCGCACCGAGGTAAGCCGCCAGGCGTCTTCGGCAGTTCGTCAATACATCGTCCGGCGTCCCCGCAGTTTTCTTGCTGAACACGTCGAGGACCACCACAGCATCGCTGGTGACGTGATACACAATTCGCCACGTCTGGTTCTCGTCGTTGATTCGGAGTTCGTGGCATTGCAAACCAACTGTCGGCATCGGCCTGGATTGCGGCAGACTAAGACTCTCGCCTCTCTGCAGCCTGCGTAGCAGGAATCCAGCCTCAACCCGAGCCTCGGTGCTGAACGGCGGAGTCCTCACCTCGCCTCTCAGCCACACCAGCGGCTTGTCCGATGCCCGCGTCAAAAGTTCTATGTCCAATATGACATAACACAACGCCTCGTTGCCATCCCCAAAAGTCCCCCCAACCCCATCTGGCACGCCCCGTGCTTATCCCCCTACCGAAAGAGGCCCCAGCTTCTCTGCGCCGCCCGGCCTCGGATCGGAGCCGCCATGGGATATCCAACCAACTTGGCCGAACCCACCCAAACTCACTGGGAACCCATCCGCAAACCCCTCCTCACCGGCCCATCCGCCCCCAATCTCATCGACCTCGACAAAACCCGCGCCTTCTTCTCCTGGGAGGCCATCCGCACGGAATTATGCGGCGCGTCAAAATCTTTTAACATCGCCGAACTCGCCGTCGACCGCCACGCCGCCGGACCCCTCCGCGACCGCACCGCCCTCCGCTGGATCAGCCGCGGCGGCCTGGTCCTCAATACCACCTACGCCCAGCTTCAGGAACGCACCAACCGCTTCGCCAACCTCCTCCGCACCCTCGGCGCCGGCCCCCAGGACCGTGTCTTCTCCTTCGCCGGCCGCATCCCCGCCCTCTACACCGCCGCTCTCGGAACCCTCAAAAACCGCTCCGTCTTCTGCCCGCTCTTCTCCGCCTTCGGCCCCGAACCCGTCCGCCAGCGCCTCGAACGCGGCGACGCCAAGATCCTCGTCACCACCGAACGCCTCTACCGCCGCACCGTCGAACCCATCCGCGCCCAACTCCCCAACCTCCAGCACATCCTCATCGCCGACACCGATCACGACCTCGCCACCAACGTCCTCGCCCTCGAACCCCTTCTCCAAGCCTCCTCGCCAAACTTCGAAGTCCCGCCCACCAGCCCCGACGACATGGCCCTCCTCCACTTCACCAGCGGCACCACCGGCATGCCAAAAGGCGCCGTCCACGTCCACAACGCCGCCCTCATGCACTATATGACCGGCAAGTACGTCCTCGACCTCCACCCCAACGACATCTTCTGGTGTACCGCCGATCCCGGCTGGGTCACCGGCACCTCCTACGGCATCCTCGCCCCCCTCCTGCTCGGCGTCACCAACGTCGTCGACGAGGCCGACTTCGACCCCGACCGCTGGTACGGCATCCTCGAACAACAAGCCGTCACCGTCTGGTACACCGCCCCCACCGCCATCCGCATGCTCATGCGCGTCCCCGTCTCGCCCCACTCCCGCTTCGATTTGAGCCGCCTCCGCCTCGTCGCCAGTGTCGGCGAACCCCTCAATCCTTCCGCTGTCGTCTGGGGCAAACAAACCCTCGGCCTCCCCATCCACGACAACTGGTGGCAAACCGAAACCGGCGGCATCATGATCGCCAACTTCCCCGCCATGGACATCCTCCCCGGCTCCATGGGCAAGCCACTTCCCGGAGTCGAAGCCGCCATCGCCCGCCGCACAAACGGAACTCTGGAAATCCTCTCCGCACCGGACGAGGAGGGCGAACTCGTCCTTAAACCCGGCTGGCCCTCCATGTTTCGCGGCTACCTCCACGAGCCCGAACGCTACGCCAGGTGCTTCGCCAAAGACACCGCCGGCAACAACTGGTACCTCACCGGCGACCTCGCCCGCCGTGACGCCCAAGGCTACTTCACCTTCGTCGGCCGCACCGACGACGTCATCAAAACCGCCGGCCACATGGTCGGCCCCTTCGAAGTCGAAAGCGCGCTCATGGAGCACCCCGCCGTCGTCGAAGCCGGCGTCATCGGCAAGCCCGACCCCACCATCGGCGAAATCGTCAAAGCCTTCGTCGTCCTCCGCCCCGGCTACGAACCCACCGAAGACCTCCGCCTCGACCTCATCGGCTTCGCCCGCAAAAAACTCGGCGCCGCCATCGCCCCCAAAGAAATCGAGTTCCGTCTCCAAATCCCCCGCACCCGCAGCGGAAAGATCATGCGCCGTCTCCTCAGGGCCCGCGAACTCGGCCTCCCCGAAGGCGACCTCTCCACCCTGGAGCCCGCCGCATGACGGACCGCGCCCATCTCCTCCGCCTGCTCCGCGGCATGGTCCTCATCCGCCGCTTCGAAGAAAAGTGCGCCGAACTCTACACCCAGCAAAAAATCCGCGGCTTCCTTCACCTCTACATCGGCGAGGAAGCCGTCGCCGTCGGCGTCATGCAGGCCATCGAACCCGACGACGCCATCGTCTCCACCTATCGCGAACACGGCCACGCCCTCGCCCGCGGCATCTCTCCTGGCGCCGTCATGGCCGAAATGTACGGCAAACAGGAAGGCTGCAGCCGCGGCCGCGGCGGCTCCATGCACCTGTTCGATCAGGCCACGCGCTTCTACGGCGGCAACGCCATCGTCGGCGGAGGCCTCCCTCTCGCCGTCGGCCTCGCCCTCGCCGGCAAGATGCTCGCCCGTCCCCACCTCATCTGCTGCTTCTTCGGAGACGGAGCCGTCGCCGAAGGCGCCTTCCACGAATCCATCAACCTCGCCGCCCTCTGGAAACTCCCCGTCCTCTTCCTCTGCGAGAACAATCGCTACGCCATGGGCACCCGCCTCGACTTCTCCCACTCGGAAACCGACCTCGCCCGCAAAGCCGCCGCCTATCGCGTCACCTCCAGCGCCGTCGACGGCATGGATGTCCTCGCCGTCGAACGCGCCGCCCGATCCGCCGCCGAATACGTCCGCTCCGGCCAAGGTCCCTACTTCCTCGAGTGCCTCACCTACCGCTTCCGCGCCCACTCCATGTACGACTCCGAACTCTACCGCGAAAAGTCCGAAGTCGAAGAGTGGAAAAAGCGCGATCCCATCCCCGCGCTCATCCGTCACCTCGAATCCGATGGAACCAGCGCCGCCACCGAAGTCGAATCGATCGAACGTGAGACCGCCGATGTCATCGCCTCCGCCATCGCCTTCGCCGAAGCCGGAACCTGGGAGCCCGCCGAAGACCTCCTCCGCTTCGTCTACTCGGAGAAACCGGCATGACCTACCGCGACGCAGTCCGCCAAGCCATCCGCAAGGCCCTCATTGCCGACAACCGAGTCTTTCTCATGGGCGAAGATGTTGGCCGCTACGGTGGCTGCTACGCCGTCAGCAAAGGCCTCCTCGCCGAATTCGGACCCGAGCGCATCCGCGACACGCCTCTCTCGGAGGCCGCCTTCACCGGCGCGGGCATCGGCGCCGCCATGGGCGGCATGCGCCCCATCGTCGAAATCATGACGGTCAACTTCAGCCTCCTCGCCGCCGATCAAATCGTCAATAACGCCGCCACGCTCCTCCACATGTCCGGCGGCCAGTTCAACGTCCCCCTCGTCATCCGCATGGCCACCGGCGGCGGGCGCCAACTCGCCGCTCAGCACTCCCACAGCCTCGAAGGCTGGTTCGCCCACATCCCCGGCATCAAGGTGCTCGTCCCCGCCACCCTCGAAGACGCCCACGGCATGCTCCTCACCGCGCTCGAAGACCCCGACCCGGTCCTCATCTTCGAAAACGCCCTGCTCTACAACATGGAGGGCGAGCTACCCGAAAACGCCGGCCCCGTCGACATCGAGCACGCCCGCATCCGCCGCCCCGGCCGCGACCTCACCCTCATCACCTACGGCATGAGCCTCTGGAAATCCCTCGACGCCGCCCGCGCCCTCGCCGAAAAATCCATCGAGGTCGAAGTCATCGACCTCCGCTCTCTCCGCCCGCTCGACGACCCCACCCTCCTCGAATCCGTCTCCCGCACCCACCGCGCCCTCATCGTCGACGAAGGCTGGCGCACCGGTGGCATCTCGGCCGAAATCAGCGCCCGCATCACCGAGCAGGCCTTCTACGATCTCGACGCCCCCGTCCGCCGCCTCTGCGGCGCCGAAGTCCCCATGCCTTACGCCACCTACGTCGAACAGGCGTCGCTCCCGCAAGTAGCCACCATCATCGCCGCCGCCGAAGAAATGGTCCACGCCCATGTCTGAGTTCCGTATGCCCAGCCTCGGCGCCGACATGGTCTCGGGCACCCTCGTCCAGTGGAACGTCAAGCCCGGCGACCCCGTCAAGCGCGGCGACATCATCGCCATCATCGGCACCGATAAGGCCGACATCGAGGTCGAAACCTACGAAACCGGCATCGTCGAAAAACTCATCGCCAACCCCGGCGAAAAACTCCCCGTCGGCGCGCCCCTCGCCGTCATCCGCACCGAAAGCGAAGCGCCCGCTGCACCCGCTGCGCCCGCCGCTCCCCAACCCCCGCCGCCCAAACCTCCCGCGCGCCTCCGCGCCTCCCCGCTCGCCCGCAAACTCGCCGAATCCCTCGGCATCGATCTCGCCACCATCCGCGGCACCGGCCCCAACGGCGTCATCGAACGCATCGACGTCGAACACGCCGCCGCCCAACGCAAGGAAGAAACCCCTCCACCCGCCGCTCCGCGCCCCGAACCCATCGCCGCCATGCGCCTCGCCATCGCCCGCGCCATGGCCCGCTCCAACCGCGAAATCCCCCACTACTACCTCTCCACCCAAATCGACATGAGCAAGGCCCTCGCCTGGCTCGAACAGTTCAACCGCACCCGCTCCATCGAAGATCGCGTCCTCCCCGTCGCCCTACTCCTCAAAGCCGTCGCCCAGTCCCTCGTCCAGATCCCCGAACTGAACGGCCACTGGATCGACGACCAGCTCAAACTCTCCCCCGAAGTCCACCTCGGCGTCGCCATCTCGCTCCGCGGCGGCGGCCTCCTCATCCCCTCCATCCTCTCTGCCCAACGCAAATCCGTCCCCGAATTGATGGCCGCCCTCCGCGACCTCATCGCCCGCACCCGCTCCGGCCATCTTCGCGGTTCCGAAGTCACCGGAACCACCGTCACCGTCACCAACCTCGGCGATCTCGGCGTCGAAACCGTCTTCGGCGTCATCTACCCGCCCCAGGTCGCCCTCATCGGCTTCGGCCGCATCGTCGACCGCCCCTGGGCCGTCGAAGGCCTGCTCGGCGTTCGCCCCATCCTCACCGCCACCCTCGCCGCCGACCACCGCGCCACCGACGGCCACCGCGGCGCCCAGTTCCTCCAATCCCTCGAACGCTTCCTCCTCAACCCGGAGAAACTATGACTGAAATCGAAATCCGCGACACCATCTTCTCCATCCTCCGCCAACTCGCGCCCGAAACCGAACCCGCCAAAATCTCCCCCACCGACAACCTCCGCGAAGCCCTCGACATCGACTCCTACGACTTCCTCAACCTCTTAATCGCTCTCCACCGCCGCCTCAACATCGAAATCCCCGAATCCGACTACACCCAACTCACCACCCTCTCCGGCCTCGTCCACTACATAGCCACCCACCAACCCGCCCCGCGCACCGCCTGACCCCCGCCGCTACTTCCGGCCCACCGTGGCTGTGAACACCTCTTCCATGATGAGGTCCGTGCTGCATCCGCTCGACGGCGTCATCTGGAAACGGCTGTCGGTCCACACCGGGTGCGACACGCCCCCATACGATGCCAGTCCCTCGTAATCGCCCTGCTGGTTCCCGTAGTCGATGCCCGCGCACGGAAACACACCGTTGCAATCGTGCTCGTTCGAACTCACGCTGCTCACCCGCGTGTTCGGCAGCGTCCACGCCACCGCGCCGTTTGTCGACTGGCTGAAGTACACATCGGTCATGTACCGGTAGCCCGTCGTGTCGTTTCGCGTGTCGTAAAAGGAAACATTCACGTCCCCCGTCACCGGGTCCGCCGCCAGCCAGTGATTAAAGCGGTCCACCGGCGTGCTCAGTTGATCCGTCGCCGGCATCGGTGTCGACCACGACTGCCCCTCGTTATCCGAGTACGAAACGAAAATATCGGTATCGCCCGCCGCGTTCAGGTCCATCCACGAGCAGTACAGCCGCCCGCGGTGCACTCCACTCGAACGGTCGGCCGCGCAACTCGGGTAGACCAGCGCGCCGCGGTAGCTTTCCGCCGGGATGCCGATCGAGAACGGGATCTGCTTATTCGCAATCACGCCCGCCTGGCCCCACGTTGCGCCGCCGTCAAACGACCGGTTAAAGGCGATCGTATTCGCCGCATAATCGTTCCACGCCACATAAAGCTCACCGTTCGGACCGGAGAACGGCACCGCGCCGATCGCGTCCCCAGGACCGTTGGGGTTGTCGACGCGAGTGACGCTAAATGTCGCCCCACCGTCCGCCGACGCTCCCACGCGCACGCCCCCTCCCGTCGAGCCCCCGCTCGAGGCGTCCCAAGCCACGTAAACATGGTCGCGATACGGGCTCGCCAGGCTCGTGTCGGCCGTGACCATCGGCTTGTCGTTGAAGTGATTCGATCCGCTCTGGTAGGAGAAGTAAGTCACCGAGGGATAAGTCGCTCCCCCATCCGTCGACTTCGCCACGGCCATCTCGGATCCGTTAACGCCGTTGCCGTTCCCGAAAAAAACCACGATGTAGGAGTAGTAAAGGTTCCCGCTCGTATCGAACGCAAGCGACGGGTCCGAGCCAAACCGCGTGCCGTTGGCGCCCTTGGCCGGCGGCAGGGGCAGGTCCACCGCGCCCCACGAACTGCCGCCGTCTGACGAATAATAGCCGCGCATCGGCAGACGGTAGATTTCATTGGATCCCGCGGCCACCATAGACGGCGCGGCCGGGTTGATCGTGATGTACGTCTCGCTCTGCGGGCCGCACTCGTTCGACGAGTCGACGTTGGCGCCCGTGGACAGCGCGGACAACGTTCCCGCTTTCTTCCCGGCGCCGCCGAGCAGCGCCTGGTACTTGGCCCACCACGTCGGTTGGTTCGGATTATTCGTCTGGGCCGGGAGCAGGGAAGCGGCAACGAACGCCACCGCCAGGAGTTTCCTCATGAAAAGCCTCCTTACTTCACAACACTCCCAATCCTACTGGCTACCGCTAACGCCCACAAGACAAATCCCACCAGTCGCCAC
>JAKAJI010000542.1 GCA_021813825.1 Acidobacteriota bacterium | reverse complement strand
TCGTTACGCCGGCCGCATGGAAGGCGACGAGCGCGCTGTCCTGGCAGTTCAGCGCGTCGGCCGCCGGAGGAGGGTGGATCGTCAATATGAAGGATGGATCGGGGAATCCGCTTCCGAATTCCTGGGCCGTGGCGAGCGTCTACTGCCGGTGGTATTGAGGCGCTACCGCCCTCTGTGGGATATTCGCATTCTGATGCGAATATCCGTATTGTCGCGTGGCGGAATTATGCATACAATACCCCATGTTCCATTTTGGGGTATTACATGAGGTCCAATCTCAAGCCGATTTTTGCCGCCGCGCTTCTCGGGCTCGCCGCGAACGCCTTTGGCGCGGCCTTTTCCGGCGATTCGACTGGGTTCTCGGGGTATATCGGCGCGGCGCCAAATTCGACGTTCTCGCAATACATTCCGCCGGCTACCCAGGCGCCACCGCCTCCGGCCTGTACTTGGCAGAACGAAACCGGCAGTCGACTGCTGCAAAAGGCGAGCTGGATGAGATGCCAGTTCCGGAGAGGCTGCAGCTACGGCCCGCCGGTTGGCCCCACCTACACGAACACCACGGGGAAAACGATCTACGTTCAGGTAGCGTATGGCTATCCGTTGCAGGGATTTCTCAACGGGAATGTGGTGACTTCGGGCGATCCGATCAATCTCTCGGTGGCCCCCGGAGACTCGTATTCCGTCTACGAGGACAACTCCAATACCTATTACCCCTGGGTGCCGAATCCACAGGCCTCATCCTGGCTTGAATGCCGCTAGGCAGATCCGCGGACTGCGCCCGATTGAAGGCCGCCCTAGGGCGGCCTTTTTTTCGGGTATCTCCCGCCTGAACGGCCGGGCTTCTCGGGGACTCAGGTAACGAATCTCTACGCGCCGTGCCGGGACGCCACTTCGGCCATTTCTTCCGCGGTCATACGTCCATTCCGTCTACGCGGCGATGCCGCAGGGCATCCAGGCTGATTCGTGGGCGAAGTTCGCCTCAACGAGCGCCCTGGAGAGCGGCGGGCAGACGCTATTGCCGCACATTCGTACCTGTGCGTGCTTGGGTAGCGGGCGGCCGTCGTGGTCGAAGTCGATGACGTAATTGTCCGGGAAGCCCTGCGCCCGGAACAGCTCCCGTGGCTGGAGCATCCGCATGCCGATATCCGTAATGGCGTACGGCTCTCCATAGACGGTCACGAGGCCGAATCGATTCTTGGTCGTGATCGTGTGCAACGAGTCTTCGAGACGCGGATCCTGATCGGTCCCGTAGAACTTGAGGAGCAACGCGCGCACCTCGGCGAAGTGCGTGCCGCCGGCGGAGATCGTGCGCAGCGGCTCGTCGGTTGGCTGGCCGACGTTGTCGCCGCGCAGTTTGATCAGATTGCTCGTGACGAGCGCGTGGTGATCGACGGCGGTGACGGCGGCAACCGGGCGGTCGAGAGCGACGGCATTCGTACCCTCTCGGGGTCCGCCGTAGTGTTTTGCCAGAAAGGCGGAGACGAGGAAGTGATGGTTCCCGGTCAGGATGGTGGAGAGGGGCATGGCCGCGGGCCTCGGCGTGTTGTTCGTCATGTTCTTCATGAGCGTAGGAACACAGAGGCCAAGCGCATGTGCAGCGCCGGCAGGATTGTCCTTCGGACCCGCCGTGATCGTGGGGAGCGGGGCTTCGATCGACGCTCCCGCGCTATCAAAGCGAAACTTCACGATGAACGGCTGCGGATTGTTGACCACGTACTTCATGATCCCCTTGGCGATTCGTCGCAGGGTGTTTTCCGCGAGCGGCTTCGCGCGATCAAAAATCGAAGGGCAGGGGATCGACCAGTCGATGCAATCCGCTGCCGCCCGGTAGGGGATCAGATCCGGTCCGTGGGTCGGTTTCGGCCAAACGATCGGCAGGCCGTCGCGTCGGGCGATCACGAAAAGGCGCTTGCGCGTCGTCGGCGCTCCATAGTCGCAGGCGCGCAGCTCGCGGTGCTCGACCTTGTAGCCCGCCGCGCGGAGCTGGTTGAGCCAGAGCCGGAACGTCATGCCGGCCTTTTCCTTGACCGGGTAGCCTTCCTCGTCGAGCGGTCCCCAGTCCTGGAATTCCTCGACGTTTTCCAGCATGATGACGCGGGGCTTGACGCGCCGCGCCCAGCGCACCACGACCCAGGCTAGGCCCCGCACACGGGGGGCTGCGCGGCGCGGAGCCGCGCGCCTTGGAATGGTGCGTGCAATCCGGAGAGAGCCAGGCCAGTCCTACCGGCTGGTTCCCCGTGATTTCCTCGGGGTCAACTTTGTAGACGCTCTCGCAGTAGTGCCTGGTATCGGGATGGTTGATCGCGTGCATTGCGATCGCTTCCGGGTCGTGGTTGACCGCGACGTCGACCGGCCGGCCAAAAGCCTGCTCGATCCCGGTTGATGCGCCGCCGCCGCCGGCGAAGTTGTCGACGATCAGCTCCCCCGGCAGAGCCAGGGGGATGGTGAACGAATCTCTACGCACGGCGGTCCTCGCTCGTTTCGGCGTCGATCAGTTGCCCGTGGTGAACGAAAACGACCGGGAGAACGGCGTGCCGTTGATCGTTCCGCTTGCGACCACGCTGTAGGTCGTTGTCGCGGCCAGGGGCGCGTTCGGGATCGCAAACGCCATGGACGCCGCCAGATCGTGGTTCGGGTCGTTGGTCGAG
>JAKAJI010000128.1 GCA_021813825.1 Acidobacteriota bacterium | reverse complement strand
TCTATCCCCAAGTCGCCGACCACATCACCCTCAATGGCCTCCTCCTCCCCATCCGCCGCGCCTTCGACCAATACGCCAACGTCCGCCCCGCCGTCCTCTACGAAGGCGTCAAAAGTCCCCTCTCGAACCCCGGCCGCATCGACATGATCGTCGTCCGCGAAAATACCGAAGGCGAATACGCGCAAGTCGGCGGCTTCGTCCACTCCGGCTTCCCCGCCGAAGTCGCCGTCCAGGCCGGCGTCTTCACCCGCCACGGCATCGAGCGCATCATCCGCTTCGCCTTTGATCTCGCCCGCAAACGCAACGGCAAAAAACGCCTCACCTCCGTCACCAAGTCGAACGCCCAAGGCTACGGCCTCGTCCTCTGGGACCGTGTTTTCGAAACCGTCGCCGCCGATTACCCCGACATCTCCACCGAGGAACTCCTCGTCGACGCCGCCGCCATGAACTTCGTCCGCCGCCCCTCGAGCTTCGACGTCGTCGTCGCTTCTAACCTGTTCGGCGATATCCTCAGCGACATCTCCGCCATCGTCGCCGGTAGCATCGGCCTCGCCGCCAGCGCCAACCTCGACCCCGAACGCCGCTTCCCCTCCATGTTCGAACCCGTCCACGGCTCCGCCCCCGATATCGCCGGCAAAGGCATCGTCAACCCCATGGCCCAAATCCTCTCCGCCGCCATGATGCTCGACCACCTCGGCCACCCCGCCGCCGCCGCCCGCATCGATACCGCCGTCCGCCGCGTCCTCTCCGAAGCCAAAACCCGAACCCCCGACCTCGGCGGCGCCTCACGCACCACCGAAGTCACCGAGGCCGTCCTCAAAGCTCTGTAAAAACGAAACTCCCTCCATCGAGTTCACGTTGAGTTCACGCGGCCGTGGTCGCCTCGCTCCTGATACAATCTGCTCCATCAACGGCCTGATCCACGGCCGGAAGGCCGGGTTGAGGGAGTGCCATCTGCATCCACAAAACGCTCAGTCTCACCGCGCCCTTTCCATCGCATTGGTCGTGCTCGCATGCGCGGCAGGCATTGGTTTCAACCTCTGGATGGCTTTCGCAAACAGGAACATGTGGAACCACGACTTCATCCAGTTCTATTCCGCGGGGCGATTACTCGGCACGGGCCGGCTGTACGATCCGGGTTCGCTCTTCGGCCTTGAGCGCAAGCTCGGGACCGGCGAGGTACCGTTTCACCGAATCCCCGCCTACGCAGCAGGGTTCAAACTGCTATCCCTGCTGCCATACCCAACGGCGCGCCTGTTGTGGCTCGCAGTCTCCGCATCGGCGCTCGCTCTCTCCATCGCCATCTGCCCATTCGGCCACCGAAGCCTCGCAGGAATCGTCATCTGTTGGTCACAACCCGCCGCGCTCTGTCTTGCCGTCGGCCAGGATCCGCCGATATTGCTCTTGTTTGCCACAGCGACGGTTCTCCTCCTTCGCGCCCGCAAGCCCGCCATCGCCGGGCTAGTGGTGTCCCTTTGGTCTGGGAAGCCACACTTCGGCATCGGGTTTCCTCTCTTGCTCGGCGTTCAGCGCCGCTGGCGGGCGTTCTTCGCTGCGGCGGCTGCCGTCCTCACCATCGCCGGAACGAGTTTCCTCATGGAAGGAGCAGACTGGCCTGTCCGTTTGGTTTCCATGCTAAAAATGCCCGTCTCCGATCGCGCGCCAGAGCGCATGCCCAATCTCCGCGGACTGGCATCCTGGCTGCCCTCCGGATCTTTCCTCCTCGAAGCAATCCTCGCCCTCGCGGCAATTTTATTGGCTTGGCGGATATTCGTTCTGTACGACGACCCGGAGATCGGAGTCGCGGTCACAGTCGCGCTGGGACTGTTGCTCGGCCACCACGCCTATTTGCAAGATGCACTCGTCCTGGCGCCGTTGCTCGTCCTTGTCCTCGACCGCGAGATCCCCGACTGGCTGCGCGTGTGGGCGGTAATCCTGGTATCTCCCCTTCCCTACTTCCTGCTAACGACCACCCGCCCCTACGCGGGTCAGTTGCTCATTGCAGGTTTTGTCTTCGCCGTGGTGGCCTGGCTCGCCATTCGCACACGCCCGGAATTCCAAACCCCCGAGCCCGCGCAACTACTTTAACGGCGGGCCTCATTCCGGCTTCTGGCTTCCTTGCTTCTTGCTCCTCAAAGAATTGGCGTCCCCAGGGGGATTCGAACCCCCGTTATCGCCGTGAAAGGGCGGTGTCCTAGGCCGGGCTAGACGATGGGGACGCGGGCGAAACTACATTATCCATCGTATCTTTCACGGCCGCGCCCCGTCAAACCGCGTATGCGGCTTCGACTGCACGTATGCCGCCACATCATAAGCCTCTTGCGCCGTCAAACTCCCCGGACAGTTTTGCGGCATGTTGTAATGCACAAACGCCGCCATCTTCTTCACCTGGTTCATCCCCGCCCCGTCGTTATACGCGTCCGGCCCCCACAACGCCGGCAGCACCGGCGGACTCCCGCGCCCATCGTCCCCATGGCACGGCGCACACTGCTCCGAATAAACCGTCGCCCCGCGCTTCGCATCCCCCTCGAGCGCCGGCAACTTCTCCAGGCCCCGCCCCGGAAACGCCACCCCAGCCCGCTGCCCTTGCGACACCCACTGAATATAAGCCAACAGCGCCGCCATCTCCTTGCCATCCATCGGCAGCGGCCGCCCATTCTCGCTCCGCCGCATACAGTCCTCAATCCGCTCCGCCAGGCTGATCACCCGCCCGGCCCGCTGGTTGAACTGCGGAAAAATCCCCGGCAGTCCCACCATCGGTGACGCCCACTTCGCCGTCCCGCTCTGGATATGGCAGTCGTTGCAGCTCATCCGGTTGCCCACATACGCCGCCGCATACTTCGGCGTCTCGTTGAAAATCCGCAGCCCCAGCCGGATGCTGTCCCCCATCGGCCCCGAAGGAATCGTCTTCTCATCCGGCCTCGTCCACGCCTTCTTCGCCTCCACCCGCACAGGCTCCGGATCCTTCTTCGCGCACCCCGCCGCAACCATCGCCATCAACCCAACCGCCGCCGCCCAACTCCACCGCATCACCGCTCTCCAGTCGCCGGCCCAGGCCCAAAACCATATTTGCGATAAATTGTTTGCGCCTCATCGCTCATCAAAAACTTCACCCACTCCCGCGCCGCCTCCTTGTGCGCCGCGCTCCGAAGCACCCCCGCCGCATACGTCGCCGTCGTATTCTCGTTCTTCGGAATCTCCACCCCCTCAATCGGATTCCCGATCTTCTCCTGGAACCGCACCTCCGAAGCCCACGTCACCCCCGCGTCCGACTCGCCCTTCATGATCCGCATCGGCGTCTGCCGGTGATGAATGTGCGTCAGATACGTCGTCCCCGCATTCACCTTCTCCTTCATGACCTTGTTCACCAGCGCCGCCCCGCCGCTCCGCTCGAGCGACGCCTCGATCTGCCGCGCCACGCCCTCCCACTCCGGATTCGGCATCGACAATCGCACATCGTCCCGCCCCAGGTCCCGCAGCGACCGAATCTTCCGCGGATTCCCCGCCCGCACCATGATCTCCAGGTCGTTCGTCGCGTACGCCGAAACACCCTCCACCTCGCCCGCTTTCTCCATCCCCTGAACCACGCGCAATCCCGCCTCGTACACGTCCGCCCTCACCGTCAACGTGAGGTTCCCTAACGTAAGTGTCCCACCGTGCGCCAGTTGCCGCCGCAAAATCCCCGGCGGAAGCGTCTCGTAAAAAATCCGCCCGCGCAGCTCCGGATGATGCCCCTCGAACGCGCTCACCAGCTCCGGCAGCACAAAGAACTGATTCCCGCCAATGAACAACACCAACCGCGCGTCACCAGGATTCCCATGCAGGTCCGGCACGTTATCGACATCGTCCACCTGAAATACGTACCCTTTGTCCGCCGCCGGATTGTTCTCTCCCTTGCTCCAGGGCGGCGTCACCTGCCCCGCCGCCCCCGTAGCCAAAATCAAAACCAACGCAAAATGTTTCATCCTGAAACCAGTCCCTACACCGCCGTATACGCGTAATGCCCGTCGGCCTGAAGCAGCGCGATCGCTGCCACCATCGACGGAACCAGCAGCACCCCCGGCAACGCCCGGCTCTCCAGATCTTTCACTAATTCATCGCGTTCCACGCTCAACTTCAACTCATGGATCAACCGGCCCGCCGTCTCCTCGTTCGCCGAGTGGCAGCTCAAAAACTTCACCCCACGCCCCTGCAACCCCTCGACGCTCGTGTCCTGATACACCGAATCCCCCCGGTTCGGATCCTTCGACCCCTTCTCCGCCTTGCTCGCATAAAACAAATTCCGCGTCGCCGGCTGTCCCGTCTTCGGATCCATCACCTTAAACACTTCCCCGAACCGGTACTTCTCCCAAGCCGAGTCGTTGAAGTTCACCGTGTTCGCCGGCCCATGCAGCGCCGCGATCATCTGCAACTGCGCCGCCGGAATCTCAAACCCGAACTGCAGCCCGTTCAACGAATTTTTGATGTTGTTCAGGAACCGCCCGTCGTTCACCTGCGTCGCATCGAACACCTGCTTCACCCGCGCCTTCGAGTGCACCAACCGGTCGAACTCGGCAAACTTCCAATCCGAATGCCGGTAAACCAACTGCGCCTCCGCGCTCGACCCCGCCCCGGCAACCGCCGCCAAAGCCGCCGCCGCCCGCCCCACAAAATCTTTCCGTGAAATCTTCATCCTTATTTCTCCTTTGCTCCTTGCTCCTGGCTTCTTGCTTCTGCTCCCGCAATCCCGAGCCTTTCCAAAAACCTGTACTTCGGCCTTTCGCTCCGCCGCCGGAACTCCGGCGCCACGCTCCGCCCCGCCACCAGCACCGCTAGCAGCAGCGTCACCAAAGCAATCACGGCCGCGATCATCTCGCCGCTCCCGCCGAAAACGCGCGGATGTAAAACGTCACCGCCTGAATCTCGGCCGGTGTCAGCAGCGGCCACGCCTGCATCGCCGTTCCCGCCACGCCCTCATGAATCACCCGCGCCGCCAGCGCGTACGACGGCCTCAGCTCATGAAAATTCGCCGGGTACGGCATCCTCTTCTTCGCGTCTTTCCCATCCGCCGCCCCATCCTCGCCGTGGCACCGCGAGCAGTGCGTCACATACACCCGCCGCCCGGCCTCGCCCAACACCGCATCCGGAGCCCACCGCTCCTCCTCGCGCAGATCGCCCGCCTTCCCCAGCGTCGCCGTGTACGCAGCCACCGCGCGGATCTGCTCCGCCGGCAGCGTGTGCCACGCCGGCATCGAAGCCCCGTCCACCCCGTGCCACAGCGTCCGCCAGATCAACCCGTCCGACATCTCCGCGCCCGTCAGGTCGAACGCCGGTGGCTCCAGCGCCGCGCCGCCCTCCGTCTTCCCGTCTCCCGCCGCCCCATGACAGCCGGAACAATTATGTAGAAAAATGTTTTCCCCTTCTCCCGCCTCTCCAACACCGCGCAACTCCGGCGTCCCGGGCACCGCCGGCTCCGGCGGCTCCGCGCTCATCCCCGCCGCCCGCCCCAGCGTCGCCAGATACGCCACCAAGTCCCGCGCATCCCGCCCCGGCCGGTCCACCCCGCCCTCGAACATCCACGGATACGCCGGCATCACCGAATCCGGCGCCGTCGCCCGCGGATCGTACAAGTGCACAAGCTGCCAGTCCGCCCGCCGCAGCAATCCCTCCCGCGCCAGATCCGGACCGATCCTCCTCGTCCCCCAAATCTGCGGATACTCCCCGCTCGTCTCCCACACCGCCGTCGGCCGCCCGAACCGCCGTATGTCCGCCCGCGTGTCCCGCACCTGCTCCGTATGGCAGTACCCGCAACCCTCCCGTGCATAAATCTCCCGCCCGTGCGCCTCCGCCGCCGTCAATCCCGCCATCCCCGGCGGATCCTCCTTCACCATCTCCGCATGCAGCTTCACCGCCGGCAAAATTCCCAGCACCGTGAACGACACCACGAAAAACACCAGCCCCGCCCCGAACGTCGCCGCATACGCCGTGTTCATCCACATCGCCGCGCGTCCCGTCTGCGGCTCCATCTCCTCCACCACGCGCTCCTCGGCCACCCTGTTCACCTTCCCCGTGAACAAACTCACTCCAAACGCCACAAACCCAAGCAGCAGCATCGAGCCCACGTGCGTCCGCGCCACCCAGTAAACCCGCGACGCCCGCACCGAATCAATCCACGGCAGCGGACCGCGCCACAAGTGCCCCTGCGCAATCCCCGCCATCGTCAAATCCGCCACCATCCCCACCAAAGCCGCCAACAGCAGCCAATACGCCCACCCGAGCATCCGCCGGTTCATCCGCAGCCCCGGCGTCCGCTCCCACACATGAGCCAACCCGCCCATCGCCGCAAACGAAGCAAACCCGATCATCGCCAGGTGAGAATGTCCGATCACCCAGTCCGAGTAGTGCACAAACCGGTTCACCGGCATCACCGCCTGCACCGATCCCTGCAAACTCACAATCAGGTACAACACCACGCTCGTCCACACGAACCGCAGCGGTACATCCTCGAGCGCCGCGCCCAGCGCCGGAATCGAAAGCAGCAGATTCGCCACCACGAGAATCACATCGAGTCCCTGATACAGCGACGCAATCTCGCTCGCAAACTGCGAACTCATCGGCAGCGACGAAAAAATGTAGTGGTGTATCCCGTTCAGCGGATACACCAAGAACAGGAGCCAGAACCCCACCATCGAATAAAAATGGCTGTAGATCGGCTTCCGCGTCACCGCCGGAATTACGAAGTACGCAATCGCCACCGCGAACGGCGTGATGAACAACCCCACCGCGTCATGAATCCACAGCCCGCTGAACGAAGCGCCCATCGCGCCCGGCAGAAAACGCGGCGCAAGATTTCCCACCGGATACGCCAGCGCCGTGAACACGCCTCCGCCCAGCAGATACCACCCCGCCACATACAACTCACCCGCGCCCACTTTAAGCAGCGGCCGCAGAAACTGCAAGAACACCAGCACCCACGCGATCTCGATCACCGCCGCAATCCCCAGCGGAAACTCCGCCCACTCGAGCGGCTGGCTCACCCCGGCGAGCACCAGCGACCATCCGCCCAGCACCGCCACCGCATTCCACCCCCAAAACAAAATCCAACCCAGCCGCACGCTCCTTACACCCCGCCCCGCCAGCCTCGGAACCGCGTAATAAAGGAAAGCCAGAAACGCATTCCCCAGCCACGCGTACAAAATCCCTTGCGTGTGGTCGTACCGCAGCCGCCCCCACGTCAGCGCCGCCGAGCCATGCAAAAATCCCGGCGCATGAAACTTGATCGATACCGCCAGACCCATCAGCGCCGACACGACCAATCCCACCAGCGCCGCAATCCCGTGCGCGCGAATCAGCCGCGCCGTCTCTCTCGTCCCCGTCATTTCGCTGTTGCGCTCCCCGCTACACGGCCCAGCCCATCCGGCGCCGGCATCCGCAGCAAATACACCGACACCACCAGGCCCACCAACAGCAGCCCAACGACGAACACGATCTCCCAGCCGCGTATCTTGCGGCCACTCTCAGGCATTGCTTTATGCTCCCACGCCCCCTCCCGCCCGGTCCAAAAAGCAAATGTTATCGGGAATCGCTACAACTTATGACCACCCCAACCCCGACCCCACCCCGGTTGACAACCACTTCCGGCTCCGCTATATTTCTGAAGTATCGATCTATCAACGGGTTATCGGTTGCTAGCGCCTCCTCGTCCTCCACGGTTCGCTCCCGTCGGCGAATCGCACACTGATTTTGCGGCCGCTGCTCCCTTCGCCCGCCATGCGACGATCTGTATAAGACCGTTCCCCTGGAGCCTCGGCCATGGCCAGCAACCCTGACGACAACTTCCCCGGTATCCCCGGTGCCTCCGATGAGGCCGACTACGAACACCTCATCGAAGACTACAGTCATCTGGCGCCTCCGGCCGAAGGCGAGCTCCTCACCGGTCATGTCCTGACCGTCACGCCCACCGACGTCATCGTCGACTTCGGTTACAAATCCGAAGGCCTCGTCCCCAAATCCCAACTCACCCAACCCGACGGAACCTGCACCGTGCAAGTCGGCGACACCATCGACGTCATGGTCGACCGCTCCGGCGTCCAGCCCGAAGGCTACATTCTCCTCTCCCACGAAAAGGCCGCCCGCCTCCGCGCTTGGGATAACCTCGAACGCGCCCAGCGCGAAGGCCTCGTCCTCTCCGGCCGCGTCGTCGAACGCACCAAGGGCGGACTCGCCGTCGATGTCGGCGTCCTCGCCTTCATGCCCTCCTCCCAAATCGACGCCCGCCCCGGCCACCCCAACGAATCCCTCATCGGCAAAGACATCCCGGTCAAGGTCCTCAAGCTCAACCGCCGCCGCGGCAACATCGTCGTCAGCCGCCGCGCCGCCATCGAAGAGGATCTGCAAGCCCGCCGCGACGCCGCTCTCTCGAACGTCACCGAAGGCTCCGTCGTCACCGGCGTCGTCAAAAACCTCACCGACTACGGCGCCTTCATCGACCTCGGCGGTATCGACGGCCTCCTCCATGTCTCCGACATGAGCCACGGCCGCGTCAGCCACCCCTCCGAAATCCTCAACCCCGGCGACGAGGTCACCGCCAAGGTCCTCAAGTTCGACCGCACCCGCCTCCGCATCTCCCTCGGCCTCAAACAGCTCATCCCCGACCCCTGGAGCCAGATCGACGAGCGCTACCCCCAAGGCTCCCGCGTCATCGGCCGCGTCGTCAGCATCACCGACTACGGCTCCTTCATCGAACTCGAACCCGGCGTCGAAGGCCTCATCCACATCTCCGAAATGACCTGGAGCCGCCGCATGAAACACCCCTCCAAGCTCATGCGCGTCGGCGATCAGGTCGAAGCCGTCGTCCTCGAAGTCAAACCCCGCGACCGCCGCGTCAGCCTCGGCATCAAGCAACTCGAGCCAGACCCCTGGACCACCGTCGCCGACCGCTACAGCATCGGCTCCGTCGTCGAAGGCCGCGTCCGCAAACTCGCCGACTTCGGCGCCTTCCTCGAAATCGAAGAGGGCGTCGACGGCCTCGTCCACATCTCCGACCTCTCCTGGACCAAACGCGTCAAACACCCCTCCGAGGTCCTCAAAAAAGGCCAGGTCGCCCAAGCCGTCGTCCTCAACATCGACGTCGCCAACCGCCGCCTCTCCCTCGGCGTCAAACAACTCCAGCCCGACGCCTGGGAGAGCCTCTTCCAATCCCATCGCATCGGCGACCTCGTCCGCGGCCGCGTCTGCCGCTCCGCCGCCTTCGGCGTCTTCGTCGAACTCGCCCCTGGCGTCGAGGCCCTCTGCCACCGCTCCGAAATCCCCAGCGCCGCCGAACGCCACGGCGAAGATCCGCTCCTCCCCATCGGCGAAGAGTTCGATTTCAAAATCGTCAAAATGAACGAGGCCGAAAAGAAGGTCGGACTGAGCCTCCGCGCCGTCTCCGACGACGAGGAAAAATCCCGCCTCGACGAGTACCGCCGCCAGGCCGCCGCGGCTACCATGACCATTGAAGAAGTGATCCAATCCAGAAGCCCAAACGAGGAACAGTGAAATTCCACCTCCATTTGCGGCAAACTGGAGGACGAGAGGAACTATGACCAAAGCGGAACTGATCGAAGAAGTCTCACGCGTTGTGGAAATGACCCGGAAGGACTCCGAGGTCATCGTCGAGGCCATCTTCGACTCCATCGTGAAATCGCTCCGGGGCGGTGACAAAATTGAAATCCGCGGATTCGGCAGCTTCCGCACCCGCCAGCGCCAAGCCCGCATCGGCCGCAATCCCAAAACCGGCACCCGCGTCGAAGTCCCCAGCAAACGCATCCCCTACTTCAAGCCCAGCAAAGAACTCAAGGACCTCGTCAACGAAGACCACGGCGCCGCTCCCCCCACCACGCCGCCGCCCGTCCTCTGAACCGCGAAACCCGGCCCCATGGACCACCTCTGGACCCCCTGGCGATACCAATTCGTCCAGGACCCCCAGCCTCTGTCCGCCTGCATCTTCTGCGATAAACCCACCGAACACCGCGACGAGCAAAACTTCATCCTCCACCGCGCCACGCACAACTTCGTCATCCTCAACCTGTACCCGTACACCTCCGGCCACCTCATGATCGTCCCCTACTCCCACGTGGCCACCCTCGATGAAGCCGGCCCCGCGGTCCGCGCCGAAATGATCGAACTCGCCGCCCGCGCCGAAAAACTCCTCCGCGCCGCCTACCGCCCCGAAGGCCTCAACATGGGACTCAACCTCGGCAAATGCGCCGGCGCCGGCATCGCCGGCCACCTCCACCTCCACGTCCTCCCCCGCTGGACCGGCGACGCCAACTTCATGTCCGTCATCGGCGAAACCCGCGTCATCCCCGAAGACATCCCCACCACTTACTCCAAACTCCGCTCCGGCTGGACGTAACACTTACTCCCCAAACCGCTAAAATCAGGGCATGAGCCCCCGCCGTCTCGCTCTCCCCGTTTCATTCCTCCTCGCCGCAGCCGCCACGCCCGCCCAACAGCCCACACCCGCCCCAACACCCCAGGCCACCATCCGCACCAACGTCGAAGAGGTCGTCCTCGACATGTCCGTCCACGACGCCAAGGGCCGCGAAGTCAAAAACCTCAAACCCGGCGACATCGAAATCTACGAAGACGGCGTCAAGCAGGACATCCGATCCCTCCGCCTCGTCGCCGGCAAACAGGCCCTCGCCGAACAAAAACAGCAAACCGTCCCCGCCACCGGCTCCGTCTTCCGCAATCCCCTCCCCACCACCAACCTCATCTGCCTCGTCTTCCATAACCTCGACCCCTCGATGATCGCCGAAAAACAAGCCATCGAAGCCGCCGAAGAGTTCCTCAAAAACAACCTCCAGCCAGGCACCTGGGTCGGTGTCTTCGGCCTCGATGTCGACTTCTCCGTCCTCGAACCCTTCACCACCGACCGCGCCGCACTCCTCCGCGCCGCCGCCAACGGCTTCTCCGGCCACTCCACCGACTTCAATAACGTCGCCGACGCCATCCTCAACGCCACCCCTAACACCGTCTCCACCCGCGTCACCTTCAACGGCAATCCCGCCTCCGGCGGCACCGTCACCGCCTCCACCAACATGACCGGCGGCAATCTCAACCGCCAGGCCATCGTCGGCGCCGACGTCGCCAACGGCCCCGGCGCCCGCGCCGTCCGCGGCGACCAGGCCGACGCCCGCCGCCAACTCGGCGGCATCGAGTCCCGCCAGCAACTCGACCAGATGAACACCATGTTCGATAAGCTCGGCACGCTCCCGGGACGCAAAACCGTCCTCCTTTACAGCCCCGGCCTCCTCAACACCGACGACCCAGACCAATTCCAGGCCATGGTCAACCGCGCCCGCAAAGCCAACGTCACCCTCTACGCCATCGACGCCAACGGCCTCACCCAAAACTCCACCGGCCTCGCCTCCGGCGCCGCCCTCGCACACTCCGCCAGCTTGAGCGCCCAGCAGCGCGTCGCCACCGGAGCCAATGAGGGCGCCGCCACCATGGAAAAAGCCCGCCAGGACGACTACACCATGCAGGCCGTCCGCATGACCGATACCCAGGCCGCCCTCCGCGGCCTCGCTGAAGCCACCGGGGGCTTCTTAATCGGCTCCACCAACGACTACAGCAAGTCCTACCAGCGCATCCTCGAAAACGTCGGCACTCACTACGAAGCCGTCTACCACCCCACCTCCACCAAGTACGACGGCCGCCTCCGCTCCATCGAAGTCAAACCCCTCCGCGCCGGCCTCTCCATCCAAAGCCGCCCCGGCTACTTCGCCGTCCCTCCTTCCCCCGACACCACCTCCTGGAACCCCAATGAGATGGCCGCCCTCACCGCCATCAACTCCACGCCCGCCCCCAAGGACTTCTCCTTCCACACCGCCGGCTTCCAGTTCCGCTCCTCCCCCACCGAAACCCAGCACGGCCTCGCCTTCGAAATCCCCGCCTTCAACTTCACCCTCCAACCCGACGCCGCCGCCCACTCCCATCACCTCCACCTCTCCCTCGTCTCCCTCGTCCGTGACGCAAACGGCCAGATCGTCGACCAGTTCGCCCAGGACGCCTCCTTCGACGTCCCCGACGCCC
>JAKAJI010000541.1 GCA_021813825.1 Acidobacteriota bacterium | reverse complement strand
GGCGGCGCAAGCGCCTTCGGCGGAAACCATCGGCGCGCCGAGGGGATTCTCGGGCGTACAGAGCGTGCCGAAGGCCGGGCAATCGACCGGCTTCTTCATGCCCTTCAGCACTTCGCCGGCGATGCATTGGGGCGGTTCCTCGACGCGAAGCGACTCGACATCGTAGACCCGTTCGGCGTCCCAGGCGGCGTATTCATCGCGGATGCGGAGGCCGCTCTGGGGGATTTCGCCGATGCCGCGCCACTTGCGGTCCGCCACTTCAAAGACACGATTCAGGGCCTCCTGCGCTCCCCGGTTGCCGTCGCGCGTGACAGACCGCACGTACTGGTTTTCCACCTCCGCGCGGCCTTCTTCGAGTTGCGCCACCAGCATGCGGATCGCTTCGAGCAGATCCACCGGTTCGAATCCGCCGACGACGAACGGGACGCGGTAGTGATCGGCGAGAGGAAGATACTCGCGATAGCCCATGACGGTGCAGACGTGGCCAGGGGCGATGAAACCCTGGACACGATTGCCGGGAGAGTCGAGCAGCGCGCGGATGGCGGGCGGGACGAGGACATGCGAAGCAAGCATCGAGAAATTCCGCAGGCCTTGGCGGGCTGCTTCGAGAACCGCCATCGCGTTGGCCGGGGCTGTGGTTTCAAAGCCGACCGCGAAGAAGACGACCTGGCGCTCGGGGTTCGCCCGAGCCACCTTCACGGCTTCCATGGGCGAGTAGGCGATGCGCACATCTCCTCCGCCCGCCTTGACGCGGAACAGGTCGAGGCGCGAGCCGGGAACACGCAGCATGTCGCCGTAGGAGACGAACGTGACATTCGGCCGGGAGGCGATCGTGATGGCCTTGTCGACGACCTCGAGCGGAGTGACGCAGACCGGGCAGCCGGGCCCGTGGACCAGTTCGACTTCCGGAGGCAGCATCTGGTCGATGCCGTACTTCATGAGTGTATGCGTCTGGCCGCCGCAGATCTCCATCAGCACCCAAGGACGCGTGACGCGGCGGGCGATCGCAGCACCGAGAGCGCGGGCGATCGCGGCGTCGCGATATTCGTCCAGATATTTCACTCGCCGGGGTCCTCCAGCAGGCCCATCTGCTCGAGGATTTCATACGTCCTCCTGGCCTCGGCCTCGTCGACGCGGCTGATGGCGAAGCCGACGTGAACCATGACGAAATCACCGGGCTGCGCTTCGGGGACCCAGTCCAGATACGCCTGGCGCGTGATGCCGCCGAACTGGATGCGGCCAACGCGGTTGTCTCCGATCTGTTCGGCGTCGAGGATCTTACCGGGGATCGCCAGGCACATGGCAGTACTCCTGTTTGAGGTTGGAAATGAGCCCGCGCGCGGCGGTTACGGCACGCGGCATGCCGGCAATCACGGCGCCGGAAAGGCCGATTCCGGTCTGCACAGACCCGGCTTCGATGCCGATGATCCAAGTCTGTTCCGGCAACTCACCCAGGAGGGCGGCGAAGCGAAGGAGTTCGGCGCCGCTGCCTTCGTGCGCGGTGGTGGCCCGAGGCATCGGATGGAGGAAGGGGAACCGTAGGACGTGAAGCGTGCCCGGTGCGCTGCCCAGGGAAAGCGCATCGAGCAGGACCACGGCTTTGCGTCCGCTGAGCCGGCCCATCAGAGCGAGGCCCTGCGTCCCGCCGTCGAGATACTCGACTTCTTCATCGTTGCCCGCGTCACGAGCGAGTTCTTCCAGCATGACCAGACCGGCCGCATCGTCGGTCAGCAACGCATTGCCGACGCCCAGTACCAACAGCGGCGCCTCCACGCAAGAGGTCCGCACCTTCCGGGCACGGGGTTTTTCTTTAACTGACCCAACTTTAGCTGACCCAGCTACCGGGATCAAGGTCACCCTCCTCGTAGAACTTAAAGCCCGACACAATCGAAGATAGCAAGCCGTTCCGGTACTGGGCCGAGTCGTACAGAACGATGTAAATGTGCAGGACAAAGAACACCACAAAACCCCAGGCGAACAGATGATGCCACATGTGGAGGCGGTAGGAACCGCCCATCAGCGGAATCACCCAGCCCACCAGATGGTCCCAGAAGCCGCCGGGGCGGCTCTCGGAGAACATCGCAAACCCGGTGATGATCTGCGCCCAGCCGAGACCGATGACGAACACGGTGTAGGCGAGACCGGCGAGGGCATTATGCCCCAGGTGGACGTGACCGCGCTCGAGTTTCAGGTAGGCGACCGCCTGGCGGGTGAGGTCGCGCCACCATGACCCGCGCCAGACGAAGGGGAAACCGGAGCGGGCGTAGTTGCTTCCCATGTAGAACCAGTAGATGCGCAGGAGGAAGCTGACCAGAAATACCATGGCCGCCCCGAAGTGAACTTCGCGGACGCGGCCCATGACGAAATGCTTGTACGCCTCGCCGGAGGGGGAAAGCTGGGGGAAGGCGATGTAGAGCCCGGTGGCGAACAGCGTGGCGATAGCCAGCACATTCGCCCAATGGCAGATGCGGACGGGTAGCTCCCACACGTACTTGCGTCCATACCGGGCGCCCGAGATGCCGAGATGCAAAGGTGTCGTCGCCATAAGCGGCCTCCTCTAACGCACGACAATCTCGGCCAGTTTGCGGCCGTCCGGACCGATGACATGCGAGGCGCAGGCCAGGCAGGGATCGAAGGAATGGATGGTCCGCAGAATTTCGACCGGACGCTG
>JAKAJI010000127.1 GCA_021813825.1 Acidobacteriota bacterium | reverse complement strand
CGATCTTCAACCCCCGCGTCGAAGGAGAGATGGAGCGCGCCAAGCACGCCGGGGACGACATCCTCCGCTACTGCGTCTCCCGCGGCGGCTCTATCACCGGCGAGCACGGTGTCGGCATGGAGAAAATGGAACTCATCGCCGAGCAGTTCGGCTCCGACACCCTCGACATGATGAAGTCCTTCAAAACGCTGCTCGATCCGGACTGCCACCTCAACCCCGGCAAGATGCTGCCGACCGGCCGGGGCTGCATGGAAATCCGCCAGGCTCCGCTGACCGGCCACACTGCACTCTAACCGCCCGCGGGTTATCCTTTCAGGGAACCGCGGGCGCCCACCCGCCGTATTGTTATCTGGCCGTTAGGGAGGAGCGGCGCGTACCCTCATGGATCTCAAAATCGAAGCTCTGTCGAAAACCTACCCCAACGGGGTCAAGGCACTCGACAACGTGACGCTCACCATTCCCCTCGGCATGTTTGGCCTGCTCGGCCCCAACGGCGCCGGCAAGTCTACCCTCATGCGCATCCTGGCCACACTGCAGGAGCCGGATTCCGGTAGCGTGACCCTGGGCGAAATCGACGTTCTCCGCCAGAAAGAGGAAGTCCGCAAGCGCCTCGGCTACCTCCCGCAGGACTTCGGCGTGTACCCCCGCATCTCGGCGCGGGATATGCTCGATCATCTGGCGTTGCTGAAAGGTTTTGCCCGCGCCGGCGAACGGAAGGATCTCATCGACTCACTCCTCCACCGCGTCAATCTCTGGGACGTTCGCAAAAAGGCCCTGGCTAGCTTCTCCGGCGGCATGCGCCAGCGCTTCGGCATCGCGCAGGCCCTGATCGGCAATCCGCAGTTGCTCATCGTCGATGAGCCCACGGCCGGCCTCGACCCCGGCGAACGGAACCGCTTTTACAACCTGCTGAGCGAAATCGGCGAGAACGTCATCGTGATTCTCTCCACCCACATTGTTCAGGATGTGATGGAACTCTGCACTCGCATGGCGATCCTCCACGAAGGAAACCTCCTCTTTGACGGCTCGCCCGACGAAGCCGTAGCTACGCTCGATGGCCGCATCTGGCAGCGGTCGGCCATGAAGGCGGAGCTGCAGGAGATCGAAACGCACTATCGCGTCATCTCAAGCAAGCTCATCGCCGGCCGTCCGCTCGTCCGCGTCTTCAGCGAGCAACCACCCTCCGATGGCTTCGAGTCCGTCCGGCCCGACCTCGAGGACGTCTTCTTCTCCCGCATCGCCGGGCTCGGATGAAGTGCGCCATGCTGATCCACTTCCTCCGCTTCGAGTTCCGCTACTGGCTGCGCTCGTGGATGCTCTGGGTGTTCTTCCTTGTCATCGCGCTGATGATCTTCGGCGCCACATCGAGCGACCAGATCATCGTCGGAAACGCCCTCGGCAACACGTATCACAACGCGCCGTTCGTCATCGAGAATTACTACTCGTTTCTCTGCCTGCTTACCCTTCTGATGACGGTGGCCTTCGTCAATTCCGCTGCTTCGCGGGACTTCGCCTATAACACCCAGCAGATCGTTTTCTCGACGCCCCTCAAGCGCTTCGATTACCTCACTGGGCGGTTTCTCGGCTCTGCACTCATCGCCGTCATCCCCATGCTCGGCGCCTCCGCCGGCATCTTCTTCGGTAAGTGGATGCCATGGGCGGATCCCGAGCGCTGGGGCCCGGTGAATTGGCAAGCGCACCTCTATGGCATCCTCGTCTTCGCCCTTCCAAATACGCTGCTGATCGCCGCCATCATCTTCGTCATCGCCGTGCTCACCCGCTCCACCGTGACCGCCTTTCTCGGCGGTCTGGTGCTGCTCTCGGCCTACGGCGTGGGCCAGGCTCTCACCAGCGACCTCCGCCATGAAACCGCCGCCGCCCTGCTCGATCCATTCGCCATCCGCACGTTTGTTCTCGCCACCAAGTACTGGACTGTCGCCGAGAAGAACACCCGCGTCATCGGGTTTTCCGGGCTGCTGTTCTGGAACCGCCTTATCTGGTTATCGGCCTCGGCTTTGATCTTCGTCTTCGGCACTTCGCGGTTCCGCTTCGAAGAATCCGGAAACCGGTGGTGGCGCTGGCCGGCGCAGCGGAAGGTAGACGAAGATATGACGCCCGAACTCAGCGGATTCGCGCCAGTCTCCGCGGCGCCCACGTTCGGTTTCCCCGCCCATTGGGCACAGTTCCTCGGCACGCTCCGCGTCGAATTCGCCGGTCTGGTCAAGAGTACGTCGTTTATCGTCATCACCGCCGCGGCCCTGCTCAACACGGTTCCCAGCCTCATCTTGAGCGCCACCGAAGGATACGGCAATACATCGTTCCCGGTCACCTACAAGCTGCTCGAATTGATCCAGGGCACGCTCTACATGTTCCTCGTCGCGATGATCACCTATTACGCCGGTGTCCTGGCCTGGCGCGAACGCGACGCCCGAATCGACGAGATTCACGACGCGGCGCCCAGCCGCGAATGGACGGCGTATCTCGGTAAACTCGGCGCTCTCCTCGGCTCCGTAGCCCTGGTCATGGGCGCCGCAATGCTCGCCGGCATCCTTGTGCAGGTCTTCAGCGGCTACACGCGCCACCAGTTCGGCCTCTGGTTCACCGAAATCTACATCATCGACTTCTCCAGCTTCGTCTTCCTGGCGGTGCTGGCCTTCTTCATCCACATCCTGTCGCCGAACAAGTACGTTGGCTATTTTGCCTTCATCGCTTTCGTTATCGCCAATGTGTTCGTCTGGCGTCCGCTGCACGTCGCCACACGTCTCGTGCAGTTCGGATCCACTCCCGACACGACCTATTCGGATTTCTTCGGCTTCGAGCCCTATTGGGAAAGCTGGACCTGGTTCACCATCTATTGGTCCCTATTCTGCGGGGTACTGGCGATGCTCACCGTCGCCCTCTGGCCGCGCGGCCGTGACACCGCCTGGAACGCCCGCCTCCACATCGCCCGCCAGAGGCTGCACGGCGGCCTCGCCCGCGCAACGGCGTCCTGCGCAATTCTGTTTGCCCTCTGCGGCGCCTGGATCTTCTACAACACCAAAGTGCTCAACATCTTGCTGAGCCAGGAGGACCGCGATACGGCCGCGGCTGACTACGAAAAGACCTACAAGAAATACGAAGGCATCCCGCAGCCCCGCGTCGCAAGTGTCCGCTACGCGATCGACCTCCTGCCCGAGCGCAGGGAGATGACCATGCGCGGGGACGAGATCATCGTAAACCGCACGGCAAACCCCATCTCGGAACTCCATCTGACGCTCGCTGCCGATCTTTCCACCACAACCAGCATCGACGGGGCCAAACGCAAGCTCGACGACAAGCGGCTTCGTTACCGCATCTACAGCCTCGATCCGCCGATGCAGCCCGGCGAGCAGCGCCATCTCCGCTTCACCGTCGAAAAGCACACGCGCGGCTTCGAGAACAACGTCACGCTCCTTGAGGTGGCCGAGAACGGAACGTTCTTCAATAGCGGGGCCGCGCCGCAGATCGGCTATCAGCCCGGAAACGAACTCACGGATCGCAACACCCGCAAGCGGCATGGCTTGAAAGAAAAGGAACTCATGCCTACGCTCGAACGCGACTGCTCGGCGCACTGTATGAACAACTACATCAGCAACAACTCGGATTGGGTCGACGTCGAGACCGTCATCAGCACCGCTCCGGACCAGATCGCGATCGCGCCCGGTTCGCTTGTCCGCACCTGGAACGCCAATGGCCGCCGCTATTTTTCCTACAAGCTCGACCACGCGGCGCTGAACTTCTACTCCTGGCTCTCGGCCCGCTACACCGTCGAGCGCGCCAACTGGAACGGCATTCAAATCGAGGTCTACTACCTCAAGGAACAGCCCTGGAACGTGCCCAAGATGATCCGCGGCGTCGAAAAGTCGTTCGCATACTACACCAAAAACTTCGGACCGTATCCGAACAAGGAAGCGCGCATCATCGAGTTCCCCCGCATAGCAAGCTTCGCTCAGGCGTTCCCCGGCACCATGCCGTATTCGGAAAGCATCGGCTTCATCGCGAACCTCAAGAACCCCGACGACATCGATATGGTCTTCTACGTCGTTGCTCATGAAATGGCCCACCAGTGGTGGGCCCACCAGGTCGTCGGCGCAAACATGCAGGGCGCCACCCTGCTCAGCGAAACGATGGCGCAATACTCGGCTCTGATGGTCATGGAGCACGAATACGGACGGGACCAGATGCGCAAGTTCCTCAAGTACGAGATGGATAACTATCTCCGCAATCGCGGCCGTGAACTGCTCAAGGAAGAACCGCTGATGAAAGTGGAATCCGAACAGGGCTACATCCACTACCGCAAGGGCAGCGTCGTCATGTACTACCTCAAGGAAATGATCGGCGAGGACGCGATCAACCGCGCCCTCCGCTCCGTCCTGGGCAAATACGGCTACGCGCCACCGCCGTATCCGACTTCATATGCCCTCGTCGACGCGTTCTCCCGCGAAACCCCGCCACAATATGCCTATCTGCGAAAGGACCTCTTCGAAGACATCACGCTGTTTTCCAACCGGGCTCTTTCGGCGACCGCTCGCAGGCGGTCCGATGGAAAATACGACGTCACACTCGAAGCAGATGCGCATAAATTCCGCGCGGACGCGAAAGGCAACGAGCGCGAGGTTCCGGTCGACGACTGGATCGACATCGGCGCCTTCGCCAAACCCGCCAAGGGGCACAAGTACGGGGACGCTCTCTACCGCCAGCGCGTCCACATGCAGACCGGCAAAAGCACCTACGCCTTCACCGTGGACCGCGAACCGGACCAAGCCGGCATCGACCCGTTCCTGCTCCTGATTGACCGCGTGCCGGCCGACAACCTGAGGGTGGTTACCATCGAAAACGCCGCCGCCCGCTGACTTGCCCGGAACAAGGCCACCCCCGCCAACGTTGGACAATGGTGAGTGTCGTTGGTACCGTTGCTGCTTCGGAACGCCTTGCGCAACCGGCGGCGGAGTGTTCTCACCGTTCTGAGTATCGCTGCATCGTTCTGCCTGCTTGGCGTCCTCATGGCGATGTACGCGATGTTCTACCTGCATCAGGCGTCGCCGGACCAAGCCCTCCGCCTCATCGTCCGCAACCGGATCTCGTTTACCAATCCCATCCCACTGTCCTATGAAAACCGCATCGCCTCGGTCCCCGGCGTGCGCGAAGTGATGGTCTACCAGTGGTTCCAGGGCATCTACAAAGACACCGATGCGAAGAATAACTTCGCGCGTTTCGCCGTTGAACCGGACCGCCTGTTCATCGTCCATCCGGAGATCAAACTGTCAGACGACGAAAAGGCCGCGTTCATCCGCGAGCGGGGCGCCTGCATCGTCGGCCGCGCCCTCGCCGATCGCCTCGGTTTTCGACTGGGAGAACGTATCACCATCGTCGGCGACATCTTCCCCGCCACGCTCGAATTTATCGTCCGCGGCATTTACACTAGCGACCTCGGCAACGACAACCTCTTTTTCCACTTCGATTACCTCAACGAAGCCGTCTTCAAAGGGAATCAGGATTTCGTCAGCATGTTTGCCGTCCTCGCCGATAGCCCGGAGGACGTGCCTGCCGTCGCCCGAGAGATCGACGAACAGTTCCGCAACTCCGACACGCAAACGAAAACCGACACCGAGCAGAACTTCGTCCTCTCGGTGATTTCGTTTCTCGGAAACGTGAAGCTTTTCCTCATGGCCGTCTGCGGCGCGCTCACTCTCACCGTCCTCCTCGTCTCCGCCAACACGATGGCGATGAGCGTCCGCGAACGCGTCTCGGAAATCGGCATCCTGAAAACGCTCGGCTTTACGCAGGAGAACGTACTCTTCCTCATCGTCGGCGAATCCGTAGTGCTTGCCATCACCGGCGGAATTCTCGGTTTCGTGCTCGCCTACGGAATTGTCGCGGTCCTGCGAACGCAACACGCCGCCATGATCAGCCTGAACCTGCTCGAAATCTCGCCGCCGCTGGCAGCCTTAGGAATTGTGCTGGCCGTCATTGTCGGTCTGGCAAGCTCCGCGGGTCCGGCTCTGGGCGCCGCCCGCCGCGGCATCCTCGAGTGTCTCCGCCTGTCGGATTAAACGAACACGGCTATGGCGATTCCTCTTTCCTATAACCTCCGCAACCTGGCGGTCCGCCGCGTCACCACCACCATGACCGCCCTGGGAACCGCTCTCAGCGTCGCCGTGCTCGTCGCTGTTCTCGCGCTCGTCCAGGGCTTGCGCACCTCCTTCGTCATCGCCGGCAACCCGAACGACCTTCTCGTCATGCGCAAAGGCTCCACCTCCGAACTGGTCAGCGTCATCACCCGGAGCAATTTCCAGGACATCAAAGATTTTGATGGAGTCGCCCATGACGCTTCCGGCCAGCCCCTGGCCTCGCTTGAAATGGTTACCGTGATCAACCTCGAAAATGGACCCGGAGGCCGCGAGATGAACGTCAATCTTCGCGGCATCACACCGATCGGCGCCGCCATGCGCAGCACGGTCCACCTGCGCGAAGGCCGCTTCTTCCAGCCCGGCAAGCGCGAAATCGTCGTCGGCGCCTCCATCGCGGATCGCTTCCCCTCCGCCCGTGTCGGCAGCGTGCTCCACTTCGGCCGCGGCCATCGTGACTGGACCGTCGTCGGCATCCTCGACGGCGGGCGGTCCGTCTTCAACGGGGAAATATGGGGCGACCTGAATCAGATCAGTGAAGCCTACGACCGCTCCGGCTATCTCAGCTCCGCCGTCCTCCGCGTCCAGCCCGGCCGCATCCTCGACGTAAAACGGCGCCTCGAACAAGACCGCCGCTTCAACGTCATCGCCCAGCCCGAACAGAAATACTACGAGGACCAGATGGTCAACGCCGCCCCCATCCAGTTCATGGGAACCTTTGTCGCGCTCATCATGGCCATTGGTAGCTCCTTCGCCGCCATGAACACCATGTACGCCGCCGTCGCCCGCCGCTCGGCCGAAATCGGGACTCTGCGCGTGCTTGGCTTTTCCCGCATCTCCATCCTGCTCAGCTTTGTCGCCGAATCGGTCTGCCTCTCGCTGTTCGGCGGCATTGCCGGTTGCCTGCTCGCCCTCCCTCTCAACTACATCAACACCGACATCGGCAGTTTCACCACGTGGAGCCACTTCACCTTCAACTTCAACGTCAACCCCACCGTCATGCTCACAGGGCTTCTGTTCGCCACCATCATCGGCGCCCTCGGCGGCTTTCTGCCAGCGCGCAACGCCGCCAACCGCCAGATCGTCGCCGCCCTCCGCGCCCGTTAAGAAACGCTGGTAAGACCGGTTGTCAGGCGAATCGTCATCGCAGATGTCTTAGACCGCGCGATCAACGGCTCGGCTGAACCCCTGTTCCGACATTTGGTCCAGCAGGAACGCCTCACGTCCGCCGATCTCGAGGAACTTGCGAGAGCCACCCGGAGGAAATTGTCATGACGCTGGCTGACTGTTGAGCCTCGCCGGGAGCCAGACTGTGCCAATGCTTCAGGTCGAGGCAGCCGCCAAGCGCCCTTCCACGCTCGACTCGCGCTTGTTCTTCTTCGTCTCCGAAAACAAGCGCGGATGGGTAGACGTCCTTCGTTTCCGCCCCCAAGGCTCCGCCCCCGCATCAAAGTGGGCGGCAACGTTCAGCAGTCACAGTTGGTCTACCGTTCCCCTGTCGACGTCAAAGCGTCGTCACCGTCAACTTCACCCTGCAACCCTGACTCGCCTCTACTGTGCGGCTTGGAACTTCGTCCACGGATACGAGTCCAGGTCGCGGAGAATGTCCTTCTCCCAGTCGAATTCAGGATGCTTCTTCAAGTGCGACGCGGCGTTAAAGTTGAGCCCGCAGGAATGGCCCATAGCGGCAACCAGTTCCATCTTCGCCGCCATCGCCGCGTCGGTGGCCTTGTTTTGCACCGTGCCTGCAATGCCGTACGGAGGCTGCCAGGGTTGAGAACCGCGGGGGCTTAAGTCGATGTGGCCGCACAAGGTGCGCTCGTCGGGCGAGTTCGCCCGCTTGGCATAGGTGTCGTAGTGATCGGCCAGAAATTTCTCGGCCATCTTCACGTCGATCTTGCCCTTGTACTCCGTCATGAGTTCATCCCAGCGTTTGTGCCGCGCGTTCGCGCTGATACTCATGTCGTGAACCGGAAACGCCGGCGCCTCGTCATGGATCAGTGCCGGGTCGATCGGAAAATTCGAACCGACGAAATATCCGTCCTTGGTCCGCGCCAGCGTTACGTGCTTTAGCCCAAGTTCAAGCCGCCCGATCTCGTTCGTCTTGCTGTCGGCCACCAGCCAGGTGTTCGCGTAGCCCCCGTTGTCGCCCTCTTTCATGATCCGGGCAAAGTCGTCGATCGATGAACTGTATTGCATGGCTTTCCGCGCCCGCACAAACTCCGGCACGCCGTTGGGGTCGAACGCATCGAAGTACCCGATCGTCGTCTCCGTGATGACGATTCCCGCGCTATTCTCGCCGAAATCGTCGCCGCTGTGGATCAACCCCGGCATGCCATCCATCAGAATCCGGTGGCCGGACTTCGGCTCGATATCGAAAATGACGTTCCAGTGCGAGCCTTCTTTGTACTCGGTCCAATTGTTGTGGGCGATAACGATCCGCCCGTCCTTTGTGTAGCTCCCGGTCGCCACAAATGCGCTGCAGTGCTCCGGCGCCGGGCGCGCGGTGAACGCCGCCTTGTGCGCCCGGTCGTACCAGTTCGTGTAATACGGGCTCATCTCCAGCCATGCGTTATACGCCACCAGGTCCCACAAATCCATCTCCGCGCCCCGGGCATGCAGACCTTCGATAATGCCCTTCAGTTCCGCCCGGTACTCGTTGTCGACGTGCGGCCACAGGACGTTCTGCGCCGCATCGCGGAAAAACGCCCAGTCCTTCTTGCCATCGTGCGTCAGCCCGGCCTTCACGACCCGGAAGCCATCCTGAATCTCCGGCGCCAGCAGATAGCCGTGCTGAAACCCGATGGTCGAGGGATCGCCTTCCAGGTGCACAAAAATCCAGTCGTTCTTCGGTTCGCGGCGAAACGCGTCATGCAGGCGAGGATCGGCTTGGGTCTCCCGAGCCGCGGGCGTCCCGGCCCAGGCGGACGCGGACAAACAAAAAGCGAGAAGGCAGCGGATCCCCATAATTTTCCGAGAATAGCAGCTTTGTTTCCGCGCCAGGGGATTGCAATGCGCCCCACGCCGTGTGCATCCTACGTGCATGATTCGTTGGCTCGCTCTGGCCGGCCTGCTCCTCGGTGGCGCCATAGCCGCCACGTTCACCGGCCAGAAACTTCCACACCTTCAGGGTGACTACTTAACGGGGCAAAAAGCAGATCTGCCTGAAGATCTGCAAGGCAATGTGGCGCTGCTGGTCGTCGCCTTCACCGACGGCGCCTTGGCGACCGCCCGCAAATGGAAGAGTGCCTTCGATGTAAAGACGGCGGGCCAGTCCGGCGTCGTTTCGCTCGAGGTATTCCTGCTCAACCCACAGAACCGGGTCGCCCGAGCCTTAATCATTACAAAACTGCGCCATGCCATGACCCGCGAGGAGGAGCGTCGCACCATTGTTGCTTTTGGGACCGAAGACGACTGGAGACGGCGTGTCGGCTACTCGGAGGAAAACGCGGCCTACGCGATTCTACTCGACCCCGCCGGCACCGTACGCGGCGTCTACCGGGCCACGGGACCTGAGGAACGGGCGGCACAGGTTGCCAGGGCGGCGGAGACCGCGCGGGTCCTCCGCAATCCTGCAAAGAAACCCGGGCACAAGCTGTAAAACCGGCCCAGTTCCTGGGATGATGAAAGCAGTGCGCCGCGAGACGCTGCTCGATTTCTTCGACGACTTCGCGGCGAGTCCCGCCGAGTTCCTGATTCACGATGACGGCTTGCGGACCCGCCGCTTTACCTACGCCTCGGTGTCCGCGCTGGCCCGGGCATTCTCTGCCCGTCTCCGGCACGCCGGCATCATCGCGGGCGACAAGGTTATTTTCTACAGCGAGAACCGCCCCGAGTGGGTCATCGCCCTCTGGGGTTGCCTGCTGGCTGGCGTCGTCGCCGTCCCCATCGACTTCCGCTCGCCTCTCGATTTTCTCGACCGTGTCCGCGAAAAAGTAAACGCGAAGCTGATTCTCGTGGGCGACGACGTGCCGCAGCCTGCCCCGGGTCCCACGGCCGTCTGGCGCATGGAGGAACTGGCCGAAGCCGTTCCTGAACCCGAATTGCGAGCCCCTTGCGAAGCTGGAACCCTCGCCGAGATCATCTTCACCTCCGGCGCCACCGCCGAGCCCAAGGGCGTGCTCATCAAGCACCGCAATGTGCTCGCCAACATCGTCCCTGTGGAGCGCGAAGTACTCAAATACCGGCACTGGGCGCGCCCGTTCTCGCCCATCCGCTTCCTCAACCTTCTCCCGCTCAGCCACATGTTCGGCCAGGCCATGGCGACCTTCATCCCGCCCATGCTGCCAGGCACGGTCGTCTTCCTCCGTGGCAACGACCCACGCGAAATCATCCGCCAGATCCACTCGCGCCGCATTTCCGTCGTGGTCTCCGTGCCCAAGATCCTCGATGTCCTCCGCGAGTATCTCATCCAGCTATACCCCGATCTCGCCGTCCCTGAGCCTGAAGGAACCAAACTCCACTGGACCGCCCGCTGGTGGCGCTACCGCAAGGTGCATCGCCTGTTCGGCTTTAAGTTCTGGAGCTTCATCGCCGGCGCTGCGCCGCTCGACCCTGCGCTCGAAGCCTTCTGGACCCGCCTCGGCTTCCTCGTGATCCAAGGCTACGGCCTCACTGAAACCGCGCCCATCGTCACGCTCAACCATCCCTTCCACGCCCGCCACGGCACGGTCGGCTCGCCGATCGGTGGCGTCAAGGTGAAGATCGCCGAAGACGGCGAAGTGCTCGTCCGCGGCGACAACGTCACGGAGGGATACTACGAAGCGCCCGAAGAGTCTGCCCGTGCCTTCGACGATGGCTGGTTCCACACCGGCGATATCGGCGAACTCGCTCCTGACGGTAGCCTGCGCATCCTGGGCCGCAAGAAGGAAATGATCGTCACGCCGGAGGGCTTGAACGTCTTCCCCGAAGACGTCGAAGCGGCCCTGAAGCGCGTGCCGGGCGTGGTCGACGCCGCCGTCACCGGCACGGACCGCGTGCACGCCTCCCTCATCCTCGCCCCTGGCGCCGTGCTCGACGACGTCGTGCAGGCTGCTAATGCTCACCTGGCCGATCATCAGAAAATCCGCGAGGCCTCCGTCTGGCCCTACGAGGAGTTTCCGCGCACAGAAGGCACGGGAAAACTCAAGCGCGGCGAGATCGCCCGTGGCGTCGCTCCGCGGAAAATCGAGGAGCGGTTCGACCGCTCGGTGCGCCTGGACACCCTCACCTCACTCGAGCGCGTCGAACTGATGGTTGCCCTGAATGTCGACGAGCGCGCCCTTGAAACCGCGGCCACCATCGGCGATCTGGAATCGCATGCCGCACCCACTCCCATCGAGCCTCCGTTCCGTTTCCCCGCCTGGAACCGCGGCTTCGGCCCCCGACTCCTCCGCCGCTTGGCCCTTCCCCTTTTCCTCCTGCCGCTCACGCGTGTCTTTGCCTGGGTCCGCGCCGAGGGCCTCGAGAACCTGAAAGGACTCCAGCCGCCGGTGATCTTCGCGCCGAATCATCAGACTCACATGGACGTCCCGGTGATTCTTGCCGCGCTCCCCGCCCCCTGGCGCTACCGCGTCGCGCCGGCGATGGCCAAGGAATTTTTCGACGCCCACTTTCACCCCGAGCACTACTCCTGGCGCAAGCGCTTCACCAACAGCTTGAACTACTATCTCGCCGCGCTCTGCTTCCAGGCTTTCCCCATCCCGCAGCGCGAGGCCGGAACACTCGAAACCATGCGCGAAATGGGCGCTATGACGGGTGAGGGTGTCTGCGTGCTCGTGTTCCCCGAAGGGAAAATGACCGAGCACGGTGAAATCAACCCCTTCCGGCCCGGCGTTGGCATGCTGGCCGCGCGCCTGAAAATCCCCGTCGTGCCGGTGCGCATCGAGGGCCTCCTCAAGGTGCTCCCGCGCGGCGCCAAAATGGCGCGTTTCGGACGCGTCCGCGTGCGCTTTGGTCCGCCGCTGCTTCTCAACGGAACCGATTACGCGGCCCTG
>JAKAJI010000126.1 GCA_021813825.1 Acidobacteriota bacterium | reverse complement strand
CGGTGGTTCGTCGAAAGCCGCAAGTCGAAAACGAATCCATATCGCGATTACTATTTCTGGCGCCCGGGAAAGAACGGCGGGCCTCCGAATAACTTTCCCTCGTTTTTCTCGGGCTCGGCGTGGCAACTGGATCCTACGACGAACGAGTATTATCTTCACCTATTCGCGGTGAAGCAGCCTGACTTGAACTGGGACAATCCGAAAGTCCGGCAAGAGGTTTACAGCCTCATGAAGTTCTGGCTGGACAAGGGCGTCGACGGGTTCCGGATGGATGTGATTACGCTGATTTCGAAGAATCCTGAATTTCCGGATTTGAAGCCCGGGCAGAACTTCGTCGATGCGTACGCCTCCGGGCCTCACCTTCACGAGTATTTACAGGAGATGAACCGCGAGGTCCTCTCCCACTACGACGACATGACCGTTGGGGAGGCGCTGGGGATCTCGCTGAAGCAGACTCCGCTGATCGTTGACGAACGCCGGAAAGAGCTAAACATGATTTTCAATTTCGCCATCGTGAACGTCATGCGCCAGGGACGCCACATCCGCCATTGGACGCTGCCGGAGCTGAAGGCTGTTTATTCGGAACAGGCTGCGGCACTCGACGCCCATTCCTGGAACACGATTTTCCTTTCAAACCACGACAATCCGCGGCTGGTTTCGACGTTCGGCAACGATTCGGCACGATGGCGCGAACCATCGGCCAAGGTCCTGGCGACGCTGCTGCTGACGCAACGCGGCACGCCGTTCATCTACCAGGGTGATGAGCTCGGCATGACGAACTTTCCGTTCAAGACCATCGCCGAGATCGAAGACATCGAGGCGAAGAACGCGTGGAAGGCGGATGTCGAAACCGGGAAAGAGACGGCGGACGCTTTCATGGACGATATGCGGCACACGAGCCGGGACAACTCGCGCACGCCGATGCAATGGGATGCGACGGAGAACGCGGGCTTTACCAATTCGCGGTCGCCCTGGCTTGCCGTGAATCCGAATTACAAGTCGATCAATGCTGCGGCGGAAGTTGCCGATCCGAGTTCCATTTATCACTACTTCCAGCGTTTGATCGCTTTCCGCGCCAAGACGCCGGCCTTGATTTATGGCGACTACAAGGATCTGGACCCCGGCCATCCAAAGGTTTTCGCTTACACGCGCGTGCTGGGCCGAGAGCGCTATCTCGTTGTAATGAACTTCTCGACCGATGCGGTCGCTTACACGCTTCCCGGCGGCCTGACGGCGGGCGCGCTCGTGTTCACTTCTGGCGCCGCGCACGAGGCGCACGCCGGGACGCTTCATCTTTCCGGCTGGGAGGCGCGAATTTACCGGCTTTGACTAGGGACGGGTTGTGTGGCCGAGGCGGTAGTTGACCGTAAGCGTGACATAGGAGGGCAGATAGACTCCGACGACTTGTTCGAACGGATTCATCTGGCCGGCCACGGCCAGGACTTCGGTGGTTTGACCGGTGTAACCACTGGCGATGAGGAACTCCACGCCCGCCTCGATCCGGCTGGTTAGCTGCCGGGTGAGCGCTCCGCGTAGTTCGCGGATCGGGACGCTGTTGAATCCGTCTCCGAGCGGCGTGCTTCCTATGTCTTCAAATTCGACCCGGCCGTGAAGGCCGAGCGGTAATGTGTCCGCGGTGCCGAGGAAGTCCGCGATGAACCGGGGCGCCTCCGGGACCGGACCGCCGGTGGAGAGATCGCGCGCGTCGGCCTTCGATACGGAAGCCTGAATCATCCCGAACCCAAAGTACCGCCGCGCGGCGACGGTGACGAACCGGTTCCGGCTCGGCCCTAGATCGTACTGCAGGCCAGTGTCTGGGTCGATTTTGCCGAGTGTCGCCTCCTGTGTCAGCCGGCCCAGTGTGACACGAAGATCGATACCTTCGATTTTCTTGTCAACGACCAACTGCAGCGAGTGGGCCTGGCTGACGGGTGTGCCCTGTTGGGTACCCGTGCCGATCCGGGGATCGTTGGTAAAGAACGCCTGTCCGAAGCTAAACGCCACGGACGGCAGCATGCTCTCCTCCGGCGGTACGAGGCTGAGCGTGGCTTTGGGTGAGTTCAAACCCACCCACTTCTGATAAGAATTCAGCGGATGAAGCAGATCCTGGTTTACGAAGTCGATCTGATCCCGCCGCCATCCGAGGTCGTAGCGCAGCCAGTTTGTCAGCCTTCCGTCGATGGCGACGTAGGGTGTGAGGAACCCGATCGTGACGTTATTGGCCGTCACCGGCACGAACGGCCCGTAGACGGAGGGATCGGTGGAGAGATAGTGGTCGAGATCGAGCCGGCGCGGCGCATCGCGGAACGAATCGAAGCCCGCCATGATGGACAGAAACCGGTCCACCTTCTTGACGTAGGTGGCATTGGCTCCCGCCACGGTCCTGAACTCGCTTTGGCGTATGAGGCCGTCGCCGAAGTTTGAATACAGCGCGAGGTTGTAAGTGCGAAACATGCTGGAAAGCTGTAAGTCCGACGACGGATCAAGATGCCAGATGTCGTTGACGGCAATCAGCCCCGTGTGTGTCTGATCCTTCTGCCGCGGGTCGATGGTGTCATGAAGTCCCGGGACGCCCAACGGAACCAGACCCGGAATCATGGACCAGCCGTAGTAGCCGATGCCGAAGAGGGTCAACTCATGCCGGCCGATGTCGAACACGCGATAACCATTCAACTTGTACTGCTGCCGGTGCTCGAGCGTATCCAGGAATCCATTCCCATAGGAAGCTTCGACCACGACCCAGGCCTTCGTCGGCGGTTCGCCGGGACTCCAGCCCGCGACGACGTCTACGTCGCGGGAATCTCCGGTGAGGTCCACGAATGGCTCGATGCGCGGCAGGAAGCCATAAGTGGCCGCGACGTTGACCGAGTGATCGCCTTCCCGAACGTTAAAAGCTCCGCCATCGGTTTCTACCGTTTCGATCACCGGAGCGATCATGACGTTTGGATCCGCGTAGCCATTGCCGTGGGCGTTCGCACTCAAATTGTTGGGGACGAGGTAGGCGCCGACTTGAAAGTACTGGGCGATCGGCTCGCCGTGGTCGCCGGCGACTCCGGGAGCGAAATACTGAGGCGCCTTAATTCCACCGGACGCCGTCTCGATCGGGAGGCCGGGAATGGAGACGGGCGCGCCAGGGCGGCCCGGATTGGCGTCGAGCAACTCATCGCGGACATGAATCTGTTCCGAGGGGTCGGGGTGCTCGAGGTCCACGCCCTGGGCTGCCGCGCTTACTGTCACTGCCTCGGCGCGCCGGGCGATCTGTTCAAAGCGAAGCGCGAGCGCGACCGGTTCTCCAGGCTTAACGGTGACGTCCGCGCCGATGCCGGCAAATCCCACCGCGGACACCGCGACACGATAAGTTCCCGCGGCTACGGAAGCAAACTCGAAACGGCCGGTGGCATCGCTACCGGTCTCGGTGACGGGACTCCCAACGGGTGTTAGCAGCCGCACGCGAGCCCCGACGACGGGTTGGCCCTGGGGGTCGGTGATCCGGCCGGAGATACTGGCATCCGCGGCCCATGCGGGAACGGCGAGGGACAGGAAGAGAACGGCGAGCGCGCGAATCAGTCCGGGACTCCTGGTGCTACGAAAGTAATAATCGTATTACCAACGGATCAGCGTAGCACAGCTGGAATTACTGTGCTACGAAATAGGAGACATATGTCCGAACTGGCTCGTATCGGGATTTCGGTGCCGGAAGACCTGCTCACCGAATTCGACAAGCTAATCGCCAAGCGGGGCTATACGAACCGTTCCGAGGCGTTCCGCGACCTGGTTCGGAACGAACTGGTCAACGAAGTTGCCGTGTCGCCGGGTGCCGAGGTGTGCGGCTCGATTACGCTCATCTACGATCATCACGCCCGCGCGCTTCTTGACAAGCTTTCCGACCTTCAACATCATTCGTACACCGCGGTCCTGTCGAGCACCCATGTTCACCTGGATCACGACAACTGTCTGGAAGTGATTCTGGTGCGGGGCGAGGCGGCGCTGGTACAAAAGCTGGCCAACTCGTTGATCGCGATGAAAGGTGTCAAGCATGGCCGGCTTGTGATCACGGTTTCCGGCCGGGACCTTCCTTGAGAGGGTTGTCAGTGCGCGGCGTAGGGCCTTGCTATTCGTGCCTCCTTAAGCGCCCGGGCCCACCAGGCGAGCTGATCGAGCATGGCCCGGGCGGCTTCTTCGCTTCCGTCGGAGTCAAGGAGGGTCCCCTCCTGGGCCAGGCGCGCTGAGATTCCGTGGAGGCTCACGGTGTTCCGGACGGTTACGGCGTGGAGTTCGGCGAAAACCTGGCGGAGTTGTTCGACGGCGCGAAGCCCGCCCGAGATGCCGCCGTAGGAGACGAAACCGACGGGCTTGGCCTGCCACTCGGCACTGTACCAGTCGATGGCGGACTTGAGCGGCGCGGGAAAGCTGTGGTTATATTCCGGCGTCACGATGACGAAAGCATCGGATTTGTCGAGACGGCTGGCGAGAGAGGTCACTTCGGGCGGGCGTGAGTCAGTAAGTACGTCAGGCAGACCGGCAGCGGCAAGGTCGATCACGTCGAGGTCCATGTTTCGCCGCTGCCGGGCTACAGTCCGGAACCATTCGGCGATGGCGGGACCGCGGCGTCCTTCTCTGGTGCTGCCGATTACAATTGCCAAGGTGAGCCGCTCCTCTGGCGCGGTCATGCCCGTTCCTCCGGGACATAGCTGGCGAGGAGGTGGTATCGCCGGAATCCGCTCGCGACCACGCCAGGAAAGTTCCGGACGGCGAGCCAGCGCTCTCCTTTGCCGATCGTGCCCTGGCCGGAGGATTCGATCGCCTGGCGGTGCGCCTGTTCGCTGGTCCACTCCGCGTAGTTCAGCACGTGTTTGCCGTCTGTACTGAGGTGGAAGTAGCCCGACAGGCCACCCCGGGGCAGTTCCGGCTCGCCTGCCAACGCGTCGAACACAGCGTTCACCCAGCAGGCCTGCCGGTCCGCGTCACAGGCGTTGAACTCTACCCTGACGACGACAAGGCATCCCGGCTTGGGGCCATTCTCCCGGTGGCTTTCGCGATAAAGGCGGTACGCGATGGGAGGAGTGGACTGAACGCCTGGAACGGCGATGCTGATTTTTTCTCGCCGGGCGGGCAGTATGGAACGGGCGAAGGCACGGTAGGAGTCTTCGTCCTCCCACTGCGCGTAGGTCAGGACGGTGTCCCCGTCTGCGCCGGCGAACAGGGTGACGGAGATCAAGCCACGCGGCCATTCCTCGCCGTCCCAGGAGGAGCGGAACGCTTCCGCGAAAGCATGTTGCCTTTGCACGGTGCCGACGTTCGCCTCGCTTACCAATACAAGCCCGGCGCCGGGATGGGCGATCCTCGGCCAATGTTGCGTTGTGGCGGAATTCATTTTGTGTCTCCTGTTGATCCGGTTTGACTGGAACAGTTCCATACTAGAAGTTCAAGTGAACTTGAAGTCAAGGGGCCGCCGTGATATTTTTTGAGCCATGGCTGAGTTGCTGACGATCAGCGCGGTGGCGCGGCGCAGCGGTGTTGCGACGTCGGCGCTGCGATTCTACGAAGAGAAAGGACTGATCGCCTCGGTACGGACTGCGTCCGGGCACCGCCGCTATTCGCGCGCCGTTCTGCGCCGCGTTGCTTTTGTCGTCTTCGCGCAGCGGATGGGGATGTCGCTCGAGGAGATCGCGAGGGAGTTGGCCAAGCTTCCGCAGAACCGTGTTCCGGAGCGAGCCGACTGGGCCCAGCTTTCCACGTCGTGGACGGAGCGGATCAACCAGCGAATTGCCGAGCTTGCGCGGCTGCGAGACCGGCTTGCCGGATGCATCGGGTGCGGCTGCCTGTCGCTCGATGCCTGCCAATTCGCGAACCCGGCGGACCGGGCCTCACGGCGGGGTCCGGGAGCGCGATTTATCCTCGGGGATCCGACGGGCTGAAGCGCGGGAGTCAGACGGCTTCGTCGTTGAACATTTCGAGTTGGCTGCCGGGCTCGGCTTTCTTTGACCGCTTACGGGCGGATCCGCCGATGACGCCGAGGACACGCATTTCGGAGATGGCGGCGCGGGGGACGAAGAGGCGCTGATTCTGGTAGTTGGGGTCTGGCGGGACGAGGGAATAGCCTTCGGGCTCCCACCCGAGGGGGTCGTTGGTCATGACGCCTTCCATGGCCTCGCCGTCGCGAAGGCGGAGGTGCACCCATAGCCCGCTCATTTTCGGCCGGGTGAGAAAGACGCGCATTTCACGGCGGGGTTCCTGCTGGTCGAAGTCCCGAACGAAGCAGACATAGCGCACCTCACCGTACGGCACGCGGATGAGGGAGCCCTCCGGGGAGAGGACCTCGATTCCGTCCTTGCCGAGCCATGTCTGGGGATTGATGAAGCCTTTGATGGCGGCGCGGTCAAATCGAACGACCAGCACACGCTTGCTCGTCGACCCCGCCACGCAAAACCTCCCCCTTAGTCCCGGCCGAGCCTCGGGCGGCCGCCCATGCCGCGACGCCCGGCCGTTACGGAAAAAGGTACGAAATGCTCTTTGGCCGCGCCGCGGTTCTTCCAAACAATTTCGCCGATATTGTATCATTGGCTGAATGCGGACTGCGGCAAGCGAATCCGCCCGGCTTCGGTCGTTTCTCGATTTCTGCCGCGTCGAAAAGGGGCTGTCGGCGAATACAATCTCCTCATATCGCACTGATCTCAAAAGGTTTACTGACTTTCTTGAGAAATCAGAGGGCTGCACCGACGCGGACTTTTCCACCGCCACGCTGGCAGGGTACGTGAATTCGCTCTACCGTGACGGGCTTGCGGCGCGGTCGATTGCGCGGCACATTACGACGCTTCGTACGTTTTCGGCATTTTTGGTCGAGGAGGGGCACCTTGGCTCCGATCCGGCGGCGACGCTGACGCTGCCGAAAATCGGGCAGCCGCTTCCAAGATTTCTGAACCGAGGGCAGGTGGACGCTCTGCTGGCGGCTCCGGATACGAAGAAACCTTCCGGTGTTCGAGACCGGGCGATGCTTGAGCTGCTTTATGCCACCGGGCTCCGTGTATCGGAGCTTTGCCATGTACGCACAGCGAACCTGGATGCCAATCTTGGGCTGCTGAGCGTGGTGGGAAAGGGCAACAAGCAGCGGTTGGTTCCGGTCGGCCGGTCCGCGCTGCAGGCCGTGGAGGAGTATTGCCGGACGGCGCGGCCGGCGTTGCTCAAGGGGCGCATGAGTCCTTATCTATTCATCACCGCCCGCGGCGGTCCTCTAACGCGGCAGGCTTTTTGGAAACTGCTTGTGAGTTTGGGGAAAAGGGCAGGGATTTTCCATGACCTGACGCCGCACGTTCTGCGTCACAGCTTCGCAACGCACCTGCTTGAAGGTGGGGCGGGGCTTCGTGGAGTTCAGACGATGCTGGGTCACAGCGATATTGCGACCACGCAAATATACACTCACGTCCTCCGCTCGCGCCTTCGTCAGACGGTGGATCAGCATCACCCGAGGGCTTAGAGCGATGCGATCCGGGTCTTCGATGGTCCTAAGAGCGGTTCACGCAACCATCCTCTACCGGCCCTGCCGTTCGGCCGGTCCTATCACAGCCAGTCCTGGCCCCCCGGCGCCGTACCGCGTCCGTCCAAGGAGACGTTTGCGATGAGCGACTACATGTTCATGCTGGACAACCATCTCAGCTCCGAGCAGAGCCGGATGGTGGAAGAGATTCAAGCCGTTACGCAGAATGCCAACGTGAATCTGTTCCTCACGGGCGGCGCGCTCCGTGACATGCTCGGTGGCTTTCCCTTGCACGAGATTGATTTCACAGTGGAGGCGCAGCCCGCAAAGCTGGCGCGGACGCTCGAAGCCAAGGCCGGCGCCAAGATCCTCGAGGCCGACGATCACCGCAAGATCGTCTGGCTGGAATTTCCCGGTGGCGTGCGCACGAGCCTGGCGATGGCGCGGACGGAGAAGTACACCAAGCCCGGTGCGAAGCCACAGGTACAAGCCGCTACGATTCATGAGGATCTGCGCGGCCGCGATTTTACGGTCAATGCGATCGCGTTGTCGTTGTCGCGCGCCTCGCGCGGACTGCTGATTGACCCGACGAACGGCGTAGGCGATCTCGAGCGCAAGGAACTGCGGGCGGTGAGCAACTACACTTTGTACGACGACCCCTCGCGAATTCTACGGATGTTCCGGCTGCAGGTGCGGCTGGGGTTCACGATTGAAGAGCGGACTCGGATGCAGTATCAGAACGTGCGGGAAGCGCAACTGGAGACGCGAATCCCCCCCGCGCTTCTGCGCGAGGAGTTGCAGCGAATCGCCCACGAACCGGATCCCGGCCAGGTGCTCCAGGTGCTTCAACAGGAGAATCTGCTCGGCCTGTTCTCTCCCGCGCTGGCCGGCGGCAATGTCAATCTATCCTCCTTTGAAAAGCTGCATCGGGTACGACAGTTGATTGTGTTCGGGGTGCCGTTTTCTTTGGATCCGACGTCGCTGTTCTTTTACCTGCTGACCGAGAAATTCAGCCCGAAGGAGCGGGCGGCGCTGGTGAAGGATCTTGAAATTCCGAAGGCGGTTGTGACGGGCTGGCAGGGGCTGGAAGCGCGCGCCAAGGTGCTGGAAAAGGAATTGAAATCGGCGAAGCTGAACAAACCTTCCCGCGTTTGGGCCGTAGCTTCGAAAGCGCCGGGAGATCTACTGTTATTTTTGTTGCTTAAGTCGAACGAGCGGCTGGTCCAAGACCGCATCAAGCATTACCTGCAGAAGTATCTGCCGGCGGCGCACGAGATCACGGACCGGGACGTGCTTGCGGCTGGGGCGGAACCCGGAACAACGAAAGGCGAGCGTGTCCGGGAGCAACTCATCCTTACCCATTTAGACGCACGCCCGAAGAAGGTCGAGCCTGCTCCCCCGGCCGAGGCGGTCGCCGTGCCGCAGCCTTCGCCGGCCGTGCCGGCCCGACGCTGAACGCGCTCCCGAAATGGACAGATGAATCGGAAGCCTGTTTTGGCTGTTTCCTTGTTTGCGGCGATTTTTGCCGAAGCACCACCTTTCATAGGTGCCCGGCAAGTTTTACCATGAAGGGCATGGCGCAATGGACCGCTGATCTCCGGCATGCGGTCCGTCTTTTATACAAATCGCCGGCATTTACGGCCGCGGCGCTCCTAACGCTGGTGGTAGCAATCGCTGCAAATACCGCCATTTTCTCGCTCGTCAATGCTATTTTGATCCGTCCGCTTCCTTATCCGGCTCCGAACCGGCTTGCTGGGGTGCTGACAACATTCGGGCCTCGGGCCGTGAAGTCGGTTTCCGATCCGGTGTTCACGGGCATCCGGACCAGGTCGCATCAACTGGAACTCGCCGCCGCCTACAGCGCCTCGGGTCCGGGCGTGAATCTGACCGGAGCGGGCGAGCCCGTGCACGTCAATGCAGCCTATGTCTCGCGCGATTATTTCTCGCTTTTCGGGGCGACGGCGGCGTTGGGCCGCACGTTTACCGAGGAGGAAGACCGGCCGGGTGGGGCGAAGGTGGTGGTTCTCAGCGCGATGCTTTGGGCGCGGCGGTTTCAGGCGGATCCACGCATTATCGGCCGGCAGATCGACTTGAACGACGAGCCGTACACGGTGATTGGGGTGTTGAGCCGGACGCCGCTGCCGGAACCGCCGGCGGATGCGTGGATGCCGCTGCGCGTGAGTCCGTCCTCGACGAACTCGGTCAACTACCTTCGCATGGCGGTGAGGCTCAAACCGGGAGTCAGCTTTGAGGCCGCGAACGGTGAGATGGCGGGGATTCTTGCGGCCTTACACCAGGAGTATCCGGACCTTGTTCACGATACACAAGGCGTTCGCCTGATGAGTCTGCAATTGGAGATCACCGGCGATTCCCGCGAGGCGCTCTACATTCTGCTCGGCGCGGTGGCGTTTGTTTTGTTGATCGCCTGTGCGAACATCGCGAACCTTCTGCTGGCCCGCGCAGTGGCCCGGCGGAAGGAATTTGCAATCCGGGCGGCGATGGGAGCCAGCCGGGCGCGGCTGGTCATTCAATTACTGATTGAGAGCCTGGTGCTCGCGGTTGTGGGCGGCGCCCTCGGTTTGTGGCTGGGGCGTGTTGCGCTTGGCGCCGCGGTATCACTCTATGCCGGGCCGCTGCCCCGGTCCGCTGAGTTCCTTCACGGCATCCCACTCGATGGGGCGGTGGCGGGGTTTACGGTGGCGGTGTCGATCGCAACCGGCATTTTGTTTGGTCTGCTTCCGGCGTTCGCCGCGGCGCGGACCGATCTGAACACGTCGCTCAAGCAGACGGCGGCGCGCGGATCGACGGGTTTTCAGCAGAGCGCCTCACGCGCCGGCTTGATCATCGCGGAAACCGCGCTGGCGGTGGTGCTTCTGGCCAGTGCGGCGCTTCTGGTTCGCAGTTTTGTGTCGCTGCGGCGGGCGCGTCTTGGGTTTGATCCGGACCATATTGCTACCATGACGACGTCTCTGGTCGGTGGGGGATTTTCGTCCACCGAGCAGGTGAGCCGGCTTGCCGATCGTGTCCTGCCCGCACTCACCTCGATTCCGGGCGGGGGCGGAGCAGCGCTTTCTCTGTCGGTGCCGATCGCGAGTCTCGCGACGGACATGCCGTTCGATATCGAAGACCTGCCGCATCCGAAAGCAGACGACGTGGATGGCGATGCGGAGTTTCGTTTTGTCAGCCCGGGATTTTTCGATCTTTTCCGCATCCCTATTGTGCGGGGGCGGGGATTCGAGGATTCCGACCGGTTGAACTCGCTTCCGGTGGCGGTTGTGAATCGCGCCTGGGAGCGGAAGTTCTGGCCGAGGGGCCACGTTGTCGGCGTGCGCATCCTGCTGGGCAAGCTGATGGGGCCGGTGTTTGTGCATCCGCCACGGACGATCGTGGGTGTGGTGGGAGACGTGGCCGAGAAGGGGCCACGCGCGGGGGCGATTCCAATCGTCTACATTCCGGCCGCGCAGATGCCTGACAGCATGATGGCGTTCACGGTGCAGGTGATGCCATTGCACTGGTCGGTTCGCTACAGCGGCTCGTTGAGCGCCGCCGAGGCGGAAGTGCGGCGCGCGTTTCTCCGGGCCGACCCCGATCTGCCGATATCGAATTTCGAGTCAATGAATGAGATTGTCCGTGAATCGTCGGCGCCGGACAGTTTCAACACAGCGCTGCTCAGCGCATTCGCGGCGATCGCTTTGATACTTGCCTCGATCGGGATTTATGGCGTCGTGAGTTACAGCGTGGAGCAGCGGCGCCAGGAATTGGGGATCCGTGCCGCTCTCGGTGCGACGCCCGCCGACGCCTGGCGGCTAATCACCGCGGACGGCATGAAGTTGGTCGTTGCCGGCCTGGCGATCGGCCTGGGGCTGGCGTTTGCGCTGACGCGTCTGTTGAAGAACCTTCTTTATGGTGTGGCTGCTTGGGATCCGCTGGCGTTTCTGGCGATTGCATTCATTCTTGGGCTCACCGGATTCGCCGCGTGTACTATCCCGGCGTATCGCGCCACACGCGCGAATCCGATAACGGCTCTGCGGCACGAATGAGCTGAGTTGTAAAGATTTCGTTAATTTGGGCGCCCTAAGTTTACAGCGCCCCGTGCAGTCACCTACGATGAAGAGAGCGCGCTTAATTGGCGCCAACCTAAGTCGACACCGTGTTACCGAGATACAGGACCGACGTTGTTGCGAAGCTTGCGCATATTGCAGAAACTCGCCTTGCCGGCATTGCTGGCGATGGCGCGGATGCGCGCGCAAACGCCGGTGGATCCGTGTCTGGCGCAGTCTGAAGCGCAACGCTGGAACCTTTATTTTCAATCCACCGGAATCGGGGACATGCACCCCGGATTTCCGGCGCAGTACTCGGGCCCAAACAGTCTTCCCGACTACATGGAGAAGCGCGTGTCGTGGACCGGTACGATCTTCGCGGATCTTCGGCTTACCGACGATCTCGATATCGTAATCAATCCAGAGATAGCGGGCGGACGCGGTTTCGGAATGGTGACGGGGTTGGCGGGATTCCCCAACGGGGAGATTCCGCGGGTTGGGGCCGCGACGCCGACGCTGTACCTGGCCCGGGGCTTTTTGCGCTACGTGGCGCCACTAGGCGGGGATGCGGAGCTGGTTGAGTCCGGCCCGAATCAGCTTGCGGGAAGCCAAGCGAGCGACAGGT
>JAKAJI010000125.1 GCA_021813825.1 Acidobacteriota bacterium | reverse complement strand
ATACCCGATGGTTGTTCTCGTGGACCGTGGAACCGCCTCGGCTGCGGAGATTGTCTCGGGCGCTCTGCAGGACCACGACCGGGCCTGGATCCTGGGGGAAAAGACATTTGGGAAAGGTCTCGTACAGGCCCCGTACCCGTTGAGCGGAGACACGGCGCTCCTGCTCACCATCGCGCACTACTACACGCCGAGCGGCCGCCTCATCCAGCGCGACTACTCGCACCAATCCTTTTACGACTACTACATGCGCGGGCCGGGCAAAGACAACCTGAAAGACTCCCGCAAGACGGACACGGGCCGCACGGTTTACGGTGGGGACGGCATCACGCCGGATGAAAAATACGCCGAGCCGAAAATGAGCCCGGTTGAGATCGAGCTTATCCGTAGCATGTCGTACTTTTATTTCTCGGCCGAGTATTTTGGCCCGCGCGCGGCCAAGCTTCCGAAAACTTGGGTGCCCGATGATGCTTTGCTCGCTCAGTTCCTTGATTGGGCGAAGAAGCGCGGCGTCGAGTTTACCCCGGCTGAAGCGGCCGCCTCTGGACCGGCGATCCGCGAGCGGCTCCGCGAGGAGATGTGGATCACAGCGTTCAGCAAGGAGCAGTCGGATCAACTGCACCTGGAGAATGATCCGGAGGTGGCGGCTGCCATTCAGGCGCTGCCGTCCTCGCAAGCGCTGCTTACACGGGCCGCGGCCGTGGCCGAGCGGCAGCACCATTCCGCAACCGCCGCGCCGTAATTCGTCTGGTGCGCGCGGTTCGATCTGCTACAATCAAGGTTTCCCCGGCCAGGTAGCTCAGCTGGTAGAGCGCAGCCCTGAAAAGGCTGGCGTCGGCGGTTCGATTCCGTCCCTGGCCACCATCCTATCACCATTAAAATCAAACTCTTAGAGCGGCGCGAAACATTCGCGCCGTCCGCTTCGCCGTAGACAGTCTAATAGATGGGGACGCTCTCAGCCAGCAGGGCGGCTTGCAACTGCGGAAACTTGGACAACTCGCTTTGCACTGCAGTCTCCAGCACCGGCGTCAGTTCCACTGAGCGCGTGGCTGAGTCCAGGTACACGCCCAGGTCGACGATCAACGGGTCGTCCAACGGCCTGCCGATCTGGCTCACCAGAACGCAGGTCGCCGAACGGACGTTCGCAAGCTCTTGCGCGCGGGTGGCAATCGCCGTGGCTGCCAGGCTGTAGAGTTTGCCGACGTGACTTACCGGATTCTTACCGGCGGCGGCCTCAAGCGCCATCGGCCGGTACGGGGTAATGAGGCCGGACACGCGATTGCCGCGGCCGACTTCGCCGTCGTCACCCGACTCAGCCGACGTTCCTGTGACTGTGAGATAGATTTGTCCGGCATCCGGGTCGTCGGCGGCGTTCACGATAACCTCAACCGGAAGATCGAAAAACCTTCCTGCAGCGGCCGACGCAATTTGACTTACCTCTTCCTTGGCATTCAGGTATTCCTGCATGCCTCCCAGGTGTCGTCCAATCATGGCGCACCCGATGGTGAACTGAACTTGCAGTCCGTGGCGGACGCCCATCACCTTGATATCCTGCCCGATTGCCGGGCATCGTTCCTTCGCTGCCGGGCTATTCAGAGTCCTTTCAATTGCCAGGACCGCGCGTTCCAGCGGCGTAAACGGCGCGAAGCCGGCCCCACAGGATGTGTCGTTGCAGGCGGGGCTAGGGCGCCCGGCGCGCTGAAACAGGCCCGTCAAGTCGCTCGACCCGGCCCGGAACCGGGGAACGATCCTGACATGACGCTCGATATCCAGTTCGGGTAGGTGTTGTTGGAGCCAGGTCCGACAAGTTTCGACCGCGAGGTCCCCCACCGGAATCTTTTCGCCGCGGTACTGACCGGTTGCCCGGCCGGAGAGATAGAATTCCAGCGGTTCTTGCACCTCTCCGCCGCCGAATGCCGGGTGCGCCGACCCGCCACACAAGAGAATCTTGTCGACATTGTGGTGTAAGATCGCACCGAACCGTTGCAGGTAGTAGCGGGAAAGCCGCACGCAAATCCGTTCAGCGATAGCGTCGCAGATGGTGTCCGGGTGGCCGATGCCCTTTCTTTCCACTACCTCTATTGATTGGTCCTGCGGAGGAGGAGCCTGGAGAGTGCGAATGATGCATTCCATGGAGCCGCCTTTCCGGTGAAGCATGACTGCAATCGCAGGGCCACGCGGCTCTCGCACTTCACCGTGCGGAGCCTATCCCCGGAATCGAACCGATCCCCAGATGTTTTGACAGAAAGCGGTCGCGGTCCACAAGGGCCTGTGGGGCATTTACGTCGTTTCCGGCGTCATAGAAAAGCACTTTCGGCTGGGGATGGGTCGCGGCGGCGAAGCGTTGGGCCATCTCCGGCGAAACATAGGGGTCGAAGCGTCCGAATTGAAATAGTGCCGGCGCCCCGAGCGAGTGGCCCAGGTAGCGGATGGGATCAACGAGGGAGATCGAGTCCAGATACGCCAGGTATCGCTGGTTCCCGAGCGCATAGCGGAGGTCGGCCCACTCCGGATCGTCGTCACGCATGACGTCGGCGAGACTGACGATGCCCGCGATGAGGGAGAAGGCGTGAAGGCGCGGCTCGATGCTCATCAGAACAGCGCCCCAGTTTGCACCGTAACCGTGGCCGACATAGCCGACCTTACTCGCGTCGACGTCGGGCCGCGCGGCGAGAAGATCGAGACCGCGGCGTATGTCGACGACGGCCTGGATGTGGATATTGCGGTCATTGTCTCCGCCGCTGGGGTCCCAGGAACGCCGCCATCCAACGGGACGCGAAGGGGGAGCGTCGATCAAAAGGGAAACGGCCGGCGGGGAAGCCTGGGCGAGCAGAATTGCTTCGGCCAGGAACTCGTCGCGCTTGTTGGCCAGGCCGTGTACGAAGATGACCACCGCGTGCTTTCCCGGTTGCGACGGCAGTACGAGCGAAGCCGAGACGGGGCCGTGAAGCCCCTCATAGGAGAGGGTTGTCACGTGGACCCCGCTTCTTGTTTCCTGGTCGGCGGTGCGGTGGATATTCAGCGGCGCGGATGGGTCGTATCGGAACTGGGCTGCCAGGGCGTCGAAAGGAATAGGCTCCGCGGCGCGGCACGCGGCCAGGCAGGCGATGGCGAGGAATAAGGAGCGGCGCGTCAACGGGTGTTTTTCAGTTTCGCAGGGATGAGCAATGGCGTCAGGGGCGCTTTGGGATGGTCCACAGATAGATAGGCTCGCCGAGAATGACTTCCGTTTTCTCGGGAGGCCAGTTCAGGCCCATGTCGAACCGATGAGACACGACACGCGCGCCGGGCTGAAGTTCCTTCAGGAGTTTTGGCTTCAGGCGCATGTTGATTCCGGGCAGGAGGAAGATGGTGACCACGGTGGCCTTCCGTAGGTCGTAGTCAAACAGGTCTCCCTCGACGAACGTCGTCTTCGCTGTGACGCCTGCTGCCGCGGCGTTTTCCCGTGCCTGGCGGACAAGCGCAGGGTTGATTTCAACGCCAACCGCGTCGATGCCGTAGCGTTTGGCCGCGGTGATGACGATGCGCCCGTCGCCCGAGCCGAGGTCCACCAGGCGGTCTCCCGGATGGACGCCGGCCAGCGAAAGCATCTGGTCGATGATGGGTTGAGGCGTGGGCACAAAAGGCACGTCCGGATAGCGCTCCGGAGCCGGTTGTTGGCCCAGGGCCACGAAGGCGGTCGACAGCAGCGCTACGGCCAGCGAAGCGGGCGACCATGTACTGCGGAATTCCATTGATGTCCTGCGATGGAGATGGCTTAAAACGTTCTCTTTAAGAACTGCCCGGTGGAGGCATCGACGAAAACCGAGTAGCCGCTGGTGGCGATAGAGTCGCCCCAGATGACACGCCACGAAGGGTCCGGGAACCGGTCGGTTGCCTGGAGCAGGTACATCACCGGTTGGCCGGGATTCTTCTTCACGTACTCCTGGGTCTCTTTTCTCGCCATCGCGGTCTCCAACGCCTTGTCGGTATCGCTGCGCAGGGCTGCCAGCAAGAACGGGCGCTGGGTGCCGGGTCCGGACCACGACTCGGCCGGGGCGGCCGAAACGCCTCTGTGGAGGTCATTCTCAGCGTCTTCGACCGCAGACCACGTGTAGGTGCGCGCCTGGTGAAGGGATGCGGAGACGAACGTGGCACGCCAGACAGCCGCCTTGCCCCCTTCGGATTTCATCTGCTTCAGGTTGTAGCTCTGCACCTGAAGCGGTTGCGCGTCGACCGCCCATCCCCGTGCCTGCACGTACATTTCCTGGAATGCTTCCCGGCCGGTACGAGGCGGAGCCACGGGCGGTGCTTTCGGCTCCGCCTTCTGCTCCGGGGTACTCGAGCAAGCTGCCAAGGCCAGGGCTAAGGCGAGGGCGAAGCCCAACCTGTGTCTCGTTGTCATTTCCTCATTTTCCGATACCTTTCGAGGCCGCTGCGCGCCATAGCATTGTTCGATATGCTCTTGCTGAAAGGCATTGACATGAAACTTCTCGTTCCTGCGTTTCTTGTTTTCGCTGCTTTCGCTGTGGCGCAACCGGCGAAGTCCAGCCAAAACCTAGCCGAGGAGGCCAAACAGGCCTACACGCGCGTGAAGGACAACATCCTTCGCGCCGCAGAAAAGATGCCGGAGGCCGATTACAGCTTTAAGGCGACACCGGATGTGCGGCCGTTCTCGGAACTTTTGACCCACGTTACGGGCGCGCAGTTTCGCGCCTGCGCCCTGTTGACAGGCGCGAAACCACCGGCGATGCCTGCCGCGGACGCGAAGAAGGCGGATATCCAGGCGGCACTGAAGGCCTCGTTCGACGAATGTGACAAGGCGTATGATTCGGTGACGGCGGACAACCAGATGGAGACGGTTGGTTCCGGCTACATGCACCACTCCCGGATCGGCCTGCTTTGGTACAACGTGACGCACGACAACGAAATGTACGGCACGATGGCGGTGTACATGCGATTGAAGGGGCTTGTGCCGCCTTCGAGCGAGCGGCGCTAGATCAGCCGCAGCGCCGCTTCAGCCTTCGCGCAGGGCCTGCATCGGCTCGACGGAGGCGGCCGTGCGGGCCGGGATGAGGGACGCCAGAGAACCGACGGCGAGCATGGTGGCGGCGACGGTCGAGTAGGTCAGCGCATCAGCCGGTTGGACGTTGTAGAGGAAACCGCGGATCAGTTGGCCGGTGGCCAGTGCGATGATCGTACCGGCGACGAGTCCAGCGCCGATCAAGAGCGAACCCTGCCGGAGAACCATCACCGCGACGCGGCCTCGTGTAGCTCCGACCGCCATGCGAATCCCGATTTCGCGGCGGCGATAGCTGACAAGTTGGGCGAGCACGCCATAGAGTCCCGCGACAACCATGAGGACGGCGAGTCCGGCGAAGGATCCGGTGAGGTACAGGCCAAGGCGCTGGCTGAACGTATTCTGGTCAATCGCTTCGCGCATGGTCTGAAAGTTGTCGAGGGCAAACCCCGGCGCCGTTTGGCGGAATATCGAGCGCATCTCGGAAGCGACGGGTACGTCGGTGCGCGTCTTCACAACGAAGTTGACCACCGTCTTGAGTAAGGCCTGATAAAACAGCGACGTGACCGGGATCTGCCGCTGGGGTAAGAGGATGAGCGGTTGTACGGCGCCGCCAACGCGGTCATCGGTCTGGTCCGAGAGGATACCGACGATGGTGTACGGCTTAATCATGCCCGTGTCCTTTCCTCCGAGGTCGATCTGCTGGCCAACAGGATCTCCCCATGCGAAGTACCTTCGGGCGAGCGTCTGGTTGATGACGGCTACGAACGGAGCGGCAGCCGTGTCGTCATCCCGAATCATGCGGCCTCGGATGACCGGCGTGCGCAAGGCGCTGGCGTAGTTGCCGCTGACCGCCGTGACACGCGCGTTGTTGTTGCGCGATTCTTCCTTGGGCCGGCCGACGACGCTGAAGCTCGAGTGCATGTCCATGCCGGAAAGCGGGGGCGCGGTAGCCAACGCGGCCGTTTCAACCCCGGGAGCGTGGCGTATCCGGTCAAGAACCGGAGCGTAGGTTGTTGAGGCGACCGATGCCGGAGCGTTGGAGGTGACTTCGGAAACCGCCATCCCCGCGAAGCCGGCTGAGTCTACCGGCATTGCACTGAAGGTAGTCACGCGAGTGCTGTCGAAGCCGAGTTGCGTATGTTCGAGGTTCCAGAGGGTGTGGAACAGCAGGCCGGTCCAGACCAGGAGGAGGGTCGATAGGGCGACTTCTCCGGCTACGAGCCATCCGCTGAGCCTACCGCCGACTACACGCGAACCGGCGCCGCGGGAACCGGCCTGGAGGGCCTCATGCGGGTCAGCGCGGGCGACCAGGAGAGCCGGCAGCAGCGACGACAGTATGGTGGTGAGGCCGGCGACGGCAATGAGAGCAAACTCCGTCGGCCAATGGATCGCAATTGATTCTGCACGCGGGATGGTTCCGTCGGGGAGCTTCCGGATCGCAACGAGTACGATTTCTGCCACAGCCATGCCCAGGCCGCTGCCGAGAATACTCAGGACGAGGCCTTCGGTGAGCACCTGGCGGATCATGCGAGGGCGGCTCGCGCCGAGCGCGACGCGGACAGCGAATTCCTGTTGGCGGCTGAGACACCGCGCGATGAGGAGATTCGCGACGTTCGCGCAAGCGATGAGCAGTACCAGAGCGAGCGCGGCGATGAGGGCGTAGAAAACAGGCCGGACGTTGCCGGTAAGTAGCTGCTGGTACGGAAACGCGCGGAAATACTGCACTCGGGTTTGCGTGGGATCGGTCTTGGCGATATGCCGGGCGACGGAGTCCAGTTCGGCTTGGGCCTGCCCGGTTGTGACCCCAGGCCGGAGCTGCGCCAGGATCTGGAAAAAGTCGTAGCCGCGCTCCTTTTGCATCTCAGGTGTCGGCTGGAGCGGAAGCCAGAGCCCTTTGTGAAGATCCGGTCCCATCTGTTCCGGAAAGCTGAAGCTCGCCGGCATCACGCCGGCTACGGTTCGGGGGATTCCGCCGACGTCGACGGTGCGGCCAACGATACCGGGATCCGCGTTGAAACTCTGGCGCCAGAGTCCCTCGGAGAGGATGGCCGCTTGGGGTCCGTTCGGCTGACCCTCGGCATCGGTGAAAGTGCGGCCCAACAGGGGCCGCGCGCCCAGCAACGCGAAAAGATTGGGCGTGACGCGCGGGGCAACGACACTCTGGGAACCGTCCTTGCCGGCCACAACGCTCACATCCTCCGAGTAGCCGGCGACATCGGCGAACTGGTGAGACTGCTGCTTAATGTCGTGGTAGTTGAGCCAGGAGGTTGAGTCGAAGCCCGGCTTCCCGGTCGCCGGGCCGATGAAAACGAGGCGGTCCGAATGGGGGTAGGGGAGCGGGCGGAGCAGCACGCTTTCGATGACGGTGAAAAGCGCCATGTTCGCGCCGATACCCAGGGCCAGGGTTAAAACCGCGAGCAGTGTGAAGCCGCGCGATGACCATAGCTGGCGCGAGGCGAAGCGCAGATCCTGAAGTAGGGTTCGCACAAGTTCTCCGAAGCGACCGTATTGTCGAAGTTGGACGCAATCACGATGCCACTTGAAGCGCTTGATATGAAAGACATTTCTGGCGAGAAAGGAAGCCGCGACGGGAGAAAACTGTCCGAAGTCGGAGGCGCGTGTCCGGGAACGGACACTTCATTCGTCGAGCATGGCGGACGCTCCGGCGCCGGCGAGGGTGGCCCGCCAACCCAGCTCCGCTTTCACGATGCGTGCAGTTTCCGAAGCGAAAGTGCTGGCATTGTCGTGAAATACGGCCCGGCATGGGTCGAGCAAAAGGTCTCCTGCTTCCGAGAGGCCGCCGGCGATGGCGATGCGGTCCGGGAACAGGATGTTGGCGAGGGTCGCCAGCGCCAGCCCGAGCCAACGGCCCGCGTCCTCGATGAGGCGAACGGCCAGGGGATTTCCGGCGATCGCCTCTTCAATCACTTCGCGGAGATCGTTGGCGGCGCCTCCAGCATCCCGGAACCGTTTCGCGATGGCGTTCGCGCCCACGAGCGCCTCCGCGCACCCTTTCCCCCCACAACTGCAGAGCGGACCGCCGGGAGCGACGATTACATGGCCAACGTCGCCCACTCCCTCGTAGGCGTACCGCAGGAGTTTTCCGCCGGCGACCATGCCCCCGCCAACGCCCGTCCCCGCCGTCAGGCAAAGGAAGCGGCCTGAACCACAGCCCACGCCCCAGCGCCACTCGGCGAGAGCGGCGGCGTTGGAGTCGGCTTCGAGTATCACGGGGACGCCAAGCGCGTTTTCGAGAGCCTTCCGGAGAGGGAAGCGCTCAAGCCAGGGGAGATTGGGATTGTATGCTACGGCGTCGTGTGCTTCGCTCACAAATCCCGCGACAGCGACTCCGACTTGGTCGCTGCGCCAACCGGCTTCGTGAAACACGACGCCGAGACGATTTACAAATTCCGGGGCGTTTCCGGGCGCCGTGGGGATGGTGCGTAGTCCTTCGATCTTTCCATCCAGGCCGACCAAGGCCAGCTTGGTTGTCGTGCCCCCGATGTCGATGCCTGCTACGGGCATGGTCCGTGGCTCATGCAAATCCGGTTTCCGTTGTGGTAACGGCGGCCGCGGTGCGAAATTCGCCGGGGACAAATCCTTTCCATGCCGCCAGACGCATCGCCGCGCATTGCACGGGCACAATTTCAAATAGCGGCGCGAGTTCCTCGCGAACGCTGCTGGGGGCCCAGGTCAGCCCCTCTTCCGCGTAGGGGCCGATGGCCAGCACGGAGGCGCCTAGTCGCTTCAGGTCTTTGGCAAGCGCACCGTCGAGCTCCGCCGTCTGCTCTTGCGAGGCAAAGACCACCGCGCGGAATTCGCGATCGACTACCTCGACCGGACCATGCCGGAAGTGCGAGCCTGCCATGGCGACGGCGGGTGTCTTCGCGGCTTCGTGAAACAAAAGTGCGCCTTCGACTGTGGAGGCCAACGATGCGCCCCGGCCGAGAAGGTAAATGGCGCGGGCCGGTTCGAACATGTCGCGCCAGGATTCGCTGGCGGCGAGGCACTTCTCGATGAATGGCGAAAGTGCGTCGGCGGCCTGCCTCAACGATGTTTCCCAACCATTGAGTTCGCCGCACGTGGCCGCGCCGAGCAGCAGCAGCGTGGCAAGCGCTCCGCTGTACGTTTGTATCGCTACAAGGTGATCGCGGGCGCTGTTAACCACGATGGCGTGGTCCGACTCCCGGTGAAGCGTGGTTCCAGGCTCGTTCGTGACTCCGATCACCTTCGCGCCCGATGCTTTCAGCTTTGGAAGAAGTTTGACCGCTTCGACCGTTTCGCCGGACCGCGAAACCAGGACGACGACAGCACCAGCGCCGCATACCGAATGCCGGTAATGGAGAAGCTCGGAAGCATCGATCGCCATGGCAGGGATGCCTCGCCTATTGAAATAGGCCTCCAGCGGAAGGCAGCCAAACAACGAGCTTCCCATGCCACTGAGGATGATGCGCTTGGCTCCGCGCAGAAGTCTCGCCGCCTCGTCGAGGGCTTCGGCGCCTTCGTCGAACTGGTATCCCTCGACACCGCGCAGGGAGGCGGGCTGACCGAGGATATTATCGCGCACGATGCTTCAGCCACCCGTCGATAGGCTTGGCCGCGCCGTCTGGCCGATAGGGCAGCGCAACTTTGCACCCGAGACCGGCCGAAGCATAACCGGCATAGAGCGTTTCCATGACCACCCGGCCGTCTTCCCCCGTGGCCTGCGGGCTCTCCCTCCCGCGCACGCAGCGGGCAAAGTGGCGCATCTCCTGCGGAAAGCCGTAGTTCCACAGTTCTTCAAACACGGGGTAGGTCCAGCCTTTCGTGGTCGGCGCCTTTTCGACCGCGTACCCGAAGCCGTATTCGCTGTATGTCGGAAGCGCGTTACCCATGTGCAGGTTGGCGTACGTGACGCCGCCTTCGCCGTAAATCTCCACCCGGTCGTCCATGCCTCCGCGCCTGGCCCAGCTATTCTCGACGATACCTACCGCGCCATTGTAGAACTCAACCACGCATACAGAGTCGTCCTCGCCAATGGTCTTATCACCGTGCACATACGTGCCCATGTGCGCGTAGATGGACTTGACCTTCGGCCGGCCAAGGAACCAGTAACAAAAGGCGATGCCATGGCAGCCCATGTCCATGAAGACGCCGCCCCCTGAGCTGTTGACGTCCCAAAACCAATCGGCGTGAGGGCCGAAATGTTTCTCGCTCTGCTTAACCTGGTAGATCTTGCCGAAGGCTCCCTGGTCGGCCATTTCTTTGGCCTTGACGTATTTCGGCGTGAAAAACAGCTCTTCGGCGTAAAGCAGCAGAACGCCTTGCTTGCGGCAGACGTCGATCATCGCGTCAGCCTCCTCGAGCGTCATGCAGAGGGGTTTTTCACAGACAACGTGTTTTCCCGCCCCGGCGATATGCTGCGTCATCTGAGCGTGGAGCCGGTTCGGCGCCGTGATGGTGACCATTTCGAGGCCGGGCTCCTTGAGCATCTCGCGGTAGTCGAGATACGCGCGAGGGATGCCGTAGCGGTTCGCTAACTCCTGGGCGTGGCCCGGCGTCGGAGATGCAACCGCCACCACCTCCGCATCCTCCGGCATGATCTGAAACGCCGCTGCGTGGATGTCGGCTTCGAAACCCGAGCCGATGATGCCTACTTTGACTTTGTCTGGATTCGCCATGGAGACTCTTGCCGCATCCCAATCATATAAGAGTGCGCGCGGGGTTCTCCGGACGGGTCCTTTGTGATAGCGTCTTCAGCATTGGAGAATCCGATGCGAACTCCTGCATTCTTGCTTGCTTCACTCCTGATGGTAGCGGGCGGCGCGGCGGCCCAGACTGCTTCCCCGGTGGTGTCCTCGCCGGATGGCCAGATCCAGATGACGTTTTCGACGCGCAACGGAAACGCACCTTCGCCGCAGGGCGGGCAGTTGGTCTATACGGTGACGTATCACGGCCAACCGGTGATGAACGCTTCCGCTCTCGGGCTCGAGATCGAGAACCAGCCAGTGCTGGGAGCGAACGTGACGATCGACGCCGCGCGCAGCGGCCGCATCGACGAAAGCTATACCGTGCCGGCGGGCAAGTCGAAGACGGTGCACAACCTCTGCAACACGCTCGCGCTCGACTTGCGCGAGACCCAGGCGCCGGCTCGCAAGTTCACGGTGGAAGCCCGCGTCTTTGACGATGGAGCCGCTTTCCGCTACGTCGTCCCCGAGCAGGAGGCTGTCAAGGAACTGCGCATCGCCAATGAGAAGACGCAGTTTGTATTCGCCAAGGACGCAACCACCTACCCGCTGGTGTTGCAGAGCTACCAGACGTCCTGGGAGGACGACTATCGCACCGTGGCGCTGAGCGGGATTCATCCGGCTTCGCTCGTGGCGCTGCCGCTGCTGACCGAGTTGCCGGGGGTGGCGTTTGTCGCAATCACCGAGGCGGACCTCGAGAACTATGCCGGCATGTATTTGAAGCACAACGAGAAGAACCCCCGGGAACTCGACGCCCGGCTCTCACCGAACGTCGACGACCCCAGCGTCTCGGTCGTCGTGAAAACACCAGCTCCTTCGCCCTGGCGGGTGATGATGATTGCGGACTCTCCGGGCAGGCTGATCGAATCGAACATCGTCATCAACCTGAACCAGCCGCCGGCCTTCTCCGACACTTCCTGGATCAAGCCGGGTAAAGCTTCCTGGGATTGGTGGTCGGGCAACGAGGCGGAACACGTGGGCTTCGAGCCGGGCAAGAATACAGCCACCGAGAAGCACTACGTGGATTTCGCGGCCGACTCAGGTTTCGAATATTTCCTGCTTGACGGAGGCTGGGCGGCGCGCTTAGGCGGCGGGCCGAACGGATCCGGCAGCGACATTACCAAGCCGCAACCCAACATCAATATGCCCGAACTGCTCGCCTACGCGAAATCCAGGCACGTGAAGGTCTGGCTCTGGGCGCACTGGCGCGACGTGGACCGGCAGATGAACGAGGCGTTTCCGCTTTACGAGAAATGGGGCGTCGCGGGCGTCAAGGTCGATTTCATGAACCGCGACGACCAATGGATGGTGGACTTCTACCATCGCGTGGCCCGGCTTGCGGCCGAGCATCACCTTATGGTGGATTTTCACGGTGCGTATAAGCCAACAGGGATGCGCCGCACCTATCCGAATGTCCTGACGCGCG
>JAKAJI010000124.1 GCA_021813825.1 Acidobacteriota bacterium | reverse complement strand
GCGCCCACGTTCCCATACGTCCCAATCGCGTTGTGCGAGTACGCCGCGCCGTTGATGTAGTTCAGGTTCGGCCCCCACACCGAATTGAGCACGTTAGGCAGATTCTGATTCGGCCGGTCCAGTCCAACGTCGTTCAACGACCAGTTCTGTCCGGTCGTCACGTTGATCGGCATCCCGCTCGTCATGCGCAGCAGCGGCGAAAGCTGCCAGTTGCCCAGAATCTTCGCCTTCAGATCGTTGCCGTGAATCGGACTCAAGGCAACAATCGACGTGTTGAAAATATGCCGCACGTCGAAGTTACAATCGCCCGTGTCCATGGCCAGGTTGTACGGGTTCTCAAACTGCCCGCCCGTCAAGTCGCCGCTGAAATTGCCCTGGCTGATGCAGTGCGACCACGTGTAATTGGCCAGGAACGTGAAGTTCTGCGTGAACCGCCGCTGGATCGAAACGAACATCGCATTGTAACTTGCGTTCGCGCCCGCATCCGTAATCGGCATCCCGCCGTAGTCGTTACCCAGCGCCGGGTTGATCAGGTTCAGGAACCGGTGCGCCTGCTGCAGCTTCGTGCAGGAAGACAGTACGGAAGCGTTACACGTTCCCGGAATGTAGAACGACGGGTTCGTCTCCTGCCCGATCCACAAATGCCGCGTCGCGTTGCCCATGTACGAGATCTGGAACATCCAGTTGTTAGGCAACTGCCGCTGATACGTCGCATTCCACTGCGTAATCGTTGGCGGCTGCATGTTCGGAGGAAGCAGCACATACAACGCCTGCGTCGGGAACGGAGCGTTCTTCGGTGGCGGGAAAGCGCCTGGGAACGGATTGCCGCCCGGATACCCCAGCCACGGATTGCTGAACGGCCCCGACGAAGTCAGGTCGATCTCATTCACCACCGGCGGATTCGAGGTCAACCGCTGCGAATACCACACCTCGGTCGAATCATGCATGATCGCCCCGCCGATGCGGATCGAATCGCGTCCGTCGCCGTGCGGGTTCCATACCAGGCCGACGCGAGGGCTGAACACAGCCAGGTCGTTATTCGTGAACGCCTTGCTCACGCCCGGATCGCCGTAGTAAAAAGACCCGGCCGGCGCGTTGGTGTACACCGAGCTGCGCTGGTTCGCCTCGAACGCCGCGAGAGAAAATGTACTTCCTCTGCCGTAGACGTCCACCGGAAACATCATCGGCTCCCAACGCAGCCCGAAATTCACCACAATGGTCTGGCTCACGTGAATGGTGTCCTGCGCGTACAGCCCCAGAATCGTCTCCCGCATCGCCACCTGCTGCGCCCGGCTCTGGCTGAATCCGCTCAGGTCGCCTAACAGGAAGTCCGCCAGTGGATCCTTCGTGAACTGCCCGTTCATGCTGAAGGCGCCGTTCTGCAGATAGCCTGCGTTCGTGTTGTTCTGCGTCCGGATCATGTCCACGCCGAACGCCATCTGGTGCTTCCCGCGAATCACGTCCAGGTCGTCGGCTTCCTGGAAGGTATTCACGTTGAAAAAGCCCGGCGAGCAGATGCCGCATCCGACGTCGAACGAATTGCTCACCGACAGCCGGAAGTCGTTCGGCACGTAGGTGAACATGTTGACGCCCAGATCGTTCGCATTGATGTCGCTCGCGTTCGGCCCGCGGTCGTCCCGCCGCCGCGTGAACGACGCATGGAACGAGTTGATCGTATTCGGCCCGAACAAGTACGTGTCGCCGAACGTGAATGCCTGCGCCAGCTCCGCATTGCCTGGGTTCTGCGTCACCAGAATATCCTGTGGATTCCACTGCCCGGGCGCGCTGTAGCTGTCCGCGAAATACCGCCCGAACATCTGGTTCTTCGAACTCATGTTGTAGTCGATGCGCCCGATGTACTGCCCTTCCTGGTTCGGATTCGGAATGCCGTAGGTTGTCTCGCCGCAGGCATTCTGCGCCGCCGGCAGATACTTCGTCGCCAGTTTCACCGCCGCCGGGTCAAAACGCGATACCGGAACCTGGTCGCCCGGAAACGGAGCGCCGGTCGATGGGTCGATCAGCGTCCGCGGTTTGTGGTTGGACTGGCACGCCGCCGATTCGAGCGCACTGAAGTCGCCGTTCAGCGCCGCCTGCGTCGGCACGAACGCAATCTGTTGCGGCGGATTCGTCCGGATATACGTTCCCTGATACCCGCCGAAATAGAACAGCTTGTCTTTCACAATCGCCCCGCCGACCGTGCCGCCATACTGGTTACGCTTCAAACTGTCGTGTACCGGCGCAAAATAGTTCCTCGCGTTTACATCGCCGTTGCGCAAGTACTCGAACAGGTCGCCGTGGATCGCGTTCGTCCCCGAAGCCGTCACCACGTTCACCACGCCGCCCGGGTGCAAGCCGTTCCGCGCCGGCAGCGAGTTGGTCTCCACGTTGAATTCCTGCAGCGCATCCGGGAAGGGGAATGGCAGGTTGACGTTCGTCATCGTGTCGTTGTTGTCCCCGCCGTCCAGGTAGTAATTCGTCCCGTTCGCCTGCCCGCCCGCCACGGAGTAAGTCACCGAACTGAAGAAGTTCTTACTCGTCGCCATGTCGCCGCCCGGCGCCGGCGTGGCCGCTCCCGAGAGCAGAATGAGCTGGGTCGCCTGGCGGCCGTTCAACGGCAGGTCGTTGATTCGCCGCTGGTCCACCACCTGCGCGATCGAGTTGTCCTTCGTCTCCACCATGCTCGCCTGCGCGCTTACTTCCACCGTCTGGCTTACTTCGCCTAACTGCATGCCTACGTTGATGGTGATGTTCTGCGCCACCGTCAGTACGATGTTCGGGTGCTGATACGTCTTAAACCCCTTGGCCGAAACCGAAAGTGTGTAAGGCCCCACCGGCAGGCCAGGCAATACGTATCGCCCGCCCTGGTCGCTTATCGTCGCCCGCACCGCTCCCGTTTGGCTTTGTGTCATCGTTACTTGCGCTCCGGGCAGCGGACTCCCGCTCGGGTCGGTTACCGTGCCGGCTACCGACGCAACCGCAACTGCCTGACCATAACTCACACCCACCGATACGCTCCCCAACGCTGTGGCGAGGGCCAATGTCGTAAATAGCTTTGCCGGATCTACTCGGATCACACTTGTACTCCTTAGAATGAACAGGTTCCTTGTGCTCGCGTGCAGCCGAACGGGACAATTCAAGTACCGCAGAAGTTCCTACGCGGGCGGGCTCGCAGACGATCCCCGTTCCGAACTTACACCCGAAGCTGGACTAAATTGGAGTTATAGTGCCAGACGGCGTTTCCGGAGTCAAGAAGATTATGAGCTTCCGCCGGTGAAATTTCGCGGTACATACGGGCTTCGACATGCATGAAATAGTTAAAGCCTATGCTTTGTGAACTGTTTCCCAGCCCCTTTCCCGCCTCCTCCTTTTTCGCCCGCCACGCGCCTGTCTTCCTCCCCGCGTCTTGCAATGTGAAACGAAATGACCTCATCCGGAGGACTCTTCCTGGTTCGATATACTAACGGTCTTCATGAACTCGCCCTTCCGTCTTGACGATCGTGTCGCCCTGATTACAGGCGGCGCCAGTGGAATCGGGGAAGCCATCTGCCGGATCTTTCATGCCGCCGGCGCGCACGTGCTCATCGCCGATATCGACCTCGCCCGCGCCAACTCCCTCGCCTCCCAGTTATCCGGCGCCCGCGCCGTCGCCTGCGACGTTACGCGCCTCGAAGATCCCACCCGCGTCTGCGCCTCGCTCGACCGCCTCGACATCCTCGTCAACAACGCCGGCATCGGCCTCGTCGGTAACATCGAAGAAACTGACCCCGCCGACTTCACCCGCCTGTTCCAGGTCAACGTCCACGGCCTGTTTCACATGACCCGCGCCGCCATGCCGCTCCTGCTCGCTTCCCATGGCGCCGTCATCAACATCGGGTCCGTCGCCGGCATCGTCGGTGTCAAGCGCCGCTTCGCCTACTGCGCCACCAAAGGCGCCGTCCTCGCCATCACGAAACAACTCGCCGTCGATTACCCCACACAAATCCGCGTCAACTGCATCTGCCCCGGCACCGTCGACACCCCCTTCGTCGAAGCATATCTGGAAAAATTCCACAAACACGAGAAAGAAAAGGTCCGCGCCGAACTGAATCAAAGGCAGCCGATCGGACGGCTCGGCCGGCCGGAGGAAATCGCTCATTTGGCCCTCTACCTGGCTTCCTCCGAGGCGGCCTTCGTCAATGGCGCCGACTTCGCCATCGATGGCGGCTGGACGGCAGCTTGATTTTATTTGCAAGGCGATACATAATCGCTTCAGAATGTTTGATGGACGGCACACGTCCCTAGGGAGTTTGGCGTATCCTTGAATCAGGACAGCCACGGAGCCGATATGATAGGAAGATGGTGCGAATGAAGGCCTCGACGCGGCCCCTGTTCTTTGCCCTCGTGGCGCTTCTCGTCTGCCCTGCGGTGCTGCTCCACGCGGCCACCAAACGCCATCACAAACGGCATCACGCCGCCTCCTCCGCCAAAACCACGTCCGCAAAATCGGCCGCTCCGGCAAGAACAACCGCGCGAAAACAACATCGCAACACCGGGGCCTCACGCCCCTCCGCCGCCCGAAAATCCACGGCAGCGGCCCGACGAAAGTCCACCTCCGCCCGGCTCCGCGAGGTCAGCTACACTTCCTCCGCCCACTCGAAGGCCCGGAGCCGCAGGCACGTCTACAGCCCGTGGACCTCGCCCACCTTCGCCGACTCCACCTCCGGCGACTCCGTTGACGGCGAAGACCTCATGGTTCGCCGCGCCGCGGTCGAGGCGCTCGGCCCCTACAACGGCTCCGTCGTCGTCGTCGATCCTTACACCGGCCGAATTCTCAGCATGGTGAATCAAAAACTCGCCCTCAGCGCGGGCTTTGAACCCTGCTCCACCATCAAAATCGTCGCCTCCCTCGCCGGGCTCAACGAAGGCGTCATCGATCCCGACTCCTCCATCCGCATCGCTCGCCGCTCCACCATCGGCCTCACCCAGGCGCTGGCACATTCGAACAATTTCTACTTCGCCACCGTCGGCAACCGCCTCGGCTTCGACCGGGTTACCGATTACGCCCGCCTGTTCGGCATGGGCGAAAAGGCCGGCCTCAATATCGAAGGCGAACAGTTCACCCCGCTCCCCGATGCACCGCCCGCCGACGGCATCGGCATGATGACCAGCTTCGGCGAAGGCTTCTACTTCACGCCCCTCCAACTGGCCGCCATCGTCTCCGCCGTCGCCAACGGTGGCACGCTCTACTACCTGCAATACCCGAAGACCACCGCGGAAATCGCCAATTACGTCCCGCGCGTCAAGCGCCATCTCGATATCGCCCAGAACATTCCCGCCATCCTCCCCGGCATGATGGGCGCGGTCGAGTTCGGTACCGCGCGCCGCGCCCAATTCGATCCCGACGCCCCCATCTTCGGCAAAACCGGCACCTGTACCGACAACCGCTCGCCCACGCACCTCGGCTGGTTCGCCTCCTTCCAGCAGATCGGCTCGCGGAAGCTCGCCGTCGTGGTTCTCCTCACCGGCGGCCACGCAGTCAACGGCCCGGTCGCCTCCGGCGTAGCCGGTTCTGTCTATCGGAACCTGGTCGCCGAAGGCTACTACGCGCAGACTCCGGCGCCCATGTCCCCCGCCGTCCTCGTCAACGGACCGGCCACCGTCTCCCGCTAACAACAAATCCCATCGCGGCCTGTAACGCCCCGCGAGCCCAACGCACTTATCACACGGTTCCCATTCAATCCGGGGGTGATCTGTGAACTACGTCCAGTTACGCCGGGGCGACTGCCTTCCCGCCGTCGGTGTTCTGCAAAAGCTGCTAAACCGAACCGGCTTCCGCCTCGTGCCGGACGGAAACTTCGGACCACGCACCGAGAGCGCAGTGAAAGAATTCCAGCGCCTCTACCGCCTCCGTACCGACGGCGTCGTCGGCGAAAAAACCTGGCCCCGCCTCGCTCCCAAAGATCTTCCCATCGTCGACTGCATTGACGTCTTCGATCCAAGTCTCTACGAAATGGAAAACAAAGACATCTCCGCTGCCGGCGGAAACCCCATCGTCATCGGCGGCATGTGCAACGGCGTCGAGGAAGCGGTCCACGAAATTGTCAGCGTCGCCCGCAAGACCTTCCTGCTGCGCTTTCACGGCCACGGCGCCCCGGGTGTCGCCGGTCTCGGCTTCGGCCAGGGAGAGATCGGCTGGGGCGAACATGCCAACATCGGCAACCAGAACTTCAACCAACTTGAACCGGTTCTCACCCGCCTCCGTCCCATCTTCGGGCCCTACGGCAACATCCAGTTCATGCACTGCTCCACCGGCCAGGGCCACAACGGCCAGTTGCTTCTCCATCGAATCGCCGATGCCCTCGGCGTCCCCGTCACAGGCGCTCTGCAAACACAGTACGGCGGCGGCCAGTACACGTTTCAGTACGAAGGCCCCACCTTCACCGCGATTCCGGAAGGCGCGAGCCTCGCCGACTGGTGCCACGGCATTCCGGACTTTCCCGGTCTGTCTCTCGCCTGAAACCCAACGGGGCTAGAACAGCTCCATCAGCTCGCGAAAACTATCCACGCGCACCAGCCGCCCCTCCCCGCCGGCGATCTCCTCGTGCTCGAGCCGCCAGGTGCGCGCATGCGGCACAAACACCGCCTGCAACCCCGCCGCCAGCGCCGGATTGATATCCGATCGCGGCGAGTTGCCGATCATCCACGTCGCCTCCACGTCCAGCGCCCTCGCGTCCACGAAGCGTGCGTAAGCGTGCTGGTCCTTCTCCTTCACCACTTCCACATGATCGAAATACCCGCTCAGCCCGCTCCGCTCCACTTTGCGCCGTTGTTCGCCCGCCTCGCCCTTGGTGAACAGGATCAGCTCGTGCCGCTCCGATAGGTGCTCCAGCGTCTCCGGCACACCGTCGATGATCTCGATCGGGTGGTCCAGAATCCACCCCGTCAGCCGGTTCACCGCTTCGAAATCGCTGCCACCCACCGGCCGCGTCGCCAGGCGCTCCAGGCACTGCCGCAAGTTGCGTCCAAAGTTCTCCGCGCCATAGCCGTATACGCGGTTATTCGCCCGTTCAATCTCGTCGAGCACCTCACGCACTTCCTCCGGGCTCATCGACGGATGTCCGAGTAACTCGCAGAACTCCTCAAACGCCCGCTCGAAGTAGATATTGTTCTCCCACAGCGTGTCGTCGGCGTCCACCAGCAGTGTGCAGCCTTGCGCGTTCACAGCTTCACCGGCAGCTTCCCGTGGCCATTTCGAGGCGCAACTTCTCGTACGTGTTGAATCGCCCGCTCCCGGCTCACGTATCCGGAAAGAAACTCCGCCAGTTGTTTCATCCGCTCCGCCTCCGACCGCGTCGCCAGCAGCAGTTGCCGGAAATCCAGATCCTCCACCGGCTGCGCAATCTGAAAGCTCAGCCGCGGATGCCCGGGTGCGGGTTCTTCCACCTCGTCGCCCTTGAGCTGCTTCAGCTCCTCGAACCCTTCCATCGCTTTCCGCTGTGTTTCTTCCGGCACCGGTTCGAAATCGTCGTCGTCGTAAAAATCCACCGAGCCCCGCAAATACGCCTTTTCGTCGTTCAGTCCAAGAATTTCGAACCGCCGCCGCCCCGCGGCCAGTATGTCGAGCCGCCCGTCCGGATACCGGCGCAGCACCCGCTCCACAATCGCCGTGCAGCCGGTGTTCACGATCCCCCGCTCGCCGGCGCGCACAATCCCAAACTCGGTGCCGTCGGCGATCGCGTCACCGATCATCTCCTTGTAGCGGTCTTCAAAGATATGCAAAGGAATTTGGGTGCCCGGAAACAGAACCAATTGCAGCGGAAAAAGTGGCAACAGATCCCGTTCCATATGTACTATTATGGCGTTTACCTGCAGCGGCGGGCAATCATCCTGAATGCGCATCGACGGTAAGGTCGTGCTAATTACAGGCGCAAGCGCGGGCATCGGCGCCGCTTGCGCCCGCGCCTTCGCCGCACGCGGCGCGCAACTGATCCTCACCGCACGCAACGCCGCCCTGCTCGCCCAGGTGGTTCCCGGCGCAACCGTGATCCCCGCCGATCTCGAACAACCCTCCGAGCGCGCCAGCCTCGTCAACGCCGCGCTCGCCTCCTACGGCCGCGTCGACATCCTCGTCAACAACGCCGGCGTCGGTGCGTATACTCCCTGCTGGAACACCGACCCCGACATTGCCCGCCGCCTGTTCGAACTCAACTTCTTCGCCGCGCTCGACCTCATCCGTCTCCTCGTTCCCACCATGCGCGCCCGCCGCGAAGGCTTTCTCGTCAACGTCGGCTCCATCGGCGGCCTCGTCCCGCTCCCCTGGTCCGGCCTCTATTCGGCCTCGAAATTTGCACTCGGCGCACTCTCTGACAGCCTCCGCGTCGAACTCCGCCGCGACGGAATCCGCACCATGACCGTCTGCCCCGGATACGTCACCACCGGCTTCCAATCGCACCCGCTCGCTGGCGCCGCTCCGCCCGGCGTGGTCCGCGCCCGCCGCTTCGCCATCAGCCCGGAAACCTGCGCCCGCTCGATCGTCCGCGGCGTCGAACGCAATACCCGCACTCTCGTCGTCCCCCGCGCCGGCTGGCTCCTCATCGCCCTCCGGCGCGCCGCTCCCCGTCTCGTCGATGCAAGAATGGAACAGATGCTTTATTCCGACCTCCGCTCATGATCCTTAAACTCAAGCGCACTCCGGGCCTCTACCTGGTCGGCTTCATGGCCAGCGGCAAATCCACCATCGGCAAAATGCTCGCCTATGAACTCGGCTGGAACTTCGTCGACATCGACGCCGACATCGAGACCTCGCAAGGAAAGAGCATCAACGAGATCTTCGATGAACAGGGCGAGGAAGCCTTCCGGAAAATGGAAACCGAAGCGATCCGGAAACGCATCCGCGCCATCCAGACCGGCCGCCCCATGGTCGTCGCCCTCGGCGGCGGCGCTTTCTCGCGCGAGGAAAACTTCGCCCTCCTCCAAGAAAACGGCGTCACCATCTGGCTCGACCCTCCTCTCTCTCTTATCCGCAGCCGTCTGGCCAACGTCTCCGACCGCCCGCTGGCACGCGACGCCGAACACCTCGAACATCTTTACTTCGCCCGCCGCGCCGCCTACGAACGCGCCGACTACCGCATCGAAATCCGCGGCGATGATCCCGCCGAAGCCGTCTCCGCCATCCTCCGCCTCCCCATCTTTTGAACTTGCCCGCTCACTCCGCCCTACGCCGCCACGCCCTCCGCATCTTCGGCGCCGCCCTCCGCGCCGCCGATCCCCGCCAGGCCATCCGCCGCCATCTTTCCCTCAAATCCGGTACGCTCATCCTCGGCGCTCGCCGCTTTCCCCTCGACCGCTTCGATCGCATCTTCGTCCTCGGGGCAGGGAAGGCCTCCGCCCCCATGGCCCAGCAGGTCGAATCCATCCTCGGCAAGCGCATCACCGCCGGCTGGATCAACGTCAAGGACGGCCACACCGCCCCGCTCAAGCGCATTCATGTCCAGGAGTGCTCTCACCCCATCCCCGACGCGCGCGGCCTCGAAGGCACGCGCCGCATGGCCCAAATCGCCGCCGAAGCCGGACCCCGCGATCTGGTCCTCTGCCTCATCTCGGGCGGCGCCTCCGCCCTCGCCCCTCTGCCCGCCCCGCCCATCACACTCGCCCACAAACAGCGCACCACCTCGCTCCTGCTGGCCAGCGGCGCCACCATCCACGAGATGAACACCGTGCGCAAGCATCTCTCGCTCTGGAAGGGCGGCCAACTCGCCCGCCTCGCCGCGCCCGCCACTGTCGTCTCGCTCATCCTCTCCGACGTCGTCGGCGACGATCTCGACGTCATCGGCTCCGGTCCCACCGTCCCGGACCGCTCCACTTACTTGGATGCCCGCCGGATCCTCGAACGCCGCGGCATCCTCGCCCGCTGCCCCAAACCCGTCGTCGAACGCATCGAGCGCGGCTGCAACGGACTCGAGCCCGAAACCCCGAAGCCCGGCGACCCGGCCTTCGCGCACACCTTTAACCTGATCGTCGGCGGCAACCGCCAGTCCCTCGCCGCCGCATCGTCAGAGGCTCGCGCACTCGGCTACCGCCCCCTGCTCCTGTCGTCTTCCGTCATCGGCGAAACCCGCGAAGCCGCCTCCTTCCACGCCGCCATCGCCCGCGAAGCCGCCCAATCCGGCAACCCCGTCCGCCCGCCCGCCTGCCTCCTCTCCGGCGGAGAAACGACGGTCACCCTCCGCGGCAAAGGCCTCGGCGGACGCAATCAGGAGTTCACCCTCGCCGCCGCCCTCGCCCTCAACTCGCTCGACAACTGCGTCGTCCTCAGCGCCGGCACCGACGGAACCGACGGCCCCACCGACGCCGCCGGCGCCATCGCCGATTCCCAAACGCTGGCCCGCGCCGCCGCGCTTTCCCTCGACCCCCAAGCCATGCTCGACTCCAACGACTCCTACCGCTTCTTCGATCCTCTCGGCGATCTCATCCGCACCGGCCCCACCCTCACCAACGTCATGGACATCCACATCATTCTCCTCGCCTAACCCCCCGCACACCGCTGTTACACTAAAGGATTCAGGAGGCTTATGTCCGCGATTCGCCGCCGTGTGTCGGTACCCGTAAATGTAGGTGGTGTCTGGGTCGGAGGCGACCACCCCATCGTCGTCCAGTCGATGACCAACACCGACACCGCCGACAGCGCCGCCACCGTCAATCAGGTCATGGCGCTCGCCCGCGCCGGCAGCGAACTCGTCCGCGTCACCGTCAACACCGAAGCCGCCGCCAAAGCCGTCCCCACCATCGTCGAAACCCTCGATAAGTTCGGTGTCAAGGTCCCCGTCATCGGCGACTTCCACTACAACGGCCACCTGCTGCTGAAGAAATACCCCGACTGCGCCCGCGCCCTCGCCAAGTACCGCATCAATCCCGGCAACGTCAACATCGGCAAAAAGCACGACGACAACTTCCGCACCATGATCGAAGCGGCCATCGAGTATGGCAAGCCGGTCCGCATCGGCGTCAACTGGGGCTCGCTCGATCAAGCCCTGCTCACCCGCATGATGGATGAGAACAACCGCCTGCCCGAACCGGAAGACGCCAAGACCGTAACTCTCCGCGCCATCGTCCGCAGCGCCATCTCAAGCGCCGAAGCCGCCGAGCGCTACGGCCTGCCGCGCAATCGCATCATCCTCAGCGCCAAGGTCAGCGGCGTACAAGACCTGATCGCCGTCTACCGCATGATGGCCGCCGAGGGCGACTACTCGCTCCACCTCGGCCTCACCGAAGCCGGCCTCGGCTCCAAAGGCATCGTCGCCACCACCGCCGCGCTCTCCGTCCTGCTTCAGGAAGGCATCGGCGACACCATCCGCGCCTCACTCACCCCGCTGCCCAACGGCGACCGCGCCGAGGAAGTCATCGTCAGCCAGCAGATCCTCCAAGCCCTCGAACTCCGCAGCTTCACTCCGCAGGTCACCGCCTGCCCCGGTTGCGGCCGCACCACCAGCACCTTCTTCCAGGACATGGCCGACCAGATCCAGACCTACCTCCGCGAGCAGATGCCCGTCTGGCGCGAGCACTACCGCGGCGTCGAGGAAATGCGCGTCGCCGTCATGGGCTGCGTCGTCAACGGCCCCGGCGAATCCAAACACGCCAACCTCGGCATCTCGCTCCCCGGCACCTTCGAAGAACCCGTCGCCCCCGTCTACATCGACGGCAAACTCTCCACCACGCTGCGCGGCGAAACCATCGTGGCCGAGTTCATCGCCCTGCTCAACGACTACGTCGCCCGACGCTACGCCCCGCTCGATTTAGGCGAACCCGCCCTCGCAGGAGCCTGAGTAGCGCCTCCATCACCAGGTCGAACGGCGGCCGGGCCGTCGCGGCCGTCCTAATTGAAATTGAGCATGAGTTACTAATTCTCTAGCATATATTTCACTACGGCCGGCGCGTACAATCGGGGCAGGAGGGAGCTATGTCGTCTGTTGTAAGACGTGCATTCTCGTGCGCTGTCCTATCGCTCGTCAGCGTTTTTCCACTTTGCGCCAGCCCGGGTAACACTACCGTGTCCGTTATGACGCAGAACATGGATGCCGGCACGGACCTGGGCTTCGCGTTCGCCTATATCACTACCAGCACGCCCACCGTGGGAATCGATCTTACCTACCAGGAGATCCTCCAAACCGACATCCC
>JAKAJI010000123.1 GCA_021813825.1 Acidobacteriota bacterium | reverse complement strand
CGACGCCGCCGGCCAGGAGATTTATCACAATAAACCGGAGATGCGGCAGGTGCTTGACCCCCGCGTGGCCTTCCTCATGGACAGCCTCATGGAAGAAGTGCTGCGCAGCGGCACCGGCGTCCAGGTTCGCGGCCGCGGTTTCAATCTCCCGGCGGCGGGGAAAACCGGAACCTCCCGCGATGGCTGGTTCGCCGGCTTCACCTCGAAACTGCTGTGCGTCGTCTGGGTCGGCTTCGACGATCACCGCGACATCAAACTTGAGGGCGCCCACTCGGCACTGCCGGTGTGGACCGAGTTCATGAAGCGCGCCCATGAGCACCGCGAGTACCGCGACGTAACGGACTTCGACCCGCCGCCCGGCGTCGTGAGCGTCCAGATCGATCCGGAAACCGGCCAACTCGCCACAGCCAACTGCCCCCACACGCGCACCGAGTATTTCATCGAAGGCACGCAGCCGGTGGAAATCTGCCACCTCCACGGCGGCGGCGCCCTCCACGTCGCCGGCTGGGAGACAACGGCGCCGGCGGCCAACGGGACCGCGCCCGCCGTTCCGCCTCCGCCCGCGGTCCAGGCTCACAACAACGTGCCCGGCCACAACCCGACGACGGTCATTCCCACCCCGCAGCCCCCGCCGCCCGCCCAGGCGCAAGCGCCGAAGAAGAAGGGCTTCTTCGGCCGTTTGAAAGATATTTTCCGGTAGAAGGCTACTGATTCGGCGTCTGCGAAGGCGTGCCCATCGACGTCGGCGTCGCGCCGGGGCTGGTCGCTGTGTTGGTGCTGAACGGCGTGTTGGTCGAGTTCTGAGAGCCGGACATCGGCGTCTGCCCCGGCTGGCCGGCCATCCCCGGCATCCCCTGCTGGCCGCCGAAGCCCGGCAGCATGCCCGCCTGGCCGGGGAGCCCGTTCAGCTTCTTCATGTCGAAGATGAACTCCCACTCGCTGTACTTCTTGTGCTTGTCGAATTCCATGATGCCGGTCATCTTGCTCTTGCTGGCGACACCGACAATGCCGCCGCCCAGAAGTTGGTTGCCGGCGCCGAACGGGCTCGACCCGGCCACGCCACCCGGCGCGGGCGAGGTCAACTGCTGCTGAATCGCGCTCAGCGCCGCGTTCGATCCCGCTCCACCGAAAGGACCGCCGGGACCGGCCGGCGCGGCGGGACCGGCCTGGGCGAACGCTCCCTGGCCGGCTGGTCCTTGCCCAAACGCCGTTTGCCCGAATCCGCCTGGGGCGCCTTGCTGGAACGGATTCTGCCCCGGAACTCCCGTTTGCGGATATCCCGGCTGGCCCGCCTGTCCGGGCACCGTCTGCGCCGGCATGACCTGTCCCGGCATCCCGTACTGCCCGGGCACGCCCGTCTGCCCTGTCGTGCCGCTCTGGCCCGGCGGAAATCCCACCGGCGGATACTGGCCGTTCGCGTTCTGCGCATTCGGATCGAGCGGCGCATTCGGATCGAGCGGCGCGTTCGGGTCGTTCGGGTTCAACGGCGCCTGTCCTCCCACGCCGGGCAGCGTGCGGTCGCTCGGCCGCTTTGCCAACCCGGGGTTCACATCCCCCGCTGCGTTCGGATCGTTCGCCGCGTTCGGATCGGTTGCGGTCCCCGTGGTCCCCGTTGTCCCCGGCATGCCGGTGGACGGGGTACCGAAGCCGAAGCCGGACGTCTGTCCGGGCGTCTGGCCCTGCGCAGCGGTCTGCGTGCCACCCGGGCCGCCTGAGGTTCCTCCGGGCGCTCCTGGCGCTCCGGTTCCCTGGCCGAAGGGCTTCTGCACCAGCGAGTCAAGGATCTGCCCGCCCGGCCCCACGTGGATCAGCCGCCAGTCGGCTTTGCCCGTCATCGGATCCACGTAGCGCTTGCGCAGGAACCGCATGTTGTTCGTGCTCTCCAGGTCGTCGAGGGTCGCCGGAAAGCGTCCGAGCTGCCGGTAGAATCGCCGCACCGCGGTTACGTATTCCTGCCCTCGGTCGACCAGAAGCTGTTCTTTGGCTCGCTGCTGCTCGAACACTACGCGCGGCATCTCCATGTACAGCGAGATCGCGATCAGCGCCGCCATCACGAACACCAGCAGCAGGGCAAATCCGCTCTCATCCGCCGATGCCCTGCGCCGCCGCATCAGCTTTGCAACTCCGGCGCCAGCGGCAGCGTCTGCTCGTGCTTGAACTGCTCGTCCTCGACCACGGCCGAGCCGATATTGATTCGCAGCACCTTGTACCGCTTCTTGATCACGTCGCCCTCGCCTGCCACCAGGATATCCTCGCCATCGAGGAAGAACGCCTCTTTCCGCTGCGCCGAACTCACGAAGCCATAAAACTTCAGCGGAATCGGCGGCGGAGGCGGCGGAGCCGAGGGCAGCTTCGCTTCCGTAGGCACCTGGCCAGCCACCGCCGGCGGCAACTCCAGGTGCTTCTTGTCCGGCAGCTTTACCGGCGCCACCGGCGCCACCGGCTCGGCCGCGAAATCGAAGATCGACCGCTGGCCGCCCTGCGGCTGCACTTCCCGGAGCTTCGCCAGCAGATCCAGCCGCAGCGTCGGGTCGGTATGCTCGGGGTCGATCGGGTCGTCCTTGGAGCGCTTCATCGAAGGATGAAACTCGCCGAGGTCGGCCGCGCTCGGCCGCGTCACCCGCCGCGGCCCATTGTCCCGCGCGATCGGCGGCGCATTCGTTGCCACCGCGGCCGGAGCCGGCCCTTCGTCGCCGGGCGTCGAGCTCGAATTGCTCCAGAAGAAATACAACGCCGCCAGCACCAGACCGCCGAGGAGAATCAGCTTCTTCGGCTCCGCGCCCACCTTGCTCGGTTTCAGGTTCATGGCGCGCCGCCCCCGGCCGCCGCCGCGCCGGTCTCGTCTCGCACGAAAGCATCCAGCTTTACCGTGATGTTCAACAACTGCGCCTGCTGCTGCGGCGTCGCCTGCAGGCCCTCGATGATCAACAGCCGGTCCGAGTGGTCGACCTTGTTCACGAACTGAATCAGGTTCGCGTACGATCCGGCGTAGTTCGCCGTCACCTTCATGAACTGCAGCGTGTCGCTGCCTTCCACCGGCTCGATGGTGAACGTGCTCTCGCGCGCCTGAATGCCGGAGTCCTTGGCGTCGGCCACCAGTTCGGCCAGAATCGTCGAATATGCGGTGCGCCGCGCCAGGAAATACTGGCCCAGGAACTGCTCGCCCTCCGTCCGGCCGGTTTTCACCTTGTTGAGCAGCGCCGTGGTCCGCTCAATGCCGCCGCGCTGCAGCCGCAGCGAAGAGCGCAAGTTCGACACCTGCGCGCGCAACTCCTCCGGCGATCCTCCCACGGGCCGCACCAGCAGATACGCCGCCACCAGGTTCGCCAGCGCCAGCGAGGCCACCAACAGCCGCAGCCAACCCAGCGGCGCGCGCGGATCGAGCCATGCCGGAATGTTAAAGCTTCTGGGCATAGTTCACGCTGATCCGGTAGCGCAGCAGTTTCTCGGTCTGCGTCGGAGGCAAGGAGTTATAAACCGAAGCCGGCCCGAACCGCGGCGACTCTTCCAGCTTCCGCAGCAGGTCCAGCACCGGGCCGGGGTCGTTGGCGCCGACGATCATGTCCAGCAGCACGCGGTTGCGCGCGTCGATCTGCGGCAGGCGCACCGCGATCAGCCGCACGTTGTAAGGCAGCACCTGCTCGAGGTCGGCGAACAGACGAGTCCAACTGATCGCTTTCCGCGCGATGAGCTGGTTCAGGAACACGTTCTGCTCGAACACCACTTCATTGCCGGTTTGCCGCACGGCCCCCTCCAGGCGCGCCTGCTGCTGCTGGGTCGCGGCCAACTGTGCGTTCAGTTGCGCGATCTCGGCGCGTTCGTGCGCGGCCTGCCGCCGGTCGTTCCAGGCCAGAAGAAGCTGCGCGGCCAGTACCGCGACAAGCAGGACGGCTGCGGCGCTCAGGGCCACAAGCTGCGCCCGCCGCGGACGGAACGGCTCACTCGAAAGGTTGATCGGCACGCGGATCATGCCGCTTCTCCTTCGAGCAGCCCCAGCAGCCCCGCGTCGCCCTCGCCAGCGGCGCCGTGGGGCGCGCGCAGCGTCTCGGCCGGGATCCCCCAGCCCGCGCTCCATTTTTCGCCGCGCCCGCCGAACCCGCACAGCAGCACACGATCCGCCGGCTTGCCCAGCTTGTCTTCCACGTACACGAAGGTCGGTTCGAGCACCGCCGACACGTCGGGCTCACTCACCTGCTCGAGCTCCACGCACCGCACCAGGCGCACCGCGGTTTCTTCAATCACCGCCACCGTCAGCACAGGCCCGCTCAGCTTCACCAGCACGGAAATGCCGCCGGGCTTCACCAGCCGCAGCGCCCCAAACAGCGACGGCACAACGAGGCCGACCTGAAAACCCGCCGCCCGGAACGGCGCCTCGTACCGCGCCAGAATCTCCAGCGGCATCAGCGCCGCCACCACGTCCACTCGCCCGTCCGGCGCCGCCGGCTGCGCGTGATAGCTCAGCGCCGCCGCGTCGATGTCGAACGGCACCGTCTTCTTCATCCGGAACCGCACCAGCATCGCCTGCTCGGCCGCCGAGCCGGGAAACGTCTGAAAATCGAGCACCGAAATCCGCGCCGCGAAATCCGGAAGCACCAGCGCTGCCGGCCGCTTCCGCCCTCCCGCCGGTCCGCTCAACAGGTTCACCGCCGCCTGAAACGCCCCCTGGTCGGTGACGTTGTCTTCGAGCGGCGTCACCTTCAACACTCCCTCGGCGAGCTCGGCGTGCTTCAATTCCGGACCATCCCCGTTACGATGCGCCGCCGCGATCGCCCGCCCGGATACTTCGAAAATGTCGGCCGGCGGAGGGTCCGCGACCAGGCGCCGGCACGCACTCCAGATCGAACTAGCCTTCAATGAACGTCACCTTGTTGATCTCGCGCAAGGTCGTTGTGCCCTGCAGCGCCTTTTCCACCGCCGACTCGCGCAGGAACGTCATCCCCTCCTCGCGCGCCGCCCGCTTGATCTCCGACGTCGGCCGCTTGGCCAGAATCATTTCGCGGATCCGCTCGGTCAGATCGAGCAGTTCGTGAATCGCCGTCCGCCCGCGGAAGCCCGTGCCCCCGCATTCAAAACATCCCACGCCTTCCTGAAACACCGTGTCCCGGTATTTGTCCGGATCGAGCCCGCTCTCAGCCAGCAGCTCGGGCGGATACGTCACCGGCCTCTTGCAGTGCTCGCAGATGATCCGCACCAGCCGCTGCGCCAGAATGCAGTTCAGCGCCGAGATGAAATTGTACGGCTCGACGCCCATATTCAAAAACCGCCCCAGCACGTCCATCACGTTGTTGGCGTGCACGGTGGTGAACACCAGGTGCCCGGTCAAGGCCGCGTTGATCGCGATCTGCGCCGTCTCCTGGTCGCGGATCTCGCCCACCAGAATCTTGTCCGGGTCGTGCCGCAAAATCGAACGCAGCCCGCGCGCAAACGTCAGCCCCTTCTTCTCGTTGACCGGAATCTGCGTGATGCCCTTGATCTGGTATTCGACCGGGTCCTCGATCGTGATGATCTTGTCCTCGTCGTTCTTGATCTCGCTCAGAGCCGCGTACAGCGTGGTCGTCTTGCCCGAACCCGTCGGCCCGGTCACCAGCACCATCCCGTAGGGCTCTTTGATGTAGCGCCGGAACTTCGCCAGACCGTTCTCCGAGAATCCCACCACGTCGAGGCTCAGCTTGGCGAACTTCTCGCTCATCGACTCTTTGTCGAGCACGCGAAGCACGGCGTCTTCCCCGTGCACCGTCGGCATGATCGACACGCGGAAGTCGATCAGCCGGCCCTTGTAGCGCACGCGAAACCGCCCGTCCTGCGGCACCCGGCGCTCGGCGATGTCGAGCTCGCTCATCACCTTGATGCGCGAAATGATCGTCGAATGCCAGTCCTTGGCGATCGGCGGCATCGCGTAGTGCAGCACGCCGTCGATGCGGTACTTGATCGCCACTTCCTGGTCCCGCGTCTCGATGTGAATGTCGCTCGCCCGCCGTTCCAGCGCGTTGAAGATCGTCGTGTCCACCAGCTTGATCACCGGCGCGATGTCGCTCTCGGCCGACGTCAGCTTGTCGATCGACAGCGTCTCGTCCGGGTTCTCTTCCTCGCCGACCACGTCGAGCGTGAACCCTTCGGTCACCTCTTCGAGCACCCGCGAGCTCTGCTCGGTCTTCTTCAGCAGATCCGAGATCTGGCTCAGCGTGGCGACCTTCACCTTCAGCTTCTTGTTGAGCAGCATCGACAGCTCGTCGATGAGGCTCAGGTTCCTCGGGTCCGCCAGCGCGATGTCCATGCTCCCGTTCCGCGCCAGCAGCGGGACGAAGTTGTAGCGGAACATCAGGTCCACCGGGATCGAGTGAAACAGGTCGTGGTCGATCCGCTCCTCGCGCAGGTCGACAAACTCGCAGCGGTAGCGCTCGGCAAGCGCGCGCGCGCGCTCGCTCTCCTTTACCGGATCATTCACCTGCAAACGATTGGAGGCCATAACCGCAGTTCCTCAGCGCAACGAATCGGCCAGCGAGAAGATCGGCAGGTACAGCGCCACCAGCACGAACGTCACGAACATCCCCATGAAAATCATGATCGCCGGCTCGATCAGCGACAACGCCGCCGTCATCTGGGTGCTCACGTCTTCCTCGAAAAACTCCGCCACGCTGGTCAGCATCTGCGGCAGCGCGCCGGTCGATTCCCCCACTTCCATCATGTCAATCGCCAGGCCGGGAAAAATCTTCGTGGTCTCGAGCGACGCCGACAGGCTCTTGCCCTCCCGCACCATCCTCCCGGTCTTGCTGAGCGCCTTCTGCATCACCGACGTCCCGAGCGAACTTCCCGCCGTGTCGAGCGCCTGCAGCAGGGGAATGCCGCCCACCATCAGCGTGCTCAGAATCCGCGAAAACTGCGCCACTTCATACTTGGTCCAGATCTCGCCCGCCACCGGCAACCGCATCCGCATCCGTTCCACCCACTCGCGCCCGGTCCCGGTCCGCGACCACATCCGGAACGCGATCACCGCCAGCACCAGCCCGACGAACCCGCTCAGCACATAGCCGCGCGCCGTCGTGCCCACCGCGATCAGAATCTCCGTCACCACCGGCAACTGCGCCGACATGCTGTGGTAAAGCTCCGAGAAACTCGGCACCACGTAGGTGATCAGGAACACGATCAGGCAGATCACCAGCGTGATCAACAGCGCCGGATAAACCAGGCTCAGCAGCAGTTTCTTCTTCACCGCCAGCGCCATCCGCTGGTAAGCGATGTAGCGGTCCAGCACTTCGGCCAGCGACCCGCTCCTCTCCCCGGCCAGGATGCTGGTCACGTAGATCGGCGGGAAAACCCCCTGCGCCTCGAAAGCATCCGATAGCAGCGCCCCGCCCCGCACTTCGTCCCGCACCACCCGCACGTAGACGCCGAGTTTCGGGTCCGTCAGGCGGTCCGCCAGCAGGTCGAGACACTTCAGAATCGGCAGTCCGGCCTTCACCAGCGTGACGAACTGCTGGTTGAAGATCAGGAACTTCTCCATGTTGATCTTCTTCCGCCCCGTCACGCCGGCCCCCGATGCCGCCGCGGCGCCCTTCGGCTGGACGGAATAGATCAGAAACCCTTGTTGTGTGTAGCGCTCGCGGACTTCCTTCTCCGAAGCCGCGACGGCCACCTGCTGGTGCACCTCGCCCCTCGGATCCGCATACCGCAGCACCCACTCCGCCATGGCTACTCGCCTTCCTCGTCGGCGAACTTCGCCCCCTCCGGCATGTGAAACCGGAAGATCGTGTCATCCACCCGCGGGTTCACCCGCTCGGCGTCGAACAGAAACGTCAGCAGCGACCCGTCCTGCCCGGTCACCACCAGTTTCTTGATCCGGTAGTCCGGCGTCACCACCATCTCCATGCTGTCGTAGGGCAGGTTCTGGCTCCGCGCCTTCGCTGTCAGGTCGTAGTCCGCCCCGGCCGGCTTCCAGTGAAAATCCTGAAACTCGCGGGAAAAGTCCAGTTTCCCCAACAGAAACGCCAGCGGAGCCCGGTAGTCGTCGGTTTCCTTCAATTTCATCCGCTCGACTTTCTTGTCCTGCGGCGTATACAGGTAAACCTGCTTACCGTCGGAGAGGAACAGTTTGCCCGGCGGGTTCTGGTAGTCCCAGCGCATCCGTCCGGGCTTGCGCAGGGTCAGCATGCCGGATTCGCTCGGCCGCTCCCGCCCGCCTACGCTATATGTCTCATTAAACGAGACTTGCAGGGACTTCGCGTTGTTGTACCGCTGCTCGATCCCCTTGAGCAGACGAGCCAGGTCGGCGTCGTTGGCCGGGAGGGCCGGCGCCGCGCACAGCAAGATCAGGGTTCCGACTGAGACAATTCGCCCCACACAGATTATTGACGCCCCGCCGGGGTGAACCGTGCAAACAGAAAGACGGGAGAAGCCGCTTCCCGGCCTCTCCCGTCTTAAAGCTAAGCGTTTGTTTCGGTTACGGCTTGCCCACCTTACCCCTTGAGCAGAGCGAGGATCGCCTGCGGAGCCGAGTTGGCCTGGGCCAGGGCCGCCACGCCGGCCTGGAGTTGGATCTGCTCCTTGGTCAGGTTGGCGGAGGCTTGCGCCAGATCGGCGTCGCGGATGCGAGCCTCGGCAGCCGAGAAGTTGGTCAACTGCGACTGGGCGAGGTTCGAGGCGTAGTTCAACTCGTTTTCGCCCTGGCCGACGGCGGCCTGCGCCCGGCCCAGCAGCGTGACGGAGGTACCCAGCGCCGCCACCGCGTTCTGCGCCGACGTGATGTTGCCGATGTTCGCCGTGCTTCCGGTCCCGTACACTGTCGAGGACTCCACTTCGCCCTGCACCGGAGAACCGGTTGAGTTGTCGTACAAGCCCTGGTTGCTGGGCGCCGCGCCGATGTTGATCTTGAACGTGGCCGCGGAACTCAGGAACCGGACCCCCACCGCCGTGCCGGCGTTGTTCACCTGCTCCACCGCCACCATGCTTTGCAGCGTCGGGTCGTTGGACTGCTGCAACGCCGTGTTGATCGCCGTTACGGCGTCGGCCAGCGTGCTGGCGTTCGAGTTGGTCAGGTTGACGGTCAAGGCATGCGCCCCACCGGTGCTGTCGAGCGCCGTGATGCCGATGGTCTGGGTGTTGCCCGAGCCCACCGCCGTGAAGCTGTACACGTCGCTGTTGGCGCTGGTCACGCTCTGGTTGGCGCCTTGCGAGTTGAAGCTGTTGTTCACCACTCCGGCAGTCGTCGAGGAAACACCGAGCAGGTTGCCCGTGTCGCCCGACGCCGACACCGTCGGAGCCGTCGTGTTCGGGCTCGAAATCACCAACTCACCCGAGGAGTTCAGTGAAGCCGTGTAGCCGGCCAGCGCCGCGACACCCGAGATCGCCGTCTGCACGTCGGTGAGAATGTTGCTTACCGTCGCGTTCGCCGCAATGTTGAACGCAGCCGTGGTGTGGCCGTCGATGGTGAGCGTCACGCCGGTCTCGGCCGTAGAACCGTTGGCCGTTACCGCCGCCGCGCCGGTCGTGGCCGCGCCCGCGCTGGTCGAAGTCCCGCTTTGCAGGTTGCCCATCAAAGCGTTCGACACCGCGTCGCCCGCCTGCACCTGGAACGCCGAGGTCGACGAGCTGAACGTAAGCTGCGTCTTGCCCGTTGAGTCCACGTTCAGACCCGCCACGATCCCTGCGTTCTTGAACGCGGTCGCCTGCTGGCTGCCCGAATTGCCTTCGGCCTGAATCGCCGAATTGATCGCCGTCACCAGCGAGTTGGCGTCCGTAACCCCATTCAGGTTCACCGACACCGAAATCTTGCCCGAGCCGGAAAGATCGGAGAAGCCGGGGCCGTAGAAATTGAACACCGTATAGCCGGCCTGCGCTTCCGTCGCCGTGTTCGCCGAGTTAGTGATAATCGACGACACGCTGCTGTTGGGCGACCCGGTCCCGATGTCCGTTCCCGCCACGCCGACCGCCTGCACGCCCTGCAGCCCCAGGCTCTTGGCGTCCACCGTCGCGTTCGTCAGATTGATCGAAATCGAACCGTTTTGCACCGCGGTGTTGCTGCCAAACGCCGTGCCGCCACCGATGAACACCGACAGGTTCTGGGCGAACTGCCCACCCGTGTTCAACCCGATCGACTGCGCCTGCCGGTTGATTTCCTGCACAATGCCCTGAAACTGCTGGTTCAGCACCGTGCGGTCGCCCGTGAACGTGCCCGAAGCCGACTCGGTAGCCAGCGTCCGGGCCTGATCCAGAAGCTGGGAAATGTTGCTCATGCCGCCATCGACGATCTGCAACTGGCTCAGACCGTTGTTGGCGTTCAGAATGCCCTGCGTCAGAACGGCTTCGTTCGACCGGTAGCCGTTGGCAATCGCCAATCCCGCCGCGTCGTCACCGCTCGACACAATCCGCAGGCCCGAAGTCACCTGCGAAATCGTCTGCTGCTGGCTGGCGCTCGTCTGCTGAAGGTACATCTGGGCATTCAGCGACGCAATATTCGTATTGATGTAGAACGACACGCTTCTCTCCTTGAAGAAGAAACGCAAGCCGGGAATCCTTTCCCGGCCCGGACGATAGGCCCCACAATCGGATTTGCCCCGTCCCTCGGGCCCTCCCGCTGGCAGGCCCGCTGGCGATCTTCACCGTGCTTATCGCCGCCCGGATGGAGTTCTTGAGATCTTTTCTCGTCCCAGCGCCCGGATCAGCCCCGGCAACGCCTCCTGGGTGACGCCTTCGCTCGCAGCACGGTTCTCCTCCTCCGCCGCGCGAATCTCCTTCCGCAGCACCACAATTTCGCGCGGCCCCCGGATCCCCAGCTTCACCTGCCCCTGCCCGCACTCCAGTACTTCCACTTCCACCTCTTCCCCCACCAGGATGCTTTCGCCCACCCTCCGGCGGATTATGAGCATAGCGCCCGGCCTTCCACGCGCACCCCCAGCACATGCCGCGCCCGATACCGCCGGTCCCGCCGTACCGCTTGCACCGCTTTTCGCCCCGGCACGTGCACCACCACCGGAGCCATCAGATTCGCCGTCACCGGCTCGCCCTCGCGCCGCGAAATCAGCGCCAGCACCTCCAGGTCCCCGCTACCTTCCCCCGCCGCCAAACCCAGCACCGCCGCGTCTTCCTCCGCCAATTCCACCTGGTAGGATTCCTCCACCTCTGCGACCGGAACCGCCAGAAAACACAACCCGGGCGTCCCTACACTCTGCAGAAAGACCAGGGGCGCGTGCGCCTCGTTCCGGATGAACACAAACCGCCGCTCGCGCTCAAACCCCGGCAGACCCGCGGGAAACTCGATCACGCTGGCTTCGTCATACTCAATCCAACCCAGGTACTTTGTCTGCAATCGCGGCATGGCCCTCCCACCCTCCATCGGCGGTTTCCTGCCGCGTCTATAGGGCTACCCGCTTACCCGGCGCCACGCGCCATCCGCGCGTTGTACTCCTCCGATTTCCCCCGCGCAATGCTCAGCGTCTTCCACTCCGACGACCGGAAATGTTTGGCCAGCATCACAATCTGCCCGACGTGCAACGCCGTATGCGCCAGGGTCCGGTTGATCGCCTGCATCACCGAATGCGCTTCCCCGCGAATGGTCACCGCGGCGGAAAGCTGCCGCTCGCTCAGCCCGTCGAGCGTCGCGAACAGCCTCGACCACCCCTCTTCCCACTCGGCCAGCAACGCGGCCCGGTCCGCCGGACCGGCTTCAAACTCGCGGTCGCGGTTGCGGTCCGGCTTCTCCCCGTCCGTGGTCAGAAAGTCCGTCCACCGCGACTTCATGTTTCCCGCCAGGTGCCGTATCAGCACCGCGATCGAATTCGATTCTTCGTCCAGCGCCACGCCCAACTCCTCGTCCCTCACCTGGGCGATCGCCTTCTCGGCCATCCGCTTGTGGTTGCGCAGCAGGGTCCGCGCATCCTCGACATACAACACCGTAAACTTGTGAGGCATTCCCGCATTTTCGCCGAATCCGCCGCCTCCGGTCACGCCCCCTCGCGTTGCGCTTCCCCGTCCGGCTTGCGTCTAATGGTTGCTGTCCATGCTGGGCCGCGCCATCCTCCGTCTGCTCGCCGCGCTCGGCTTGTTGCTCATCCTGGTCACTCTCTGCCCGCCGCTGCTGCGGGCTTGGACGCGCCTGCTCAGCGTTCCCTACCGCGACCCCAAGGGAGACATCCTCATCGTCCTCGGCGGCGACAGCCTCGAC
>JAKAJI010000540.1 GCA_021813825.1 Acidobacteriota bacterium | reverse complement strand
GATGGCGGGACGCAGTGCGGGGCCGAGTTTTCCGGCGACATAGAGGTGCGCGCGGCCCGCGGCGCAAAAAGCCTGATAAAAGGTCTTCACTTGCGGTCTTGTGCAACGCTCCAAGTCGCCGGGGGCCGGATACAGCCTCCCGTACGGCTGGCCTGGAAACAGAAGCTTGAGAAAATGTTCCCGCGCTTGACTCTGAGCCTGCGACTGCTCGACCGCCAGGTCCCGCAAGAGGTTTTTCTTCAAACGGGCCAACTCGGAGTCCGGCAGCAGAGGATTCTCCAACACGTCGGCAAGCAGCGAGATGAACTGCGGCCCGAAATCGGAGAGCACAACGCCGCCTGCGGTCATGTATTCCGCGCCAGGCGTGATCTCAATCTGTCCGCCCATGCCCGCGGCTTCCGTAGCGACCTGCTCGGCGGTGCGCGTGGTGGTGCCTTCCTTCATCAGTAGCGCGGTGAGGCGCGCCAGGCCGGTCTGTCCCGCGGGTTCATAGATCTGGCCGGCGTCGAGGAACACGCGGACGGCGAGGCGCGGCACTTCGCCGTAAGGGACGATGGTTACCTTCATGCCGTTGGGCAGGGTGAAGTCCTGCGCGGGGGGGAGCCGGAAGGGTTTCGGCGGCCCGCCCGGTGGCGGGAGTTCCTTCGCGGAGGCGAGCAGGGCGCAGAACAGCAGTGTGAAAGCGAGCGGTTTCATTTTCCCTCCTTGGCGGCGCCCGGTTCGATGGTGAGAACGGTGCGGTTGGTGGGCTCCAGATAAGTCTGCGCGGTATGTTCGATCAACTCGGGAGTTACTTTGCGGAACTGTTCTTCGAGCGAGTTAATGCGGGCGGGATTGTCGTCGAACAGCGCGAAGCAGGCAAGTAAGTTCGCCCGGCCGAAGCCTCCGAACTGGCTCATCGAATCGTATAAGTAAGCCTGCATCTTGGTGATGCTGCGATCAATCAACGCCTGGCTGACCGGTTTGGCGCGAAGTCCGGCAATGACGCTGTCGGAAGCGGCGAGAATCTGGTCCGTTGTGACGTTCGAGTCGTGAATGAGGGAGACGGTCCAAAGCATCGGGCCGTCGTAGTCGAACATGTCGCCGAGGTCGCTATTGATGCCGCCGGAAATGCTGCTGGTGTAGCCGCGCTTTTTCACCAGTTCCTGGTAGAGCAGACTGTCGTCGCCCTGAAGCAGCATCTGGTCGATGAGCCCCATGGCGTAGTATTCTGGCGTATTGCGCTCCGGCATGTGGTAGGCGAAGGCAACGGCGGGGCGATTGGCGAGCGGGTCCTTGCGGTTCCCGTGGCGCTCGGCAGTTTGCTTTGGTTCGGTGAGGTCTGGGATCGGCGGCACTTTGGCCGGCGGGATGGATCCGAAATACTTTTCGACAAACGCCTTGGCCTGGGTGGGATCGAAGTCGCCGACAATGGCGAGGGCGGCATTGTTCGGCGCATAGTAGGTCTTAAAGAACGCCTGGACCTCATCGAGTTTCGCCGCTTCGATGTCCTTGAGGTCGCCGTAGAAGTTATGCGCGTTGTACCAGTTCTGATTGGCGTACTGCGGCATCCAGAGCCAAGGGAAGCCGCCGTAGGGCTGGTTGAGCACATTGACGCGGACCTCGTTGGAGACGACGCCTTGTTGGTTTTTGAGGTTGGCGGCGGTAACGTCGAGGCCTTTCATGCGGTCGGCTTCGGCCCAGAGGACGGTTTCCAGTTTATTGGCCGGCATGAGTTCGAAGTAGTTGGTGAAGTCGAAACGCGTGGAGCCGTTCAGGACCCCGCCGTTGTCTTCGACCAGTTTGACGAACTCCATCTTGCCGAGGTTTGCCGAGCCCTGGAACATCATGTGTTCGAACAGGTGGGCGAAGCCGGTGCGGTCTCGCGGTTCGATCCGGAAGCCGATGCGGTAGTAGACGGCGGTGACGACAGTGGGCGCGGTGGTATCGCGGGAAAGGATGACACGCAGGCCGTTGGGGAGTTTGTAGTATTCGACGGGTACAGTGAACCCGGAAGATGCGGCGAGCGCGGGGGTGAGTACGGCCAGTAACAGTGCGGCGGCGCGCAGGAAGCTTACACGTTGGCGGGTTGGCACTCCCTTAAGTACGCAGAACGATGGCGGCAAAGTTCCCTCCTCGATGTGGTGTTTCGTAGCGTAGCATCGGGGAGGGGGTGGCGCCCGCGGTGGGGCGGGCGCCTGGAGCAGACAGATCGTTAGAGGTCAGTCGCGGGGGGCTGCCGAGACAGCGGCCGCTTCGGCGGACTGGAGTTCGAGGCCAATACGTTCCCCGTTGATGAGGACGAAGCCCTGATTGATAAGTTGCTGGCCGGTGCAGTCGTATTTTTCGAAGCAGGCGAGCGCGGTCATCGGGAAAAGGTACTCGACGGAGAGGGCGGTGGAACCGGTTCCGGCGGGGCGGACCGTCGTGCTGAAGTCGACGCCGTCGAGGCTGTCACGGTCGGGCAGGTGGGCGAGAACGCCGCGGATGAGGTGCGAGATGTGCTCGTCGAAGGCGAGAGCAGCCATGCGGTATTGTGAACCCCCGTCGGATTCCTGGAGAGTCGTTTTCATCGAAAGCTGGAGGTAGCTGCCGCCGCGGAACGGGATCATTCCCGGCGGGGCGTAGGGGACGAAGTGGGCTTCCTTGTCGAGGTCGTGGACGAGGGAAGCAAGCGCGGCATCTCCGGGCCCGGTAGCGG
>JAKAJI010000122.1 GCA_021813825.1 Acidobacteriota bacterium | reverse complement strand
CGATCTCTGCCGGTCCAGAAACCCTTCCGGCCGGCCGAGCGCGGCCAACGCCCCGCGCCGCGCGTCGATCCGGTGCAACCGCACCAGGCAATCGACGAAGCCTTCACTCACGCGTCGCGCATAATCCGGCTGTGCCGCCACCGCCTCCGGCACCGAATCCCGCAGCACCAAGCCGTGACGGCGCTCCATCAGGAAAAACGGCGCGCCGATCACGCCCGCATCCTCGCACAGGTGAACCACGCGCGGCGCCTCGGGGAACACCTCGTGCACCGCCTTCAGCACGCCGTATTCCCGCACCATATCGTGGGCCTTGGGAGCCACAGGACCCAGCGGCGCGCGCCGCAAAACATATTCGGCCCGTGATGTTTGGATCAGATACGTGAGGTTCGAGTGGCCGCTGGGAAACTGCTCGACGCGCAACCCGTTCGCGCCGCCTTCGAGTTTGGCCTCCAGGTACGCTTCGAGCGCGGCGGCATCGAGTTCCTCGCCGGGCCGCACCGGCGCTGTCTCGCTCCGCGGCATCCCCACAGTCTACGCCCGCCGTCGCGCCAGCATCACCCCGTCGCCCAATGTGAGCAGGCAGGCGTCTACGCGTCCGTCGTCGCGAATGGCCGCATTCAGCGCGCGGATGATCCGCGTGTCCTCGTCGTTCACCGAGGCATCCACTACCTCGCCGCGCCGCAGCATGTTGTCGAGCGCGATCAATCCGCCCGGCCGCACCAGCTTCAAACACTGCTCGTAGTAGCCCGGATATGCCCCCTTGTCCGCGTCGATGAACGCGAAATCGAAACTGTCCGCCGCGCCTTCGGCCAGCAACTGATCCAGGCTCTCCGACGCCGGGCCGATCCGCAACTCGATCTTGCCCTCCACGCCCGCTTCCCGCCAGCTTTCGCGGCCGATATCGGTCCACTCCCGGCTCACGTCGCAGGCCACAAGTTTCCCACCCTCCGGAAGCGCCAGCGCCACAGCCAGCGCGCTGTAGCCGGTGAACGTCCCCACCTCGAGCGCCCGCCGCACCCCGCCAAATCGCACCAGCATCGAGAAAAACGCCGCCTGGTCCCGGCCGATCTGCATATTCGCGTTCGGCATCTTCGCCGTCCGCTCCCGCAACCTCCGTTGTACCGGCGTTTCCGGCGTTGTCATTTCCAGCGCAAATTGTTCTATCGCGTCGGGCAGTTGCGTTTTCTTAATCATCTTCGTGCTTACCGTGGAAGTGTAACCCAAGTCGGCCGCGTTCGGGCCTATGTTGAGCCGGACGAATCCTTAGTATGGCGAAAGCGCCGGAAGCTTCGAATCGTCGTCCACGTTAAGGAGCCAGACGCGCCGTCCGGAGTAGTATCGAATCAATTCCTCGTTCTTTGCGCTTCCCATGTCGTGCGCCCAGACGATCTTTTCCTTGTCGATGTCCGGCCCGTTGAGAACCCACTCATACAGGAACACGTGCGTGGCTCCGTATCGGACGATCACCAACTGTTTGCCGGGCATCCGGCTCAAGGCGTCCACAATCTTCTCCCGATGCGGATTGCCGGACCTCGAGCAGCACCAGGACGTGTCCCGGATGAACCAATTGCGGCGATGCCACAACGCGGGCACCGCGGCGCGCGCCGCCACCACAACGACAATCACAACCGGGACGAAGCGATACATCGCCAAAAGCCATGGCCGGCCGCGTGCGCCGGCGGCGCGCATGTGGCGCGCTCCCTCCAGCAGCAAAATCAGGTACGCGGCCGTCGCCGGCGAAAAATAGTGCGGGTACCGGGACTGCTCAATTGCCAACGCAGCCAGTCCTGCCAGCAGGACCGCCAGTGGCAGCCTCATCCGGCGGTCTCGAAACCCAAGCGGCACGAAAATCAGATAGATCGTCAGGGCCGGCCCGGCGAAAAACGTCCACAACATCGCTGCGTCCATGGTGTTGGCATACACAGTGGACGCGGGATCCGTCACCTTCTTGTGTTCCGCTACTTCCCAAAGGAAGTAGTCCTGCATCGCGCGAATCGTATTCGAATGCGGGACGACCGGAAACCATGCCAGCGTCAACGGCCAGCCGTATTCTTGTTGGTTCACCTCATAGGGAAGCCGGAAGGGGCTGCCAGTAACCTTCGCGTCGTACCACGCCAGCAATGCCGCGCTCAGCACAACCAGACACACAACGGGCGCGGCGGCGCGGAGCAGCGCCACGCGGCGCACGCGGCCCCTGAGGCGGACCAGCCACGCGAATATCGCGACGGCCACCGGCGCGCACACCGCCGCTCCTTCGAACGGCCGCGAAAACAGGAGCAAAGCGATCCCCAGGCCCATCAGCACGGCCGGACCGGTTCTCGCGCCCCGGGTGAGTCTTGGAAACGCCCCAATGACAAGCGCGCCGCCTAACGCGCTCACCGCCCCGCCCCAATAGCTGTTCATCCAGTAACTGAACAGGCCAAAGCGAAGGATCGCAATTAGGCCACCCAACGCGGCCCAGAACGGTGGCAACCAGCCTCGTAGCGCCCAGCAGATCGCCATGCACATGAGCGCCACGCTCAGCACAACGCCGGCCCACAACGACCCAGTCAACACCTTGCCAATCGCCAGAAAAAAACCCTGCGCCGGCATGTACATCGATGCATAGGCCGGCCTCTGAATCACCTGCATGGTCTGCAGGTGCTCCCACATCGGCGGCGTCGGATTGCTGACGCGGCCAAGCAGAAGCGTCTCCGCGAGAAGACGGTGACTGAATTCATCCACGATCAACGGTTGCGGCACTTCCTGAAACGGAAGCATCGCCACGCGCAGCAGAACCGTCAGCGCCCCGACGGCAACATAAAAGGGAGCACCGCGTTGGACGAAATCGCGACACCATTGCTCCGCACGCCGGAATCCAAGATCCCACAGCCGCGGACGAACTACCGCGACGCAGGCCGCCAGCGCCAGCAGCGCGACCTCTAACTCGTTCACGTCCGTCCAAAACGCAAGGATCAGGATGGCGACGAGACTCAAGATGGCGTCCATGTCGATACCAAGTTGCCTGGCGCGGCCCGCCTTACCGCCGCATTCGCCGTTCCTCTAGCTTAGTGGCGGCGACGGAAACGCGCCACGTGCCCTCTCGAGCACCATACCTGCTTCCAGCAACCTCGCCTCTTCCCAGGGCCGGCCGACGAGTTGCACCCCCACCGGCATCCCGTCCGCATCGCGGCTCAGCGGTACCGTCAGGCCCGGCATGCCAAGCAGGTTGAACGGCGTCGAAGGCATCATCGCCTCAAACTGGCTGATCTCTTTTTCCGGCGTCGCATAGCGCCGCTGGCGGTGCCGGAACGCCACCGTTCCGCAAACCGGCATCAGCAGGACGGGCGTGTTCCGCATCTGCCGCAGCAGGTCCGCGCGCATCTTGTCGCGCAGCGCCAGCTTTTCCATCACCTCCGATGCGGTGGGCTGCTTTTCTTCGAGCGCACGCTTCAGGAACTCTGTGCCCGTCCAATGCGCCTCCGTCTCCCGCCCCTCAATCACCTTCCGCGTGAACGGGGCCGGCAGGATGCCGAAGAAGAACCACCACAGGTTCGGCGCGCGCTCGATTCCTCTCGGCCGGAACTCGTCCACCCCAAAACCCGCGTCCCCCAATAACTGCGCCGCCTTCGCTACCGCCTCGCGAACCGCGGACTGCACAGGCACCTGGTAAAACTGCTCCATCACGCCGATGCGCGTCTCGCCCGTCCCTTTCCAGTCCACCGGCACGGGCGCCGAAAACGGATCCTCGGTATCGTCTCCCGCCAGCACCTCGTAGAGAATCTTCACATCCTCAACCGTCCGAGCTATCGGCCCGCCTACGCCAAGCAAACCGCCCGGGTGGTTGATCGTCGGTACGTGGCCCGCCGCCGAGCAACGCCCGGGCGTCGGCTTCAATCCGGCAACGCCGCAAAAGTGCGCCGGCACGCGAATCGAACCTCCGCCGTCGCTCCCAATGCCACCCGCCGAACCACGCGCCGCAATCAGCGCCGCTTCACCGCCGCTCGATCCTCCGGGCGTTCGATCGAGATCCCACGGGTTGTTCGTCCGCCCGGTGATGTAGTTGTCGGTCTCGTAATTGCCTAGGAACTCCGGGCAGTTCGTCTTGCCCAGCACGATCGCACCCGCCGCGCGCAGACGCGCCACCGCGGTCGCGTCCTCCGCCGCCGGGGTCAGCCCCCAAAACCGGCTCCCACACCGCGTCGGCACTCCGGCTACGTCGAAGCTATCCTTCACCGTCACCGGAATTCCGTGAAGCGCCCCGTTCCCTTCCCCGCGCATCAACGCTTCTTCCGCGGCCCTCGCCGCCGCTCGCGACTCCGCTTCAAACGGCACTGCAATCGCGTTGATCTTCGGGTTTACGCGGCTTATCTGACGCCAGTAGGCCTCCACGGCCTCCACCGGCGACAACTCCCGCTTCCGCAACCGCTGCTGCAATTGAGCTAACGTCAACCCCACAGGCATAAACCCCATTGTAGAAGGGGCGGCTAAAATGGGAGTCGTGCCCGCACTATCCTTTGAGCAGGCGCGGGACTGCGTTCTCGCTCAACTCAGCCGCCACCCCGTTGCCCCGGCCGTCGAACACGTCTCGCTCCTTGACTCTCTCGGACGCATCCTCGCCGAACCAATCGCAGCCGATCGCGACTATCCCACGCTGTCCCGCGCCATGCGCGACGGATTCGCGGTCCGGGCGGCCGATGTCCCGGGCACTCTCCGGATCGTGGGCGAGGTCCGCGCCGGCCAGCGCCTCGACCGCGAACTCGCCTCTGGCGAAACCGTCGAGATCATGACCGGAGCCCCTGCCCCGCCCGGCGCCGACGCCGTCATCATGGTGGAGCACGCAACGCGCGACGGGGACCGCGTCACGCTTCCCGCGGCCATCGCAGGCGCGAATCTCAACCCCGAAGGCATCGAGGCCCGCCAGGGCGACGTTATCCTTACCGCCGGGCGCCGCCTTGGCTATGTCGAAATCGCGGCCCTCGCAACCACAGGCCACGCTTTCGTGCCCGTCTACCGCCGCCCCGAGGTCGCCATCCTCGCCACGGGTGACGAGCTGGTGGGCGTCGAAGAAACGCCCCGCGACGAACAGATCCGTAACTCCAACGCTTACTCGCTCGCCGCGCAAGTTACTCGCGCCGGAGCCCGGCCGCTGGTCCTTCCCGTAGCCCGCGATAACTGGGACTCCACTTACTCACTCATCGCCCGTGGCCTTGCCTCCGACCTGCTTCTTTTGAGCGGTGGAGTTTCAGCCGGAAAGTACGATATCGTCGAACGCGTGCTCTCCGGCTTCGGCACCGAGTTTTTCTTCGACCGCGTGGCCATCCAGCCCGGCCAACCCCTCGTCTTCGGCCGCGCGCAAAACCGCTTCTTGTTTGGCCTGCCGGGCAACCCCGCCTCCGCGATGGTGACTTTCGAACTCTTCGCCCGCTCCGCCGTCGAGGCACTCTGCGGCGCGAGCTTCACCTCCCTCCCGCTTCTCCACGCCCGCTTGCGCAAACCCTTCCGCCACAAACCCGGCCTCACCCGCTTCCTTCCTGCGAATCTGTCCGATTGCGGCGGCTGGATCGAGCACGTTTCCTGGCACGGCTCCGGCGACGTCGCCGCTCTCGCCCGCGCCAATGCATTTCTCGTCGCCTCCGCCTCGCGCGAAAGCTGGGACGAAGGCGAATGGATCCCCGTATTACAAAGATGAAACCTTCCTCGGAACCAACTCTGTCTCACTTCGACGCCGCAGGCTCGCCCCGCATGGTCGATGTCACGGAAAAACGCGACACGCACCGCACGGCACGCGCCCACGCCTTCGTCAAAATGCGTCCGGACGTCGTCGCGAAGCTTCCCGAAAACCCCAAAGGTAACCCGCTCGACATCGCCCGCGTCGCGGGCATCTGCGCGGCCAAGAAGACTTCGGAAATCATCCCGCTCTGCCATTCGCTGCTACTGACGCATGTCAATGTCGAGCTCACGGTTGAGGCCGCCGGCGTGCGCATCGTCTCGAGCGTCGCCACCACCGCTCCGACCGGCGTCGAGATGGAAGCCCTCACCGCCGCCGCCGCCGCCGCGCTCACGGTGTACGACATGACCAAGGCGCTCGACAAAGGCATCGAGATTCAGGATCTCTACTTGCTCGAAAAAACCGGCGGCAAGAGCGGCGACTATCTCCGTCCATGACCCCCGTTCACGCGGCCGTCCTCACCATCAGCGACTCCTGCGCGGCCGGCACGCGCGAAGACCGTTCCGGCCCCGCGCTCGTCTCTCTCCTCAAAGCACGCGGCTGGTCCGTCGCGCATCACAGCGTCGTCCCCGACGAAATTTCCGCCATCGCCTCCACCGTTTCCTCCCTCGCCTCCGGCCCGTTCAACCTCATCGTCACCACCGGCGGTACGGGCGTCGCCAGGCGTGATGTCACTCCGGAGGCTGTCCGCACTCTCACCACCCGCGAACTCCCCGGCTTCGGCGAACTCATGCGCGCCGAAGGCGCCAAGAAGACCCCGCTCGCCCCGCTTTCCCGCAGTTTCGCCGCAACGCTCGGCAGTGCGCTGGTCCTCTGCGTGCCCGGTTCCCCGGGCGGCGCCTGCGAATCGCTCGAAGCCGTCGCGCACCTCATCCCTCATGCGGTTGAACTCCTGGCGGGAAACACAGCACACTCACCGGTAGTATCCTGATCCCCATGCACCACCCTGTTCTGTGCAGCGCAGCGCTCCTCGTCTGTGCCAACTGCTTCGCCCAGCAAGCGCCTCCGGAAATCCCCTACGAGTCCGTCCCGCACTTCCTGAAGCTGCCGCCGAATCTCTACCTCGGTGAGGTTGCCGGTGTAGCCGTCAATTCCAAAGGACACGTCTTCGTCTTCTCGCGCGGAAACACCACCGGACCGGCCTACGGCGCCTCCGCCGCACAACTGCTCGAGTTCAACCGCGACGGCTCTTACCTCCGCGAAATCGGCCACAATCTCTATGCCTGGTCTTTCGCCCACGCCGTCCGCGTCGATTCCAAAGACAACATCTGGGCCATCGACAAAGGCTCCGACATGATCATCAAGTTCAGCCCGCAGGGCGAAGTCGAGATGGTTTTCGGCCGGAAAAAAGAAGCCTCGGACGAGAACGCTTCCCCCTGGACCCACGTCCACCCGCCGCGTCCGGCCATCGACGGCGAATTCCGCCAACCCACCGATGTCACCTGGGACGCCCAGGGCGACATCTTCATCAGCGACGGCTATATCAACTCCCGCGTCGCTAAGTTCAACCGGGACGGCGATTGGGTGAAACAGTGGGGCGCCCCCGGCAGCGGCATCGGCCAGTTCAACACCCCGCACAGCATCGCCTCCGATGCGCACGGCAACATCTACGTGGCCGACCGCGGCAACCGCCGCATCCAGGTATTCGATGCCGACGGTAACTTCGAACGCCAGATCATGATCGACGTTTCCGCCCCCGACGACGCCCGTCCCTGGATGGGCCCCCGCCCGGGCCCCAGCGCGCCCGGCGCCATGCAACCCGGTGCGCCCTGGGCCATCTGCATCACTCCCGGCCCGAACCAGGTCCTCTACGCCGCCGACGGTTTCCCCGGCCGCATCTACAAGCTCAGCCTGGATGGCCATGTTCTGGGTATGCTCGGCCGCACCGGACGCCAACCCAAGCAATTCGGCTGGATCCACGAACTGGCTTGCCCTTCGGAGAACGAACTCTACGTCGCCGAACTGCTCAACTGGCGCATTCAGAAGTTGCTGCTTCATCCGCCCCGCGCCGCCGCGGCCCGATAGTTCGATTTGTCTCCAGCGGCGAAGCCGCCGCGAATGCGAAACTGAATTCATGAGTCGCGCGTCCAGTCTCGCCATGAGGTTCTCGCTTACGTTAGCCCTGCTCTGCGCCGCCGCGCACGCACAGCAGCCACAAGACGCAGCAGCCAAACAGCAGCCGCAGGATGCCGCGATCAAGACGACAGTCAACGTCGTCCTCGCCCCCACCACCGTCACAGACCGCGATGGCAACTTCATCACCGGCCTCAAGGTCAGCGATTTCCAGTTGTTCGACAATGAGAAGCCGCAAATCCTGACCCAGGACGTCAGCGTTCACCCGCTCTCCATCGTGGTCGCCGTCCAGGCCAACAACGCCGTCACCGAATCGCTTCCGAAGATCGTCAAGATGGGCAGCGTCATCGGCGACCTCGTCGTCGGCGATAACGGCGAAGGCGCTCTCATCGAATTCGACCATCGCATCCGCACCGTCCAGGACTTTACGACCAACAGCGCGCAGTTCTCCGACGCAATGAAGAAGATTAAGCCCGGCAGCTCCGTCAGCGCCATGATCGACGCTGTCGCCGAAGGCATCCGCATGCTCAAGTCGCGCCCGCCGGAGCGCCGCCGCGTAATCCTCCTCATCAGCGAAACACGCGACTACGGCAGCGAAAATCACGTGAAGGAAGTTCTCACCCAGGCGCAATTCGCCAACGTCACCATTTACTCGGTCAACATCTCCCACCTCATCACGGCTCTTACCCGCCCCGGTCCCGGCCCGGCGCCGAACCCCATCCCCACCGCCGCCACCGCCGTCCCTCACGGCGCGCCGCTCTCACCCACCTCCATCAGCACCAACCGCGACCTCGGCAGCTTCATTCCAGCGATCGAGGAAATCTTCAAAGGCACCGTCGGCCTCTTCGTTGCCGATCCCATGGATGTCTTTACTCGCGCCACGGGCGGCCGTGAGTTCTCCTTCATCAAACAGGACACGCTCGAACACAACCTCATCCAACTTGGCCAGGAACTGCATAACCAATACCTGCTCAGCTACCATCCGAGTAACTTCAACGAGCCCGGCTATCATCACATCCAGGTGGTCGTGAACCGCGCCGGCCTCTCCATCCGCACCCGTCCCGGCTACTGGAGCGCCGGCCAGTAGTTCGTCCGGGTTCGACCGTCTAGCGATAGTAGAGAAATTCCGGGTACCGGTTGACGGGCAGGTTTCCGCGCTTTACGCCGATGCAGTATGTCTGCTCGCCGCGCAGGGCGGGGTTGAATCCATGCTCTTCGAGAAAGGCCGCCATCTTTCGGTGCGCCGCGAACTTCGCGATCGGTTCCGTCGTTAACAGTTCGATGTCGAAGCCTGCCGCGTCCACCGCCGCCCGCAACTCATGCGCCGTGTATTCCCGCACGTGCGGCGCCTCGCCGCCCCTCGCCCGGGCGTCTACAGTGTACTTGCTGTAAATCTGCGGGCTATCGTAGCCGTGCAGCGCGCGCCAGACGCTGGTCAGGCTCGCCGCGTTCGGCGTGGTGATCAGAAGCCGCCCGCCTTCTTCGAGTACCCGCCGGCACTCCAGCAACAGGTGCATCGGATCCGAGATCATGTGCTCGATTAACTCGCACGCCAGCACTAACTCAAACGAATTGTCTTCATAAGGAAACACGTCGCGCTCGGCGTCGAACCGGTCGATGCGGCAGGAAAACGGACGCCGGTCCAGTTCAATAGTTTTCCACGCCCGCTCACCGAGAGGCCCGTAGTAGCCGCCCACGACTTCGCGATACCCCCGCATCCGCTCCAGCAGCGGGGTCAATTGCATATAGCAGCCCAACTCGAGCGCCCGCCCGCTCATCGACGCCGGCGGCGTGAGTTCGATCGTTCGCGCCAGACGCTCCCGATGCTCGGCCAGATACGCGGCCGAGTCTTCACTTCGCGGCAGGATCCGGTCGAGCGCCGCGGCGGCCGCCACGAACTCCACACTCGGCTCAGACGGTTCGGCCACACCACACCGGCTGTCCCGGTACTTCTCATTGAGGTGGGCATTCAACCGCCGCAGCGCGCCACGCACCCAACGCAGCGCCGCCGGGATTTCCCGCGGCCCGCTCGCAGGCGCCATCGCCTTCGTCAGTTGCCCGCCATGCTCAGCCACGCCGTGTTACTCGCCTCCCCACCCACGTAAACCACGACCGGATACCGCCCCGCCGGGAGTGTGGGCAGGACCAGGTTCACCTGCGCCAGCCCCGCGTAGCCCGGCGCCGGACCCGCGTATTGGATGGACGCGGGCAAGCCTCCCACCGTTGCGGTCACCGGAGCCGCCGCATCCTCGGCATCAAATCCGGTCAGAAAAAGCGATACCGTCGCCCCGGACTTCGCCGGAGTTGAGGCCGTCACAACGGCGTAGTCCTCGTCATCGTTCAGCGCCGCCGCGTCCCCGGTGGGAGTCGAGAAAATCCCCGGCGCCGCGGCCGCAACCTTCACGCCGAACGGAGCCAGCGCAAGCCCGGAAACCGTCACCACCACTTCCGCCTCGCCGGCCGGCACGTCTGAGGGCAGCACGGCGTTGATCTGATCCGCGGATACGTAACTGAGCCCCACCGGCTCGCCGTTCACTTTCACTTCCACATCCGCGAGCGAAACCGGAAGCGGCGTGCTCGTCGCGCCCGCGGCGACGCCCGCCGGTGCGAGTCCCGATCCGAACAACGACACGATTGAGCCCGGACTCACAGCTCCCGGAAGAAAGCTCGCCGCATTCACCACCGCCGTTACCTGCCCCGCCGCGCCGTTCAACAGACCGTAAACGACGAGGTGATCCTGAGTACCCACATAGACTTTGCCATCGGCAATCGTCGGAACGGTGAATTCCACCCACGAACCCGGCGCATCGCCGGCAAGCGTGCTGCTCGAATACACCATGTGCCCAAGGTTAGCGGCATCGTACGCCTGTAACTCGCCCGTTGGCCCGGCAAGAATCCAAACTAATCCGTTCCCACTCCCATTGGCGGAGATGCTCGGCGTGGCGCCCAGCGCCGCCGTCGTGAACGAACTTTGCGAACTCGGTTGCGTGATCACCGAGGCGTTCGCGACATGATAGGCGCGCAGCGGCGAATACTCGGTCGCCACATACAGAGAGCCTTGATAGTAAGCCATGCTCCCGAACAGCGAATGGCCCAGCACCGGTAGGGATTGAACCGCCAAACTATCCAGATTGTACTGCGCGTGCCCCAGATGATCGCGGTCGAGCAGGTAAATCCGGCCCTCTTTGCCCGCCCCCACCAAAAGATGCGGATGCTCGGCGTTGCCCACCTCGTCCGGCAGCAGCACAGGACCCGCTGAACCCACGTCGATATCGTTCAGGTCGAGATAACTCTGGTTGAACGGGGTGAAGTAATCGGCCACCTGCAAACCCGGCGCACCGGTCAACTTCACAAACGTGTCCCCATAGTTCTGCTGCGCCGCATCGAAGTCTCCGTTCGCCGACATGTGATACACATTGCCCTGCGTGTCCGCCGCCGGCCCCGCGCCTCCGTTCCAGAACGAACCCTCGCCCCCGTTCAGCGTCGCGTTGAACACCGCGGTCTGCTTCAGGGTCTTCGCATCATAGGCCATCAGCCAACCGTGATAGGGCTTGTTGTCGCAGTTCGAACCGAAGGGAACGTATACCGTCCCACCACTCAGCAGCAGCGCCCCACGCTGTTTGTGCTCGATCGGCACGAACCCCGGCGGGGCGATCTCGACCGGACTCCCGGCGCGTTCCGCCCCGCTCGTCAGGTCGATCGCGTGCAGGCTGAACTCGAAGTTCTTCCCGCTCGTTTGGCTGAACGAGACCGCGTAAACTGTCTGGCTAGCCGCATCGATCACCGGCGTACCGACAATGCCCAACTCCGGCAGGATCACGGCGCACTTCACCTGCACCGCCGTCACCGGCGCAGCCCCGCTCGCCGTGTCTATCGCAGAGATCTGCCACAGCGGCGCCGCGTTGCTTCCCGCCGCATCGTCGGCATCGAATGCGTAGATCGTGCCATGCGCCGTCGCCACAACGGCCACGTCGTGTACGCCCTTTCCCGCGACGTTCACACCCGGCACAATCAGCGGTTGGCCCAGAATCAATCCATCCACCGGTTGGCTGAATCGCTTCCCAAACGCACCCGCCTTCACGTTCTGCGGCGTGAGTACAACTTCGGCGAGATTCTGCCCCGTCCTTGCATTGTCGTTGTGGTAAGTAGTAACGCTCACCTGTCCCCAAATTAAGCCGGGAAGCAGGAAAAGCCCTGGGATCGGTTTCAATTCGTCCTCTTCCGGACACCGATCCCCTGGCGCATACACGCCGCGGCGCCCACTTAGATAACACCTTTGGACGCCTTGAGGTTGCGTTTCCGTTCCGCAAAAGTATGTAAAGTCCGGACCTTACTCCCCGACCGCAACCTCGCGGCTCAACGGCAGATCCACCGACGACCCTCCCAC
>JAKAJI010000539.1 GCA_021813825.1 Acidobacteriota bacterium | reverse complement strand
AGAAGAACGCGCAGAGGGGGCGGGGCGGCCAGAGGAAGCCGCGGAGTTCGCGCATCTGCTGGACGTTGCCGGCCATGATGCGGACGTGGCGGCCGAAGCCGCTCATTTCGTGGGCTTCCTCGTAGGCGACGGCGGAGGGGTCGTAGGCGACGCGGTAGCCGCGTTGGGCGATGCGGACGGGGATGACCCAGTCGTCATTGATGGTGCCGGGCGGAGGAAAGGGGTAGAGGTCCTTGCGGATAGCGTACATGGAGCCGTGGGCTCCGAGGGTTGCGTCGAGGGCGGCTTCGGAGCGTTTGAGGAAGCTTTCGTAATACCAGTAGAGTTTTTCCTGGGCGCCGGTGAGAGAGGACTCTTCGCCGCGGATGCGGTAGATACCGCCGGCGGCGCCGACGCGGGGGTCGGCGAAGTTGGAGACGAGGGGGCGGACGGCGTTGGGGGCGAGGATGGAGGCGGCGTCGGTGAGGACGACGATTTCGCCGGTGAGTTGGGGGAGGGTGTCGTTTAGGGCGACGATTTTGCCGCGGTTGGCGGGGTAGTCGAAGATGCGGACGCGATGGGAGGCGTTGTGGCGTTCGGCGGCGGCGCGGGCGAGGGCGACGGTGGAGTCCTTTGAGCCGTCGCTGGCAATGGCGATTTCGAGTTTTTCGGGCGGGTAGTCGAGGGCGAGGGCGTTTTCGATTTTGGCTTCGATGACGGCGGCTTCGTTGTAAGCGGGGATGAGGAGGGAGACGCGGGGCTCGATTTCGCCGGGTTGGATGGGGCGGGCGAAGAGCAGACGCAGAAGGAGGAGCGCGAGGGGGTAGCCCACGAACGGGTAAACGACGAATGCGGCGGAGATCCAGAAGATCCAGGCCGCCACGGTTACATCACCGGGCCGATGCGCCAGGGGACAAACTCTTTGTGTCCGAGGCGCTCGCTGCACGTCCTCGCGCCGGAGGCGGTGCGTAACACGAGTTCGAAGATCTCCTGGCCGACTTGCTCGACGGTGGCGTCGCCGGAGGCGATGCGGCCGGCATTGACGTCCATGTTATCCCTCATGCGGTTGTAAGTGGGCGAGTTACTTGCGATCTTAATGACCGGTATGGTGGGGAAGCCGATGGCGCTGCCGCGGCCGGTGGTGAAGGCGATGAGGTTGGCGCCGCCGGCGGCGAGGCCGGTGAGGGAGACGGGGTCGTAGCCGGGGGTGTTCATGAAGACGAAGCCCGGCGAGCGGACGGGTTCGGCGTAACCGACCACGTCCCTCAGCGGCGAGGAGCCGGCTTTGGCGATGGCGCCGAGGGATTTTTCGACGATGTTGGTGAGGCCGCCTTCCTTATTTCCCGGCGAGGGGTTGTCGTCGAAGCCGGCGCCGGGAAAGCGGCGGAGATACTGCTTGTATTGTTCGACGAAGGCGAGTAACTTTTCGGCGACGGCGCGGTTTTTGGCGCGCTTGACGAGTAAGTGCTCGGCGCCGAAGATTTCGGTGGTTTCGGCGAGGACGGCGGTGGCGTGGATGGCGGCGAGTTTGTCGCAGCAGACGCCGAGGGCCGGGTTGGCGGTGATGCCGGAGAAAGCGTCGGAGCCGCCGCAGTTGAGGCCGAGGACGATTTTCGATGCGGGGCAGGGGGTGCGGCGCTCGGCGGCGGCGCGTTCGATCATGGTGGCGATCGAGGCCCGGGCGGCGTCGACGGCGGCCATGGTTCCGCCGGCCGACTGCAGGGTCAGGCCGACCAGACGTTCGCCGGCGGTGGCGTGATCGCCAAGATAGTGGCTGATCTGGTTGACTTCGCAGCCGAGGCCGAGGATGATGGCGGCGCTGACGTTGGGATGGTGGAGCACGCCGGCGAGCGTGCGCTGCAACTGGTCGAGGTCGGGGCCGGCGGCCATGCCGCAGCCTTCGCCGTGAGGGAAGGCGACGACGCCGTCCACGTTTTCGGGCAAGCGCGCATCGGCATAGCTTGCCGCGATCAACTCCGCCGCGTGGGCGGCGCAGTTACTGGCGGCGACGACGGCGACGTAGTTTCGCGTGCCGGCGCGGCCGTCCTCGCGAAGATAGCCTTCGAAAGTGGGGATGCCGGCGGGGAGTGGGGGGAGTGGAATTTCGCCCTGGGGAAACTCGTAGTTTTCGCGGCCCCCGGTGAAGCGGACGTTGTGGGTGTGGACCCAATCGCCGGGTTCGATGGCCGTGCGGGCGGCGCCGATGGGCTGGCCGTAGCGGATGATTTCCGCGCCTTCGGGAATGGCCGCGATGGCCACTTTGTGCCCGGCGGGAATCGGCCGGCGGGTGACGACGCGGCGGTCGCCGCAGACGACGTGCTGGGATTCGGGGAGAGGAAGGCGGGCGACGGCGACGTTGTCGGAAGGGTGGATCCGGATGGCCGCGTTTTCCGGCGTGGGCGGGCTGAGGATTTCGACGAGCGGCATCAGTCCTCACAGTATCAGAAGGCGCACCCGTTTTCGTATCGGCATCCTGGTTCGTGTATGATGCAAGGTCATGACGCGCAGAACGATTCTGACGGCCGCCGGTGGGGCGACGCTTGCCGCCGCCGCTTTTGCACAGACCACGGAACCGAAGAAAGGACGGCTGAAGCAATCGGCGGCGCGGTGGTGCTACCGGCAGATGAGCCTGGACGATCTTTGCGCGAATGCGGCGAAGATCGGGCTGGTGGGGATTGACCTGGTGGGGCACGAAGACTGGCCGACGGTGCAGAAGTACGGCTT
>JAKAJI010000121.1 GCA_021813825.1 Acidobacteriota bacterium | reverse complement strand
CGAAAACGTGGGCGCGACATCCATCGTCTGCAGCGCCTGAAGGAAGATCTGGTCCGCCGCCGCCCGAGACTTCTTCCGCACCATTTGCAGAACAAAGAACAGCGAGGCCATCTGCTGATGATCGAGCGGCCCCGACGCCGCGCTCGCCGCCATCTGCGCCGCCGCGTCCGGATTCGTCGAAGCCAGGCCCATCGGGGTAGTCAGATCCGCTCCGCTCCGCACCTGCTTCGTTGCCAGTGTTGCGTCGCACCGCCCGGCGTCCCACAAGACGACGCTCCGCGCGAACTGAAACGCCGCGTGTCCGCTCTCCCCCGCCCCGGGATCCTGATCGCGCAACTGCCCCAGCGCCCGCTCGAACACGCTCACCGCGTAGGAATGCTCATACGGGCAAACCACCGAGGCCAGCGTCCCCTCCGCCTCCGCGCTCACGATCGGGTCCCGAAACTTCCCGAACCGGTCCCCCAGCCCATGCGCGTGGTTCAGAGCCTCCACCTGCCGCGCCTTCGCCGCTGCGGCCGGGTGCTTCTCCGCCCCCAGCACAGCCGCACAGAGTACCGCCAGCACAAACCGGCGCCCCATGAAGACCAGCATACGCCGGTCCGGATGACCCGGAATTTACGGCGCTTGCGGCGACTTTACCCCGGCCGCCACCGCCTTCGCCCGCCGGTAGTCCGCCGCCAGTTGCTTGGCGATCCGCGCCGCCACATCCGCCGAAGCTCCGGCGTACTTGCCTCCCAGGCTCTCCTGCGTGCTCGACCAGATCACATCCCCATCCCGGTCTACCAGGCGCAGCGCCGCGAACGCCTCGTGCTTCCGCTCTTCCGAGTGCACCGCGTCGCTGTCCGTCATTCCGATCCCGTGCGAATTCGCGTTGTTCCCTCCGTCGTACCGGTCCCGCCACCCGCTGGCGTGGCTCTCCTGCGCGTGCACCCCAATGCTCTCCTCCGAGTCGTGGTAGTCGGTGAACACCTGGTCGTCGGCCGCGCCCTTCAGCACCGCGTCCGCCTTGTCCGGATTTTCGGTGACCAGGAACGTCTTGGTCTGCTCCAGGCTGCTCATCACCATGTCGCGAAACTGCAGCGCCTCGTCGCCCCCGGTCAACGTATCCACATATATGCGCCGCACCTTCGCGAGCAGTTTCGTGGTCTCCTCATCCGGAGACGGCGATGCCGCCGCCGGCGGTTTGGGCGGCGGCGCCGTTTTCGGGGGCGGGTCGGAAAATAGCAGCGCCAGCACCCACAGTCCCGCTGTCATCCTTTCCCCGCCTTTCGCGCCTCGTCGTCCTGGTAGTCGATCCGCTTGCCCGTCTTCGCTTCCAGGCCGACCAGCATCGTCCGGATGCCGTTCTTATCTACCCGGAACACCATCGCCTGATGGCGCCCCTGGGCGTCCGTGTAGCCCACGGTGAGAAAATGCTCTCGCCTCTTGGCCAGCAGAAACAGCGGGGAGATCAGCACCGCCGTCAGGTACCGCCGGTTTACCTTCTGCCCGTACTCGATAAAGTCGATGCTCTCGTACGGGATCCGCCAGCTAGCTTTATGAGAATAAAAGACAAAATAGGCATCGTCGGTCACCTGCCCGCGACCGCTGCACCCTTGCGGGATCTCGGAAATCGTGCCGCCGACATACTCGAGCCGGGAACCCGGCACACCGCCGGCCTGGCAGGCGAGTAAAAACACCAAGCCACACGCCAACGCTCGCAGCATATAGATTCTGGTTCCCACGGCCCGTGAAAACTCTCACCCGGGGCCGTTTCGGCAACCCCCTTCCCCGCTGCGGCATCATAAAGATAAAGGCTGTAATGCGACCAGCAGTAAACCGAACCTCTCCTGTCTTCCCGACCATTCCCCGAGGACTTCTCAAAACTGCCTGGCGCGAAGTGCAACGCGGCCGGCGCGATGGCGTCCAACCTGCCCCCCGGCGCCCCGATCCGCATCGCTGGTCCGGCGACGGCCTGCACGCCGCCTGGCTCGGCCACAGCACTGTGCTTTTCCGCATCGACGGTTTCACCGTCCTCACCGACCCTGTCCTCGGCCCCCGCTGCGGCTTCAAGTTCGGCGCGGTCACCCTCGGCCCCAAGCGCATCGTCGAACCCGCCCTCGAAGGCCCCGAGGCGATGCCGCATGTCGACCTCATTGTCCTTTCTCACGCCCATCTTGACCACTTCGACAAACCCACTCTCCGCCGCTTCGAAAGCCTGAACACCACCATCGTCACCGCCTCGCGCACCGCCGACCTGCTCCGCCCCAAGCGCTGGAAGGCGGTTCACGAACTCGGCTGGGACGAGTCGGTTCGTGTCGGCCCGCTCAAAATCCGCGCCTTCAAAGTCCGCCACTGGGGCGCCCGCGTGCAGACCGACACCTATCGCGGCTACAACGGCTACCTTCTCGAAAGCGGCCGCCGCCGCGTCGTTTTCGGCGGCGACACCGCCTACACCGACACGTTCCGTGCCCTCCGCACTCATCGCCGCGTCGACCTCGCCATCGTGCCCATCGGCGCCTACGACCCCTGGATTCACGTCCACTGCAACCCCGAACAGGCCCTCGCCATGGCCGACCAGAGCGGCGCCGAGTTCCTCCTCCCCGTCCACCACCAAACCTTCCGCCTCAGCCGCGAAGGCCGGACCGAACCCATCGAGCGCTTCGCCAACGCCATCGGCGCCGACTCCCATCGCCTCACCGTCTCCTCTGTCGGCGACCAGTGGTCGATGGAGTAAAAATCCGATCAACGGAGATATGATAGGGAGCACCCCGGTTTTCGCTCCCTATGGCCGCGCCGCCTCTCAGTCACGACCCGCTCGCTGAACTTTCGGAAACGACCGCTCAGCCGCTGCGCCTCGCCGTCCAGGAAGTTCTCTCCAGTCCATCCTTTCAGCGCTCCCCGCGCCTCCGGCAGTTGCTTACCTACATCGCCGATAACACCATCAAGGGCGATACCGACTCGCTCAAGGAACCCATCATCGGCCAACGCGTTTTCTCGCGCCCCGCCAACTATAGCGCCGCCGAGGACAACATCGTCCGCGCCAGCGTCCGGCAACTCCGCGCCAAGCTCGACGAATATTATTCCGGTACGGGCGCCAACGCCGCATTCCGCCTCACCATCCCCAAGGGTTCTTACTCGCTCGCGCTCGTTGCCGCCGAACCCGCCCACGCTGCTCCTTCTTCTCGCTACTTCAGACGGCCGCTGCCGCTCGCAGCGCTCGCTGCGGGCTTTCTCCTGCTTCTTGCCGGCGCCTTCTACCTCGGGCGGCGCTCCGCTCCGCCGCTCCCCGGCCACAGCCAACCCCGCTGCCTGCTCAACCTCCTTGACCCTTCCCCCGGCCAGCGCCTCCTCGTCGTCGTCCCCGACGCGGACCTGCAACTTTACCAAAATCTCAGTGGCCGCCCCGTCCAACTCGAAGACTACATCAACCGCCAGTTCTTAAGCCCAGATGGCCTCCGTAGCCTCCCTCGGGCGGTCGCATCCGTTCCAGGCCAGTTTTTCGACCGCGAACTCACGCAGGGTTTCGTCCTCCGTCTGATTCCTCACTTCGCGCGGGTTGTCCCACCGTCCGAACTCTCCGTCCGCCACCCGCGCACCCTCTCGATCAAGGATTTCGAACGGGATAACGCCCTTCTCATTTCCGGGCCCTGGGGCGACCCCTGGGTCCAACTTTTCGACCGCACGCTCAACTTCCAGATCATCGTCGACACCTCCACCCACCGCACGCGCATCGTGAACCTCCACCCACGTCCCGGTGAACAATCCGAGTATTATAACTTCACCGACCCGTCCACCAAAACGATGGTTTGCTACGCCCGCCTCGCCTACCTGCCCGGCCTCTCTCCGGGCAACCGCGTCCTCCTCGCTGGTGGTCCGCATAGCGCCTCGACAGAGGCCGCGAGCCTTTTTCTTACACGCGTCGACTCGCTCGACACGATCCTTCACCTGTTTCACACCGGTTCGCCCCGCTCGGTCCCCTGGTTCGAACTTCTGGTCGAAGCCCGCGCCATTGGCGACGCTCCCTGGACGATGCGCATTATCGCTTCCCGCGCCATTGCCACACCCACCCGGTAGTAACTCCGGTTTTACATTGTTCCGGGCGGTTGTTTCCCAGTGAAAACCCCTTGTCCGCGCGCTCTATCCGGCCCACACTCACCGTTGAGGTTCTGAGGAGAGGAAATGCTTCGCAACTATCGTTTACGCCTGCCGGCCACCGGGTTTCTGCTTCCGCTCGCCGTGATGCTCGTGTTCGCCCCGCACACGCTCGCGCAGACGTCCACGGGCGAGATTCAGGTGACCGTAAGCGACACGAGCGAAGCCATCATTCCGAACGCAAAGGTGGTGGTGAAGGGCGCACTCACCGGCAACATCGCCCGAACGCTGTCGACCAACGCCGAAGGCATCGCCGTCGCTCCGCTGCTCAAACCGGACACCTATAACATCGAGGTCTCGCTCCAAGGTTTCGACACCCTGGTCCAAAAGGGCATCGTGCTCCACGTCGGAGATGTGTTGGACATCCGGCTCACCCTTCACGCTGGCAGTGCCGCACAATCGGTGACGGTGGTCGGACAAGCGCCGCTGGTTGAAGACAAATCCGGCACACTCAGCCAGGTTATGGACCGGCAGCAGATCATCCAACTTCCCCTCAACGGCCGCGACTACTTGCAACTCGGCAACCTCGCCGCGGGCGCCGTGCCTTCGGCCGGCAGCCGGGACGACAGCTTTTCCGCCTATGGGAATACGGGCCTGCAGAACGCCTTCCTGCTCGACGGCGCCCGCAACGTGAACTACCTCCGCGGCCTGGATAACCGTGCGCGCGACATGGTCCGGCCTCCGCTCGACGCCCTGGCGGAATTCAGCGTCCAGACCAGCAACTACTCGGCAGAATTCGGGGCCTCCGCCGGCGCGGTGGTCAACGCGATCACCAAGTCCGGCACGAACGAACTGCACGGCTCGGCCTACGACTTTCTGCGCAACAGCGCTCTCGACGCCGCCAATTTCTTCTCCAACAACGGCCACAAACCTCTTCTCGTCCAGAACCAGTACGGCGGATCGCTGGGCGGCCCGATGATCAAGAACAAAGCCTGGCTTTTCGGCGCCTACGAGGGCTTGCACATTGGCAGCGAGCAGACCAGCGTCTCCACCGTGCCCACCGCCGCACTCCGTGCCGGCAACTTCGGCACGACCCCCGTGTACAATCCGTTCAGCACGGTTCCCAACCCCAGCGGCAGCGGCTACGTGCGCACCCCGTTTCCCAACAACACCATTCCGGCGAGTTTGCTCAACTCGGTCGGCACTTCGTTGATCGGCAGGTATCCGCTCCCCAACCTTCCCGGTGCGGCGAACAACTTTCTCTACAACTCCCCGCAGGTTCAGAGCAGCCAGAATGCCGACCTCCGCGGCGATGTTCAGGTGTCGGCGGAAGACAGCATGTTTGTCCGCTTCTCGATCACGCGGGCCTTAACCGACGCCAACGCCGCGCTCCCGGCGCCCGCGCAAACGCCGGTAGACCGGACCATCGATAGCGAGGGCATCGGCTACGGCTACACGCGCACGTTCAGCCCGACGCTGGTGAACGAATTCCGCCTCAGTTGGACACGGCTGACGTTGAGCCAGGACGCCACTCTCGGATACGACCAGATCATCAACGGCTCGCTCGACCCCATCATAAAGAGCAGCATCCCGACTTTCGGGATTGCAGGCTACGCCACCATTGGCGCCCAGCCCGGCTGCTGCGGCAACGATCCGCTCACCAAGAGCTCTGGCGTCTGGGACGTCTCGGACAACGTCTCGAAGACTCTGGGCCGTCACCAGCTTAAGTTCGGCGTCGACTATCAAGCCATTCGGCCGACCACGTTCGCCGCTCTGGGCGGACGCGGAAGCTTCGGGTTCAACGGCGTCTTCAGCCAGAACCCGCAGCACCGCGCCGGCACCGGGAGTGGCGTGGCGGACATACTTCTAGGCCTGGCCAACACCGCCAACACCGGCACCGTGGCCGATGTCGTCGAGCGTGGCTACTATCTCGGCGAATACGTCCAGGACGAATGGGCGGTCACCAGCCGTCTCACGTTGAACCTCGGCATCCGGTATGAAACCTTTTTCCCGTACACGGAGACCACGAACCAGATGGGCAACTTCATCATCGATCCGCAGGATCCGCTGTACGGCCACCTGGTTTTCGCGGGCAACCCCGCCAAACCCGATTCGCTCGTCTACCAGGACAACCACAACTGGGCGCCGCGCGTGGGCTTCGCTTATCGCGTCCCGGGCTCGAAGGACCTCGTCGTGCGCGGTTCCTACGGGATTTTCTACGCCCAGGACGAAGGGCTTGGCGTCACGAGCCGCATGACCAGCAACCCTCCGTTTTTCGGCTACGGCGGCATCGCGCTCATCAGCGATCAGCTTAATCCCGCCACGGCGTTCCTGCTCGCGCAAAACGCCTCGATCCCCCGCCCGACACCGGTGCCCCCCTCGCAGTTTGTCCTCAAGCCCTCGGCGACAACTCCGCTCGTAAGCTGGAACCAGCAGGCTCTGACTCCCTACGTGCAGGAATGGAACTTCACCATCGAGAAACAATTACCCTTCGACATGGTTTGGTCCACCAACTACGTCGGCAACGCAGGCACGCATCTCTGGGGCCAGTACGACGCCAACCAACCGCTGACGAACGGCCCAGGCTCGCCCAACACGCGCCGGCCGTTCGCGCAGTACACCGACGCCTCGATCAAGCGCATTGCGCCCTGGGATACGAGTAACTACGAGGGCTTGTCCACGCGGCTGGAAAAGCGCTTCGGCTCGGGGCTCGAATTCCTCACCACGTTCACTTACGGCCGCGCCATCGACCTGCAAGATCCCGCCTTGGACGTCTGCGACGGCTGCAGCGCGGGGGACACGGTTCAGAATGGCTACGACCTGGCAGCGAATCGTGGTGTGTCCGACAACAACGTCCCGCTGCGCTTTACGCTGAGCGGGATCTGGGATCTCCCGTTCGGCCAAGGCCACGCCATGCTCAACCACGGCTTCGCCTCCGCGCTGGTGAGCCACTGGGAGATCGCCGGTATGTACCAGGTGCAGAGCGGCCTTCCTTTCACGGTCACCCTGCCGTTCGACAACGCCAACGCCGGCACCGTGTCCCGTCCGAACCGTATCTGCAATGGCTCCTTGCCCAATCCCACGCTCTCTGAGTACTTCAACCTTTCGTGCTTTGTAACTCCCGCGCCGTATGTGTTCGGAAATTCAGGCCGCAACATTCTCACCGGGCCAGGGGAGAACGACGTGGACATGGGACTGCATCGAAGCTTCGTTCTGCCGATCGAGAAACCGACGCAACTCGAGTTTCGCGCCGAAGCCTTCAACCTCTTTAACCACCCGATGTTTTCCAACCCCGTCTCGGCGATTACACTGGTCAATTCCGGAGTTATCAGCAGCACGTCGGTCCCGAATCGCGAAGTTCAGTTTGCCTTGCGTCTATCCTTTTAGCGAAAGGTCTTCATAATGATCGATAGCAATTTATCCCGCCGGGCTCTTCTGGCCGGCTCCGCAGTTGCTTTGGCCGCGCGCCCTGGCGCGGCGCGGCCGGCTGGTTCCGGCAAGCCGAATGTTTTGGTGATTCTGATGGATGACCTCGGGTGCCACGACACGGGGTTCCTGGGCGCGGCGGACCTGCGGACGCCGAACATCGACTCGATCGCCCGTTCGGGGGTTCATTTTACGAACTGGTACTCGAACGCTCCGGTGTGTGCGCCGGCGCGGACGGCTTTGCTCACGGGCCGCGCGCCGCTGCGGACGGGGATGCAGAACGGGCGAAACCTCAACACGCAGGAAATCCTGATTCCGGCGCTGCTCAAGCCGGCCGGGTACGCGACCGGGGCGATCGGCAAATGGCACCTCGGCGACACGCCGGACACGGTTCCCAACGCCAAGGGCTTCGACTACTACTACGGCTTTCACGCCGGGTGCGTCGATTACTACTCGCATCGCTTTTACTGGGGCGAACCCAGGCACGTGAACTACCATGACCTGTTCCGCAACCGTGACGAGATTTTCGAGGACGGGCAGTACCTCACCGAGCGGATCGCCGACGAGGCGGTGGGATTCATCGACGGCCACTCCTCCGAACCGTTCTTCCTTTACACCGCGTTCAACGCGGTGCATTACCCGATGCACGCACCGCGCAAATACGTGGAGCGGTTTCCGGGGCTTCCGCCCGAGCGGCAGATGTACGCGGCGATGCTGTCGGCGGCCGACGACGGCGTGGGACGGATTCTGGCCGCCCTTGATCGCCACGGCCTGCGGGAGAACACGCTGATCTTTTTCCTCGGCGATAACGGCGCGACGACGGAGGCACGCGCGGGACTCGACCAAAAACCGGCCACCGGCGGCAGCAACGGTCCGTACCGCGGCTACAAGTTCAGTGTGTTCGACGGAGGGATGCACGTGCCGGGAGCGATGAGCTGGCCGGGCGTGATTCCCAAGGGCCAGGTGTCGGCGGAAATCGTCATGACGGCGGACATTCTGCCGACGGCGTGCAAACTGGCCGGTGTCCAGCCGCCACAGGACCGCGTCATCGACGGCCGCGACATTCTGCCGGTGGCCAAGGGCGAGGCAAAATCGCCACACGAGGCCGTTTACTGGTCGAGCGGGAAGCAGCTTGCCGTGCGTCAGGGGAAGTGGAAACTGGTGATCGACGGCATCACCTATGACGGCACTCCCGACGGCCACAAGCCGTTGACCGGGGAGGACGCGCTGTTTCTCTCCGACCTGAGCAAGGACCCCGGCGAAACCACAAACCTCCGTCACGAGCATCCGGAAATCGTCGACCAACTTTCGACGATGGTTCACAAGTGGCACGACGAGGCGGCGCCGAAAAACCAGTAGCCTGTCACGCCCGGGTTTCGGGGGCATCATAAGAATAGGAGCCGGGAGCAGGAAGCCTGGAGCCTGGAGACAGGAATGAGGAATGCCACCTATCGGACGGGCAGGCGGTTGTTGCGGCCCGTTGAGTGGCTGATCCTTCTGTTCCTGGCGTACGCCGCTACTCTGGCGGTTGCGATGCCGATTCCGGATTCGTCGCGGAACGGCATTCTGCTCTGGAATGCGGCGGTGGGCGCGGCGTATCTTGGCGTCGCGGTTTTCGACTACCGGCGCCCGAGTTCCGCGCTCAGCGTAGTTCGCGACTGGCTGCCGATGGGGTTCATCCTTTACGCGTTCCGGGAGATGGGGTTGTTCATTCTTCCGGATCCCACACATCGGCTGGAGCAGATCTGGCTGGGGTGGGACCATACTTTGCTGGGCAACGGATTCCGGGGAGCGATCGAATCGCTGGGCCCGGTGTTCCCCGCCCTGCTGGAGATCGCCTACTCGACGGTGTACATTGTGCCGCCGCTGGCGCTGGCCGTGCTCTACCTTTACAAGCGGCGCGAGCGGGCCGGCGAGTTCGGCTTCATCGTGCTGCTGGGCGTATTGCTGACATACGCGCAGTTCCCGTTCTGGCCGTCGCAGCCGCCGCGGCTGTTGTTCCCGACTGAGGACCTTCCCTCGTATTCGAGCGTGTTCCGCGAATTCAACTGGTGGATTCTTGGTCATTACAGCATCCATTCGAGTGTTTTTCCGAGCGGCCATGTCGCCGCGGCGTATGCTGCCGCGATCGGTCTTCGCCGCGCACTGCCCGAGCACAAGGCGGTGGTCCGATGGTTCTTCTTCGGCGCGACTTTGATCGCGGTGTCCACGGTTTACGGCCGGTATCACTACTTTGCGGACGCCGCCGCCGGATTCTCGATGGCGCTGGTTGGGGCCGCGCTGGCGTGGGCGATCCAAACATTGCCCGCGCGCCTGCCTCGCGGAGTTGTGGCGCAGTTCGGGCGAGAGGCTCGATACGGAACGGGGTTTGCGCAGCGGCTTTGGCGGGGATGAAGACGGCTCGGATTCGCCGGTGTTACCACGCGTGCGGGAAAAACGGAGGCGTGCGTCATTTGGCAGAGGAAGTGATTTGGATTGAGGGAGATAACGGGATGACGCAAGGATGACGCACGAGGTGGGACGAGAGCGGGAAGGGACGTGGGGGGCGGCACGTCACGGGTGCGAGCTTCGGCGATCGAAGACATTGGAGTGCGTTTGATCCCTTCGTTGCGCCGGCGTAGGGGTCCGGCTTGATTTTGTTGTAGCAGCGGGTGGTTGCGGGGACGGAGGCGGTTTGGCGGGAAGTGGTTGATTTTGGGGCAGATTCAGGTGGACGAATTTTGTGACCGTTCAGCCTTGTTCGGCGACGCGGTAGCCTTGTTCGCGGAGGAGGGCCGCGGCGGTTTCCCACGCGCTTTGCTCGACGTAGAAGAACGCGCCGACGCGCTCGGAGACGAAGATCATGCCGCCGAGGTAGGTGTCGGTTTCGACCAGGTAGTCGATGCCGCGCCCGGTGAGCAGCGCCTCGATTCGTTTGGCCTCGCGGAGTTTTTTTGCGATATAAAGGAGGCGGCTTTCCCGCTCGGCGAACTCCTCCGCGCTGAGCCGCATGGGGAGGCTACTTCCGCGGACGATTTACGAACGCGCGCGTTCGTGCGCTGAATTTTTCGAATCCGCCGGGTTGGGCTTTTTCCATGCGGGCGATGCCGGCCTGGGCGACCTGCTCGACGTTTTTCAGGAGGAGAGGACTCATGGCGGCGCGCATGGCCGGGATGACGTCGCGCAAGCGGTCCCAGGCGAGGATGAGCTCGTTGCCGCTTTCAAGGAACAGGTCCTGGTTGAGCACGCCGCTGGTGATGAGGGAAGCGGTCATATCCCAGTAGCTGGTGACCATGCGGAAATACGTGTCTTCCTGGGAGCCGGGCGGGCACACGGCCGCGTGCTCGTCCATGGTGGCGGCGTAGTAGTTGCGGACGAACCATGCCCGCGCCTCACGGAGTTTGTCTTCGCGGCGGAGTTCGTAGAGACGGAGGAGGAGGTTTGCGTCGTCGTAGGTGGCCTGCACGCCCATTGCGTGTTTATTGTAGCAGCGGGGTCGGGAGAGGCCGGGAGATGTTGGCTCTCTCTGGGGCGCGTGGGAGAGGAGCTTGGTTAGAAACATCGCGAGGCCGTCACAAGGAGGTTGGCGGAATCCACAAGAGCAGGATCCGGAGCAGACTGCGCTTGGATTCGCGGGCTGCGGGCAAGATGACAAAGGCCCGAGGGTTAATTGACGCTTCGATGGTTCGCTATGGCGCCGGGACTCGGGCGGGTGCAGGGGAACAGTCGCAGGGTAAGTCCGGGCTGGGACGGGCGTCGCGGGGGCGGAGGTACCAGTCGAGGGCTTCGTCGGGGGATAGGCCGGCGGGTTCGGCGGGGGCGTCCGGGTGGGTGGTGCGGAAGACGCGGAGCATTTCGGCGGAGAGGTGTCGGACTACGTCGGGGTGCTGGAGGGCGACGTTTGAGAATTCGCCGGGGTCGGATTGCTGGTCGTACAGTTCGACGTAGCGGCCGGGGAGGGGGTTGTCGGTGAGATAGCCGTCGCGGCGGAGGCGTTGGCCGGCGCAGTGGATCAGCTTCCAGCGGTCTGTTTTTACGCAGGCTTCTTCGTTTTCGAGATATTCGGTGAAGATGGACTGGCGGGGATTGGGGTCGCGGCCGGTTTTGAGATAGGCCGCCAGGCTGCGGCCGTGGTTGACGGCGAAAGGTTCGGCGCCGAGCAGGTCGAGCAGGGTGGGCGGGACGTCGATCGATTCGGTGAACTCGCGGATCACCTGGCCGGAGGGGATGCGGCCGGGCCAGCGGAAGATCAGCGGGACGCGGAGAGCGGGTTCGTAGCAGACGTGTTTTTCGAAGCGGCCATGCTGGCCGAGCGAGTAGCCGTGATCGGCCATGTAAATTACGAGCGTGTCGTTGTCGAGACCGGCGGCGTGCAGGGCCTGCAAAACTTCGCCGACGTTGCGATCGAGGAAGGCGACGGCGGTGTAATAGGACGCGATGATGCCTTGCTTGTCGGCGGGGGTGAGATCGCGGAAGATGAGCGGGATCTGGTGGAAGTCGTTGGGGCCGAGTTCGGGGACGGGGAAGGTGGCGGGGTCGTAGCGATGGCGGTCCTCGATGGGAAAGTCGAAGGGGGAGTGGGGCGAGCGGAAGCTGACCCAGAGGGCGAAGGGATCGTCTTTGTGTTCGCGGATGAATTGGGTGGCCTGGCGGGCGATCCAGGTTCCTTCCATGTTTTCGTAGTCGCGATCGAAAGGAAGTTTGTCCGCGTCGAGCCAGATGCGGGCGGGGTCGCGGAAGGGGCGCCACTGTTTGGGTTTGGTGGGGATGTCGGGGTAGACGGGCCAGGGGCCGGCGGCCTTGGTCCAATCGCGGTGGATCACGTCTTCGGTGCAGGCGGTGGCGAAGCCGTGGAGGCCCGGGCGGCCGGGGACGTTGAAGTGCATTTTGCCGAAGACGGCGGGGGCGTAGCCGCTGGCGGCGAGTTGGCGGGCGAGAGTAGGCTTGTTCTCCGCGAGAGGCGTTTCG
>JAKAJI010000538.1 GCA_021813825.1 Acidobacteriota bacterium | reverse complement strand
CCGGGCGTGCCGTCACCGAAGTCAAACAACGCTTGCGAGTTCATCGGGAGGAGCCAGAGCAATAGCCACCTCCCTCGCCCGTGCGCCATATTGACCACATCGTCGTTGCCGTTCACGACCTGGACCACGCCGCGGACTTCCATCGCCGGCTCGGCTTTCAGGTCGGTCCGCGTAATCACCATCCCTGGGGCACGGAAAATCGCCTCATCCAGTTCGGCTCCTCATTTATCGAATTGATTACTCTCGGCAGCTCCCCGCATCGTATCCCTCCCCATCAACCACGCCGCTTCAGCTTTGGAGCCTTCGTCCGGAATTACCTCGAGCAACGGGAAGGCATCGCAATGCTCGTTCTCAGCTCTGCGGATGCAACGTCCGACGCCGCCCGCTTCGCCGCGCAAGGCATCGGCGACTTCGAACCATTCTCTTTCGAGCGCAAAGCGAACAAGCCGGACGGCTCCGCAACGCAGGTAGCTTTCACCCTGGCATTTGCGAGCGATCCCGCCGCACCCCATGCGGGATTCTTCGTCTGCCAGCAGCACTATCCGCAAAACTTCTGGAACAGGAGCTTTCAGCAACACGCAAACTCAGCCACGAACATTTCCGCAGTGACGCTCACCTCGTCCGATCCCAAACAGCATGCGGACTTCCTGACTAAATTCACCGGCGCAGAGGGAAAATACCTATCGGATCGTCACTTGGAATTCGTTCTCGACGGCGGCCGAATCGAAGTTGTCTCCGCGATCGAAACGCGGATGCAGTTTCTCGCCTCACCCTTGTTGACTTCTTTCTCCGTGCGAGTCGCCGAAACCAGCACCGTCACCCGCGTCCTGAGCGCGGAACGAATCCCATTCACAACTTCAAACGGCGGGATCGTCCTTGCCCCTGCCACCTGCTTCGGCGTCGAGCTACGCTTTGAATCGAACGCCGCAGCGTCCGGTCCCGCCTACCAAGAGTCGAGTCCGCTGTAACCGGCACGATGGCGATGTCTGCCCGCATACCGGTGTTCTCGCCCTCACTGGCACCGGAAATTCCGCGCATCCTGCGGATCTCCCGTACCCACATACTGCGCATGCTTCGGGTACGCACACAACGGCCGGCTCCGCCCAGGAAACGCCGGTCCCGTGGCGACGACAAAGTCCGGCGCAACGCCTTTCTCCACCCAATCCACCACCGCGCTCAGCATGTCGAAATGGTCAAGCGAAGGCCCGCCGCCGCAGTGCGTCATTCCCGGAACCAGGAACATCCGGCTCCACCCGGCCACTTTCTCCGCGCCTCCGTTCACTGCCGCCAGCGACTTGTAATACCCCAACGTATCCAGCGGCGAAAACCACGGATCGCTGTCGCCGTGAAAGAATATCAGCTTACCCCCGTCCTGCGAAAACGTCGAAAGGTTGGTCGATGCGGGCTCGACGAGCGGATCCGAAGCGTGCAGCGCCGCTTTGTCGACATCCAACTCCGTCGCGGTCGTGTAAGGTCCGAACAGCCCGTTCTTCCCCAGCGCCAGCAACCCCGGCACGCCGTCCTTCCTCGTAATTCCAGTATCGTAAAGGAACCCCGGATACACCTGCGTGCCGTACGCATTCTTCGGCCCCGCGAACGCTTTCTTGATCGCAGCTACTTTCTCCGGAGCAATGCACCCCTCCGTCTGTCCACCCTTACAGGCCACCACCTCCGGATCGAACTCACACCCGAGAGGGTCGAAGATCATCCCGTCAGCCACGCCGTCCTTCGCGTCGCACTTCTTCATCAGTGCATCCAGGAATAACGTGCGGTCTTGGTCACTGAGAAACTTATCGATTTCCGGCTTGCCGGACGCATCTTTGGGCGCTGCCTGGTTATACGCCACGGGAATCCACTGGGCGATCGCCAGGTTCGACATCCCGGTGCGCATCGCCGGATCTCCGGACACGATGCCGTTGAACACGGCCGGATAACGCTGGGAGAGAATCATCCCTTCGCGCCCGCCTGTCGAGCAACCGACGAAGTACGAGTAACTGGCCGGCTTCGCATAGTACCGCGCAATGATCTGCTTGGCGACGCCAGCCACTTCCGCGTTAGCCAGGAATGCGAAGTCGAGATACGCCTGCTGGTCGCGCATGAACGAAAAGTCGAACGGTCCGGTCTTCGCCTTATGCCCCGTGTCCGTGCTCGCTACAGCAAATCCTCGGGTAAGCGCCGGCCTGTCGCCCGCATAGTTGGCCCCTGCCGGATAAGCGACGATGCCGTTTCCTCCTCCGCCCCCCTGCATCATGAAGTCGCCGTTCCACGCCTCCGCCGCCGGAAGCGCCACCGCGAAGCCAATCCCGAACTCTTGCCCGTCCACACCCTTGCGCCGGTTGATCACGCCGTCCACCCGGCAATGCGCCGGCAGCGGACCAACCGAGGGCGCACCGGGGAAAGGCGGCGGGACGGTCTTGCCTGCGGGAACCAGGTCGGCCTTCGTAATCTCGACACCACCGAGCTTTAGCCCCATGAGATCGGAGCACCCATTCGACGATTGAGCCCGCGCCGCAAGCGCCCCCAACGAGATCGCCACAAGCCACACCACGAGTCTGGACGAATTCATACGTTCTCCTAAGAAAGTGTATGCAATGCCGAACTGCCCTGGCGCCCGCCTCCGCGGCCGGGGATCACCGCCGCGAGGCAAAACAGTTATACGATAACCTGCGAGTCAGAAAACCGTGACGAAATCGAGTCTTCTCCGCACGCCCATCCTGCCGCTTCTCGCGCTTTGCT
>JAKAJI010000120.1 GCA_021813825.1 Acidobacteriota bacterium | reverse complement strand
CGTCCTACCCGGACTGGCCGATGTTCCGGTATCTCGCCTGGCGGATCTCACGCCGGCAGCCTGGGCCGCGCGGCGTCGATAGTCGGACGCTCCAGTCCCGCCGGACTGGGTTTGCTCTGACGGATACATTTGTTTGCGATTGACGCCGCCGCGCGCGAGCGGGGGTTGGACCATGCCGCCCGGCACGCGTTGCGGTGGGAGCAGGCCCGGCCTGCGCTGGACATCATCAAACAGCGCGTGGAAGAAGCGAACGGGAAAGCTCTGCCGGCCAGCGCGCTGGGCCGGGCGGCGAAGTACACGCTGGCGCTGTGGCCGCGGCTCACGCGGTTCCTGGAGCACCCGGAACTGGAGTTGAGCAACAACCTGGCGGAAAACTCCATGCGCCCGGTGGCGCTCGGACGGAAGAACTGGATCCATCTGGGCAGCAAGGAAGCTGGCCCAAGAGTGGCCGCGATCCTTTCGATCATCGAAACCTGTCGCCGTCTCCAGATCCCGCCGAGAGAATATCTGGCCGCCGTCCTACCCGGACTGGCCGATGTTCCGGTATCTCGCCTGGCGGATCTCACGCCGGCAGCCTGGGCCGCGCGGCGTCGATAGTCGGACGCTCCAGTCCCGCCGGACTGGGTTTGCTCTGACGGATACGATCAAGCGGTCATTGTTAAACTGACTTAGCCGGGCGGGACGTGCTCGGGATGCATCGCGCCGCGCGAAGTAGTTTCGGGACTGATCCTTCGAAAACTCGATCAACGAACTCCTCCACCATTTCCTGGAGGACCTGCTCTCTTGAGTGGACAGGGGTGTAGATGAACGCCCTTCCGGCCTGACGCTTCGTCAGCCGCCCCTTCCGCTCGAGGAGATTCATATGAGTCACGACGGTCGTGTAGGCAAGGCGCCTAGTCCTCCTCATCTCTTCATATACGCCGCGGACCGTCGACTGACGGCGTTTCCAGAGGATCCGCAAGATCTGCAATTCCTGACGGGTCGGCACCATGAGGCTCACTCCCAGGTCACCTGGTCACCCGGCAGGAGAGGCAGCTTGAGGGCCTGGGGATCATCGGCCTGAATCTCGACAGGCGTTAGCCGGCCGGCGTAGATCCGCATTACCCTTAGCCTCCGTGGGCGGAGGACGACGCTTGCCACTGGGCTTCCCCAGATAACCGCGCGCGCCGCCCCGTTCACCACGATTTCGATCTCGAGCGACACGGTGCATGTTTTGGGGAAAACTACGCAGCCGGAGAGTGCGCCCGTGCAAAGGGAGTCGGGATCGACGGCAAGACGATGTCCCAGTGCCTGGAGTTCATCCTCGGAGTTGGCCGCGAGTAAAACGGCGCCGCGCTCCGCTGCCTTCGAGCGGAAAACGATCTGGTAGTAGTAGCGGTGATAATGGAGGCGAGCCATCGAAGGTGGTACCAGATCGCGTGCCGCCGGCTGATCCCGTGGAGGCCGAGGAAGGCTGGGCTCGGCCGGGAGCGAGCGAAGCGCCCCATTGTTCGCAACGCGATAGCGAGCCGTCCCGGTGCCGACGTAGTACTTCAGGCTGCGTTCCGGGGCGTTGGTTTGAAAATACGCATTCTCGATGCGAAGTTGCATGTGCGGGCGAAGTTCCACCCATCCATCCCCAACACCGGTGTAGCTGGCGAGTACGTCGGGGAAGGGCAGGTTTCGCAGGTCTGGCGACCGGAGCAGGTAATTCGGCTCGGCCGCAAGAACGCGAAAATGTCCGGCGCCGCGGCGGCTGGCGCACGACGATGCGGCGATAAGGGCGAGCACGACGGGCACGAGCCTCATACGCTCAATTCACCCTGAGTGCCGCGATTGGATCCACCCTAGACGCGCCCCATGCCGGAATCACGCTGGCCGCGGCGGTTGCAGCGAGGAACGAGAGCGCGACGGCGATGAACACCGGCGGATCGGTCGGGCTCACGCCATACAGAAATCCTTCCAATACCCTGGTCACGGCATAGGCACCGGAGACGCCCATGCACACACCGCACAGCGCGGCCAGGAAGCTGTGCTTCAGCGCGAGCCACAGTATCTGGCCGCGCCGGGCGCCCAGTGCTTGCCGGATACCAATTTCGTGCGTCCTCTGTGTAACGGAATAGGCGGTCACGCCGTAGATCCCGACCAGCGCCAAGGCCAGCGCAACGCCCGCGAACACGGCCAGCAAGAGCATCATCAGGCGCCGTCGTCCCATCGTCAGGTCGAGGATTGCTTCCATGCTCCGGACCTCCGAAACAGCCTGGTCACGATCGATGGCAAATACCTGGCTACGGACCGGGTTGCTGAAGCTGAGGGGGGCGCGATCCGTACGGATCACCAGATAGGCCGTTTGGGGTGGGTGCACCACGGAGGGAACGTAGAATTCCGGCTCAGCCTCCATGGCGAGGCCGCGCTCGAGGACGTCGGATACGACGCCTATGATCTCGGCGGAGCGTATCCGGTCAGCGCCCTCAGCCATGTGACGGCCAATCGGGTCCGGGCCGCGCGGGTACTCGGGCCAGAACCGCCGGGCAAACGCTTCGTTAATAATCACCACCGGGCGGGCACCCGGAGCATCGTCGCCGGCGGTGAATTCCCGTCCCCTGCGGAGATGAACGTGGAGCGCATGGAAGTAGCCTGGACTGACGCTCTGCAATTGAGCGATCGGCTGTTCGCTCGCTTCCAGGGCCGGCTGGCCTTCGACTTCTACGTTCGTTCCGAGTTTGTTCGCCGTCGTGGGCAGCGAAAGAGCAACGGCGGCTGCCCGCACGCCCGGCAGGGCTTGCACCCGGCGCACCAGTTCCCGAAAGAACGCACACTTCTGTTCGCCGGTTGCATAGCGTTTGCCCGGGAGGGCAATCTTCATCGTCAACAGGTTGGCGGGCTGAAATCCGGGACTTACACTACGTAGCTCGGCCATGGTCTTAATCAGCAGCGCAGCGCCGATGAGAAGCACAATCGAGAGCGCGATCTGCCCGACCACCAGCAGCGCGTGGGCATTCGCGCCGGGAACGGGCGGCCTGCCGCGTGCCGCAGAACCGGAGCCGGCACCGTGTTCGCGGAGAAAGTTCCCTATGCCCGGTCGCGACATTCTCAGAGCCGGAATGATTCCGAACAGGAGGCCAGTGATAACCGACAGGGCCGTCGTAAAGGCGAGCACCCATCGGTCCAGCCGAATGTCTTGGGCCCCAGGCAAGAAGAGGGTATCGGCGGCGGGCCCCTGATTGAAGGCATTTAGAGTTGCAATGGCGCTCAGACTCCATTGGGCGAATAGGAGGCCAGCCAGTCCCCCGGCTATTGCCAGTACCACGCTCTCCACGAGCAACTGCCGGATCAGCCGGCGCCGAGTAGCGCCCAGGGCGGTTCGGACCGCGAGTTCATGCGAGCGCGAGGCGACCCTGGCGAGAAGCAGGCCCGCTGCGTTCGAGCAGGCAATCAGTAGAACCAAAGCGACCGCGCCGAGCAGCATCCATAGCATTGGACGCACTTCCTTGACCAGTTGGTCGCGCAGCGAAACCACGCGGATGGTTGCTCCCATCTCTTTGGCGAACGCCGGATGGTTCGCGACGTATCGTTGATGTAACACCTGCAGTTCGGCGCCGGCCTGATCGAATGTGACTCCCGGCTTCAAGCGCGCAAATGCGTGAAGCAGAGGGATGTCCCAGAAACGAGACGGGAGCATGGAGAACTCGGATGGTCTTGGGACCCAGACGTCCAGGCCGTCAAACGGGAATTGAAACCCGGGAGGAAGCACGCCAACGACGGCATATGGCTCTCCGTCGATGATGACCGGCTTTTTCACAATCCGCGGGTCGCCGCCGAACCGGCGCCGCCATAGTCCGGCACTGATCATCGCAACCGCCGGGCCGCCTCGCCTGTCTTCGTCCGGAAGGAACGCTCGTCCTATGAGCGGTTGTACTCCGAGGATCGTCAGGAAATTCCAGGAGACACGCCCGGCCTTCAGGGCCTCGGGCTCGCCGCCACGCGTCGAAACGGAGACGCTCTCCGGATTCGCCCCATAGGCTCCGAGTCCGCTGAAGGACTGGGCCGCGCCCTGCATCTCTTCGACTTCGGGCCGCCGGAAGCGGCCGTTCTCTACTTTTCGCTTTGGATCTTCCACCGAAAGGTACGTGAGGCGGCCGGGATCATGGAACTTGAGTGGCTTCAGCAGAACGGCTCGGATCATGCTGAACATCGCCGTGTTCCCTCCGATGCCCAACGCCAGCACCAGCACCGCCGTGAAGGCGAATGCCGGGTTTTGACGCATTCCACGAAGGGAGAAGCGTAAGTCGCTCCACAGTGTCTCGACAAGCATCGAACGGTTCATCCAGTAGACCTCTTCCTTGAGCAGACTGAGGTTGCCCAATTTTCGACGGGCGGCTGTGCGCGCATCGCCGGGCGTCATCCCTCGTGCGAGGTTGTCCGCCGTCTCCGTTTCCAGGTAGAACTCGATATCGGTCTCGCACTCTGCGTCCCTGCGCGCCGGGCGGAACCAGCGGGGCCATCGCATGGGTCTATTGCTCCTCCGCGGGGCGAAGCACGCGGCCGATGCCCCGAACCAGCCGCTCCCACCGGGAGGTCTCCGCAGTCAGTTGCTTTCGTCCGGCCTTTGTCAGCCGATAGTACTTCGCCTTCCGGTTGTTGTCGGACGTACCCCAGAAAGAGACGATCCAGCCGCGATCGTCCAGGCGATACAGGGCGGGATAGAGCGAGCCGTGCTCGACCTGCAGGATCTCATCCGAACGACGCTCAATCGCGTGCGCGATAGCGTGGGCGTGAGATGGTCCCATGACCAGGGTCTGGAGAATCAGCATATCCAGAGTGCCCTGCAGCAGATCCCCGCTGGAGGTGTCTTCGCGAGCCATGAGGTGATTTTACGTCATTATGACCGTCGAGTGGAGACAGTCTTCACCGTGCCGGAATTGTCGCGTGTGAGCGTACTGGCATTTGCCGAGGCGTTGCTATGTCTCACTAGACGTTCAAGGGGAATGCCCGTTCAGTTGTGCGGAACCGGGCAGGCGGCCGGTATGTGCGGAGCCTCTACGGCAGAGTGGCGCATTCTTGGAGCGAACCCTGAGGGTGCGTTGACACGACGCCTACTTGGGAATTGAACCTCGGCAGGCAGTTGCTTAGGTTCCGGTGGGGGCGTTTGAGGTGGTTACGGTTCGGGTTGGGTAGGTGGGGTGGGGGCTTCGGTGGAGCGTGCCGGAATTCGCTGTGGCGTCAGTCGGGGTGCTGGTAGAGAGCTTCGCGGGTGAGGGCTTCGTTCGGCAGGGCATCTTGGCCGGGAATTGAGCGAGCTGCTGGAACGTGCGGTTGGGTTGATCCGCAGCTAGCTTTTGGGTGGCTCCCATGTGCAGCGCTTATTTGAGCGGCGTGGCGGTGTCATCGCCGGAATAAAACAACCGCAATTTGGCCGGTTTTGTAGTTGCGAAATGGCCATCGGCGGGGACGCGGTACGCACTCTATAAAAGCTTCTAAATCGGCCTGAGCCGTCAGTGAGACAACGCCGGTATGGTCGAACGGCGTTGTCGCTATTGCGAGCAAGTCTTCCAGCCTTCGAAGTTTCAGCCCGGTCAATCGGTCTGCAGCGATCCGGAGTGTCAGCGGCGGCGCCGCGCCGATAGCCGGCGCCAGAAGATCACCTCCGACCCGGAATATCGCCAGGTTTGTCAGGATGCCTGCCGGAAATGGCGCGCCGGCCATCCCGACTACTGGCGCCAGCGCCGGGAGCGCAAGCCCGCCGCCGTCGAACGCAACCGCCAACAGCAGCGCATCCGGGATCAGAAGCGGCGGCTGCGCGGGCTTGCCAACAACAACTCAGCTTTCGACCTAAAGCATTCCGCTGCACAGGTCTGGCTCCTGGGCCCCGGCCTGGAGCATCTTGCCAACAACAACTCAGCTCGACCCGCCAATTCAGGGTGGTCAGCTAATTTGGACAGCAGTGATCCGGGATAGGTTGAACGACAGGGGCAAACGCCTGTTGGAAGCTCAAATCGGAAAAAACCCGAAGGGCAGTCATCCCTCTGGTGTCATTGGGGTTGTGCGTCGGGCTGGAAGCGATAGCCCGACAGCAGTGCTAGTGTTTCATCCATTGGTGCCAAAGGGCGGAAATGAAATCAAAGACTCGGCACATCGCCTACGACGTTAGGATTGCTAACCACCGCCCTTATTATTGGCCGCTATCAGGACTTGCTTGGTGGGAGCGTTGGCCTTTTGTGCCGCGATTTGCGGCATCGCCCCCTGTCGTGTCACCGTCGTTACCGTGTTCCTGCGTTGGCCGAGAAACGCATAGGGCAGCGGTGATGCCAGGGCGTAACTTTCGTAGATTCGGTCAGCAGGATTGGGAGGGCCACCCTCGGCGAGCGAGACCCGGATGGCTGGGTTCTGTCGAGATGGCGAGGGATGCTCCCGCAAAACCCAGCGGGCTCGTGGTGACCCTGTTCCGAGGCGCCCATGGGTCAGGCGCTACAGCTCTGTCGGCCTGGTCCGTACAAATAACTGGCGCGCGATGGTGTCCCCGGATCTTTCTCCTTCGGAAGTACCGGCGCTAGAATCAGGACAATGTCGAGTGTCGAGTACGTTGTTGAGTCCTATGCTGACTATCTGCGCGGCCTCGGTCAGAAGCAGTGGCGGCGATACCAAAACTCCCGAACGAACTCGCCGGAGTCGGCGCTCGTTGAGGCGATGGTTTTTCGTGTCTTGCAGTACTGCCGAGTGGATCTCGTCGTAGCCGACGCACCGGGCGTAGGAGGGCCAGACTTCCTGTGCCTGCAGGAGAAGCCGCAAGCGTTCATGGTTGAGGCCACATCGCTGCTGCCAGAGAGGGTGACCCAGGTGTTAAGCATCCCGAACCGTGCCCACCGCGGATCGCCGGCTCATGGTCGATCGGACTTCCGATTTCGGTGACGCGAGCCATGACTTGACTCTAACTTGCGGAGCGCCGAACGAGTTGGCCGGACGCTGCTACCCGGTGCGGGGCGGTGGCCGTGTCGTGATTCAGATAGAGAGCTTTGCGGGTGAATGCTTCATCGGCAGGAGGGGGATCTTGGCCGGGAAGTGGGAGGGAGCCTGGAGGGGGCGGGGGAGTTGATCGGCAGTTGGCTTTTTGGTGGCCGGCATATGCAGCCTCGCGGTCTGGCTCCGCCTGCGCTTCCGGTTTGATATTGGACCCTTGGCCGATCCGGTTACCTGGGTGGGAATGAGGTCCCCTCTGCGAGCGTGGCCCGGACGGTTGCGTTGTGTCCGGCAGGCTTTTCGCCACTGCCCAACTTCCGGCCGTTATGCAATGCATATACAGTGGAGTTGCGTGTTCGATTGGGATGCCAACAATCTGCGGAAGATTCGGGCGCACCGGATCAAGGCTGATGAGGTGGAGAGTGCGCTGTAGAAGGCCGCGATCTACGAGGAGGAGGGATTACCTAGCGCGGCGGTTGAGAGGGGAGTGAATTGATGAAAGAGAAACGGATCGTCATGCCGAAGTTCGTCAACGAATCACGGGAGGCGGACTGGTGGGCTAGCCGCGAGGGCCGCGGGTTCGTAAAGCAGAGGGCGGCCGGACGCGGGAAGAAGAGCGGCGCGACTAAGGGCTCGCGCCTCGTCGGGAAGTTGAAGAAGGCCGCCAGCGTGCAAATTGCGTTGCGATTGCCCGAGCCCGATCTAGCCAAGGCCCGGGAACTGGCGACGCGAAAGGGCATCGGATACCAGACCCTCCTCAAAATGCTGGTGCATGAAGGGCTGCGGCGCGAGGAGCGCCGGGCGTGAAGGGTTCACTACGGGTTACGGGGTCAGATGGTACGAGGTGCCGAGTGGGCCGGCGGGGGCGAGGTGCTTGCGGGCGCGGACGAGTTCCGCGATTTGGCGGATGTGGCCGAGGTCGTGCATCGCCCATTCGTGGAGCATCTGGGTTAGGGTGATTTCGCCGGCTTCCCGGTGGCGGGCGCGGCGGCCGCCGGCGCTGCGAGGCAGGGTGCGCAGGAATTCGATGTTGCTTTCGCGCTGGTCTTTGAAGTGATCGAAGGAAACTTCGGGATCGGCGCCGCGGTAGAGATCGTAGTACATGCTCGCGTCGTCGGGGGCGAACTCGGGGAGATCTTCGGAGAGGAAGCGATCGAGCCGGGCGCGGTAGCAGTGGGCTTCGGAGTGCGAGAGGTGCGCCAGGACTTCGGCGACGGAGAAACGGTCCGGGGCGGGCTTCCAGCGGGCGTCTTCGTCACTGAGTCCGCACAGGAGGCCGCGCAGGATGGAGGGAGTGGCTTCGAGTTGGTTGAGGCAATCGAGCTGGGGCTCGAGATGGGGCACGTAGACAGGCTAACAGGAGTAAGCGCTGCCGAGCGGGGGCGGGATCGGTGAGTAAGCCGAGGTTGCTGGGGACGAGGCGGCGGATTTCGGGGAGGTGGCCTCGAGCGTAGGGTAAGGTCCCGTCGCGGGCGAGCCGGACCAGAGCGTAGCTTCGTTTAACTGGATGCGTTCATCGGCGGTGCGGCCGAAGATCATGACGCCGAGGCGGCCGTCGCCGATGGGGAGAGCGCCGGTCCGGTTATCGGCGGGTTGGCGGTACCAGAGGGTGAGCGGGCCCGGCGCGTGGGGGCGACCGATTAGACCACCTTGGTTCCGTAGCGCTGGAGGGCTTTGGAGTTGAATTCGACGCCGAAGCCGGGGGTGGAGTCGAGGTAGAGGACGCTTTTTTCGATGCGGGGTTTGCGGTCGTAAATTTCGAAGAAGAAGGGGTCGCGGTCGGGGTTAGCGAAGGATTCGAGGATGTAGCCGTTGGGGACGGAGGCGAGGAGGTGGCCGTGGAGGATGGGTTCGTGGTGCGGGGCCATTTTGATGTAAGACATGCTGGCCATGCCGGCGACTTTGCGCCACTCGGTGATGCCTAAGTGGGCGTTGCAGTCGAACTGCATGACGTCGATGGCTCCGGTTTCCATGAGGCGGCGGGCGCCGTAGCGAGTAAGTTCGTGTTCGCCGGAGGCCAGCGGGATGCGGGTGTTGAGCTTGAGTTGTTTGAGAGGCTCGACGTCGTCATACCAGCGGAGGGGTTCTTCGAGCCAGGTGATGTCGAGCGGATACATCTTATTCGAGGCCTGGATGGCCGTGTCGAGGTCCCAGCCCTGGTTGGCGTCGAGCATGAGGCGGCGGTGCGGGCCGAGGACTTCGCGGACGGCTTTGGCGCGCTCGAAATCGTCGTCGACGGTGTAGCCGCCGCTGATGCCTCCGACCTTGAGTTTGATGGCGTTGAAGCCCTGGTCGAGGTAGCCGCGGATTTCCTGGACTAAGTCGGGGATGCCTTTGCCTTCGCGGTAGTAACCGCCGGTGACGTAGACGGGGACGGTGTCGCGGTAGCCGCCGAGGAATTTGTAGACGGGGAGGCCGGCGGCTTTGGCCATGATGTCGTAGATGGCGGCGTCGATGGGGGCGATGGCGGCGATGACTTCGGAGATGGGCCAGGCGCGGGTGGTGGGCTCGCGGCCGTAGGTGACGGCGAACATTTTTTCCCAGATCCTTCCGACCATGAAGGGGTCTTCGCCGAGGACGAGGCCGGCGAAGCCGGTGCGGAGAATGTGGGCGCCGCCGCCGGAGCCTTCGCCGTGTCCGGTGACGCCGGCGTCGGTGTGGAGGGTGACGATGAGGCGCGTGGCCTTAGGGTGGTAGCCGCCGATGGGGGAGTTAGCCATCCAGAAGCGCTCTTTGAGGGGCTTTTCGAGATAGACGGCTTCGACTTTGGTGATCTTGATGGGTTTGGCGGCGGAGGTGGGGCGGTCCGGCGCGGGAGTATCGGCGAGAACGGCGGCGGGGGAGGCGAGGGCGGCTTCGAGGAGATGGCGGCGCGTCATGTGGGTTGAGTTTATCACCGGGTGTGAGGCGGGCGATGCGGTCGCATAGGATAGACCTATGGACGCACAGCCGCCGCTTGGATATAACACTTACTCGATTCGCGCGATGAGGTGGCGCGATGTGGAGTTGCTCGAGTATGCCGCGAAGTTGAAGCTGGATGCAGTGTATTTGCAGGATTCGATCGATCCGGGGAATGACGATCCGGCGCATTGGAAGGAATTGAAGGAGACGGCGGAGCGGCTTGGCCTACGGCTGGATGGAGGGGACGCGGGGGCGCTGCCGCATACGGCGGAGGGGATGGCGGCGACGCAGGCGCGGATGAGGCGGGCGATTCAGCATGCGGTGGGGATCGGGTCGAAGCTGGTGCGGTTTCGCGTGGCGGGGGATAGAGCGAGTCTGCCGCCGGGAACGGTGGAGCAGGCGATGGAGACGATGGTGAAGACGCTCAAGAGCGTGCGGAGCGAGGCGATGGATGCGGGGGTGAAGTTCGCGATCGAGAACCACAAGGACCTGGTGTGCCGGGAAACGCGGCAGGTGATCGATGAGGCGGGGAAGGAGTTTGTGGGCTCATATCTGGACACGGGGAATCCGGTGTTTGTGATGGAGGATCCGATGGAGACGGTGGAGACGCTGGGCCCGGTGGCGGTGATGCTGCATCTGCGGGATTCGGTGGTATACGAGACGCCGGACGGGGTGGCGGTCGAATGGGTTCCGCTGGGCGAGGGGGTGGTGGATTTCAAGGCGATTATTGCGAAGGCGAAGGAGATTTGCCCGGCGATTGCGGTGTATAACAAGCCGATTACGGGGCGGCCTCCGGTGCACCTGGCGGTTTACAAGAGGGAGTTCATGAAGTCGTGGGGCGATATGCGGGCGTCACAGTTGGCGCGGTTTCTTGCGCTGGCGCGGAGCGGGCATCCTTACGAGGGAACGATGGTGATTGAAGATGTGCGGGGGAAGAAACCGGAGGCTTATACGGAGGCGCTGAAGGCGCAGCAGATGGCGCACATGGAGGCGGGGGTGGAGTATGCGCGGAAGGTTCTGGATTTGGGGGTGAAGTGGCGGGGGTGAGTTAGGTAGAGTAGCTTCATGCTTCGAAGAGAGTTTTTGCAGACGCTGCCGGGAGCGGTGGCGATGGCGGCGGGAGTGGGGAAGGCGGCGGCGGTGCCGGTCAAGCTGGGGTTTGACACGTACTCGCTGCGGGCGTTTCAGTGGAAGGCGCCGCAGTTGCTGGAGTTCGCGGCGGCGCAGAAGCTGGACACGATTCAGATTTCGAGCCTGCACGATTACGAGAGCCTGGAGCCGGCTTATTTGCAGAAAGTGCGCGAGCAGGCGGCGCGGTTGAACATCACGATCGACGGCGGGATGGGGTGCGTGTGCCCTTCGAGCCGTTCGTTTTCGAAGAATGGTCCGCCGGCGGCGGAGAGAGTGCTGCAGGGGCTGAAGGTGGCGAAGGCGGTGGGGGCGCGGTCCATGCGGTGTTTCATGGGATCGAGCGCGGACCGGACGGGGGATCCTCCGATCGAGTTTCACATGGAGAACACGATCAAGGTGTTCCGGAGCGTGCGATCGCAGGCGGTGGATTTGGGGGTGAAGATCGCGCTCGAAAATCATGCGGGGGACATGCAGGCGCGGGAGGTGCGGACAATTATCGAGGAGGCGGGGAAAGATTACGTAGCGTCGTGCCTGGATACGGGGAATCCGCTGTGGGTGGCGGAGGATCCGTTTGTGAGTCTGGAAATTCTGGCGCCGTATGCGGTGACGACGCATGTGCGGGATTCGATTGTGTTCGAGGTTCCGGAGGGCGCCGCGGGGCAGTGGGTGGCGCTGGGCGACGGGAATGTGGATTTTGTGAAGTTTGTGGCGGAGTTCCGGCGGTTGTGCCCGCAGTCTTCGATGCAGCTTGAGATCATCACCGGGCGGCCGCCGCGGGTGATTCCGTACTTCGAGCGGGATTTCTGGAAGGCGTTTCCGAAGGCGCGGGCGGACGAGTTTGCGCGGTTTGTGGCGCTGGTGAAGAGCGGCCATCCGTTTATGGGGGCGATGGTGGTGGAGGACGTGAGCGGGCCGCGCGAGCCGGAGGTGATGAAGGACGCGCTAAGGGAGCAGCAGCGGGTGGACTTAGTAAGAAGTCTCAACTACGCGAAGCAGAAGCTGGACGTGGGAGTAAACTGGCGAAGTTGAAGGCGTTCCACAGAGGAGGGGCGCGATGAAGGGATGGGTTTGGGGACTTGCGGCGGCGGCGCTGGCGGCGGTGGGCGCGACGGGGCAGGTAAAGGTGACGATCGATGCGGGGCGGACGAGCGAACCCGTGTCGAAGTACGAGTACGGGATGTTCATCGAGCATCTTGGCTCATTGATTTACCGGAGCCTGTGGGCGGAGATGCTGGACGACCGGAAGTTTTACTACCCGGTGACGTCGAAGGAACCGGCGGCGGCGGGTGAGGGACCGATGCGGAGGTTTGCGCCGCGGCGGTGGCGGCCGGTGGGCGGGGACGGCGTGGTGACGATGGACCAGGACCGGCCGTTTACCGGGCAGCAGAGCCCGCGGATCGAACTTGACCGCGCGACACCGCACGGGATCGAGCAGGCGGGGTTGGCGCTGGTGAAGGGCAAGCGGTATACGGGACGGATCTTTCTGCGCGGCGGGTCCGGGGCGCGG
>JAKAJI010000537.1 GCA_021813825.1 Acidobacteriota bacterium | reverse complement strand
CGTCATTACCAGCACTGCGACGACCTCTCGGCAACTGCAGTTCGCCCTGAAGCTGCTGTGGTAACCGCACGCTTGATAAAATGGGGTTTTCCCCTTTCGGAGGTACGCGTTGAACTCTACGAGTGTGGCCACAACGGAGGCCGCGGCGGCTGACCGCTGGAAGTCGATATCGCTGGTGTTCGTCTGCACCCTGCTCGGCGCGGCGGCCCAGATGCTGATCAAAACCGGCGCGAACACGATCAGTCACAAGGACTGGCTCGCCAGCCTGCTGGGGATGCTGACCAGCATGCCGCTGTTCTTCGGCTATGCGATGTACGGCCTGAGCCTCATTCTGCTGACACTCGCGTTCCGGCACGGGGAGTTATCGAAACTGTATCCGGTCATCGCTCTGACTTACGTGTGGGTCGCCGGATTGTCCGTGCTCATCCTGCATGAGCCGATGAACACCTTCAAAGGCATCGGTGTGGCGCTGATCGTGGCCGGGGTAGGGATGATGGGCATCGGAGGCTCGAAATGACGACGCCCGTTTCCTCGATGATCTACGTGCTGGTGGCGTCGTTTGTCGGCTCGTTCGGCGCGGTGTTTCTGAAATTCGGCTCGATGAACCTGCACGGCGGGTGGAAGAAATTCGCCACGAACCTTTGGGTCTGGGCGGGCATCATCGCCTATATGCTGTCGAGCGTGTTCTTCGTGCTGGGCGTGCGGCGCGGCCAGTTGACGATTCTCTACCCGCTGGTTTCGCTCGGCTACGTGTGGACGCTGTTCTGGGCGAAGATGTTTTTCAACGAGCCGCTGACGCGCGCGAAATTCGCCGGCCTGGCGCTGATCTTCGCCGGGATTTTCTTTTTGCAGCTAGGCAATCACTAGCGCTTCAGCGCACGCCCTCGATCTGCGCCAGGACCGTCTGCGCCTCCTCGGCGGTGAACTCTTTCGTCTTCGCCGAGTGGTTCATCGAGCAGAACTTCGGCCCGCACATCGAGCAGAAAGCGGCGTCTTTGAACCCTTCCTCGGGCAGCGTCTCATCGTGCATCGCTTCGGCAGTCTCGGGGTCGAGCGATAAAGCGAACTGGCGCTTCCAGTCGAACTGGAAGCGGGCGCGGGAAAGTTCGTCGTCGCGGTCCCGCGCGCCGGGGCGGTGCCGGGCGATGTCGGCCGCGTGGGCCGCAATTCGGTAGGCGATCAGGCCCGCCTTCACGTCCTCGCGGTTCGGCAGTCCGAGGTGCTCCTTCGGCGTAACGTAGCAGAGCATCGAAGCGCCATACCAGCCGATCATCGCCGCGCCGATCGCGCTGGTGATGTGGTCGTAACCGGGGGCGAAGTCGGTCACCAGAGGTCCGAGCGTGTAGAACGGCGCCTCGTCGCAGAGTTCCTTTTCCTTCTCCACCTGCATCTGGATCTGGTCCATCGGAATGTGGCCCGGACCTTCGATCATCACCTGCACGTCGTAGTCCCAGGCGCGGCGCGTGAGTTCGCCCAGCGTCTTCAGTTCGGCAAACTGCGCTTCGTCGCTTGCGTCGGCCAGACACCCGGGACGAAGCCCGTCGCCGAGCGAGAAGCTGACGTCGTATTTCTGGAAGATCTTGCAGATTTCGTCGAAGTGCTCGTACAGCGGGTTCTGGCGATGGTTCTTCACCATCCATTCGGCGAGGATGGCGCCGCCGCGGCTGACGATGCCGGTGATGCGTTTGTTCGCTAGCGGCACGTGCTGGACGAGCACGCCGGCGTGGATGGTCATGTAATCGACGCCCTGCTCGGCCTGCTCTTCAATCACTTCAAGCAGCACGCCGATGGTGAGGTCCTCGATCCGGCGGACGCGCGCCAGGGCTTCATAGATCGGCACGGTGCCGATCGGCACCGGCGAGGCGGCCAGAATCTGCTTGCGAATGCCCGCAATGTTGCCACCGGTCGAAAGATCCATCACCGTGTCGGCGCCGTATTTGAGCGAATAGCGCAGTTTTTCGAGTTCTTCGTCGACGTTCGACGTCGTCGCCGAGTTGCCGATGTTGGCGTTGATCTTGCACTTCGACGCGACACCGATGCACATGGGCTCGAGGTTCGTGTGCTTGATGTTCGCCGGGATGATCATGCGCCCGCGGGCAACTTCGTCGCGGACCGTTTCCTGCTCGAGTTGCTCGCGCCGGGCGACGTACTCCATCTCCTGCGTGATGCGGCCCTGACGGGCGTAGTGAATCTGCGTCCGGATCGGGTCGTTGGCCCGTTCAGCTACCCATTGGCTGCGCATAATAGCCCAGTGTAACGCGGGGCCTGCTAGACTGAGGCATTCGCCGCCCTCGTGCGCGCGTCCCTTCGCGGATGGCCGTTTCCCCAGATAAACCTTCTTCCCAATCCGGCGGTTCCCGCGCTTCCCTCGTTGCCGCGGGCATTCTGCTGAGCCGCCTGGCCGGACTCGTGCGCCTGCGCGTGTTCTCGCATTACTTCGGCTTGTCGAGCGAAGCGGCCGACGCCTTTAACGCCGCCTTCCGCATCCCCAATTTCCTGCAGAACCTGTTCGGCGAGGGCGTTCTTTCGGCGTCGTTCATTCCGGTCTACGCGCGGCTGCTGGCCAAAGGGGAGGACGAAGAAGCCCGGCGCGTGGCGGGCGCGGTGCTGGCGACGCTGGCGCTGTCGGTTTCGCTGCTGGTGCTGGGCGGCGTGCTGGCCGCACCCTGGCTGATCGATGTCATCGCGCCCGGCTTTCACAACTCGAAGCGCGAACTGGCGGTGCACCTGGTTCGCAT
>JAKAJI010000536.1 GCA_021813825.1 Acidobacteriota bacterium | reverse complement strand
TGGATATGCCGACATGGTTCATGCCGAGCACGCGCTGGTGCACGACGGCCTGCACGTGGATCATCTGCTTCTGGTGATGGGCACGTCGATGGGGTGTATGCACTCGTTTCTGTGGGGGGAGATGTACCCGGAGGAGATGGACGCGCTGATGCCGCTGGCGTGCCTGCCGGTGGCGATCAGCGGAAGGAACCGGATGTGGCGGCGTGCGGCGATGGATGCGATTGAAAAAGACCCGATGTGGCGGGGCGGGGACTACGGGGCGCAGCCGGCGGGGCTTCGGGCGGCGATGTCGATCGAACTGATTGCGGTAAGTTCGCCGCTCCAGTGGCAGAAACTGGCTCCCGACGGGCCTTCGGCGGACCGGGCCTATGAGAAAATGCTCGACGCGCGGGTGGGCGGCGTGGACGCGAACGACCTGCTGTATCAACTGGACAGTTCGCGCGACTACAATCCCGAGCCGGACCTCGGGAAAATTCAGGCTGCGTTGACGCTGGTGAATTCGGCGGACGATTTTGTGAATCCGCCCGAACTGGGGATTGCGCCGCGGCTGGTCCAGCGGGTGCGGCGCGGGCGGTTCGTGCTAGTACCGATATCGGATGAGACACGGGGACATGGCACGCACACGCGGGCCATTGTGTGGAAGCAGTACTTGGTGGAATTGCTGAAGCGGGCCAAGCAGCAGTGACGATCGACAAACGAATGCGGCGCCGCCGAAGCAGCGCCGCAGGATGAGGCCTGGGTTTCAGGAGTTAGTTCGCCGGATGGAGCGGAATGAGCATCGAGACGAAGCGAGTCTCGCGAACGGGCTTCGGCGGGGCGAAGCGGTAGACGCTGGAGTTGTGTCCGTCCCACAGGCTTTGCAGTGCGCACTGACCGTCAGCGCACGCAAGCGCTACCACGGGTTTGCCGGCGTCGCTCCAGGCCTTCGGCGCGTCCGGGCCTGCTGATGGCAACAGGTAGATTTTCTTATTGGTGTCGAGGTTGCTGACCGTGACGATCGAGTTTCCCCCTTGCGGTTCCACCTTGAATACGTAGGAGCCCGACTGCATCTGGGTCTTTCCGGCCTGGAACGCGTGCGGAATTTCCGCCGTGTATGTTCGGGTTTGCGCGAGAGCGCTTCCAGCAGTGACAGCGAGGGCGGCCGCTGCAATCATCAAACGGTGTGTCAAGTTTTTCATTTTCTTTCCCTCCTTATTGGGTTGCCCTGTCTTGGGCCCGATTACGGGCTGTTTTAAGGCAGATTGCGGGCCAAAGCGTATGTTCTTGAAAACACGAGAGGGAAAGCCGCGGGCGCGAGGTGGGATGAACCGATGGGTTCACGCGAGGGAACCGGGCGGTTCACCGGTGGCGCTGCTGATAAACTTACAGCGACGATGCAACCGCAACCGGCCGCACAATCGCAGCGAGACACGCTTTTGCAAGCGTGCGCCGTGATGTTCCTGTTCCGGGCGCTGGCGCGAACCGAGGACGAAGCGCAACGCTCTTTCTGGGAGGCGCACATTATCCGGCTGATCGGGGACCTGGTGCCGTGCACGGGAGGGTCGGTGGTGCTGGGCGTTTGCGAAGAGGAGATCCCGGAGGATTGCATTGCGGCGCCGCTGGTGATTCGCGGGGAGACGGGCGGCCTACTGGCGGTTTGGTTTCCGCCGGAGGAAGCCGGGAACCTGGGGAGGCACCGGGAGACGCTGAGCGCGATCGCGACGCTCGCCTCGGCAGCGCTCGAAGGCGTGCGGGATGTGGAACTGCTGCGGACGGAGAACGCGGTGCTGCGCGCCAAGGCCGAGCCGGGGGAGACGGGCATTGTGGGGGAAAGCCTGGCGGTGCAGAAGCTGCTGCGGATGATTGCGCGCGTGGCACCGAGCGAATCGTCGGTGTTGGTGCTGGGCGAAAGCGGGACAGGGAAGGAACTGGTGGCGCGGGCGCTGCACCGTCTGAGCCCGCGCGCGGCGGGGCCGTTCGTGGCGATTAACTGCGCCGCGCTGAGCGAGGCGCTGCTCGAGAGCGAGTTGTTCGGCCATGAGAAGGGCGCGTTCACGGGAGCGCTTGCGCAGAAGAAGGGCAAGCTGGAGATGGCCGGGGGAGGGACGGTGTTCCTGGATGAGGTGGGCGAACTGGCTCCCTCGCTCCAGGCGAAACTGCTGCGGGTGCTGCAGCAGCGGGAATTTGAGCGGGTTGGCGGTACGCGCACGCTGAAGCTGGACGTGCGGGTGGTTGCGGCGACGAACCGCGACCTGGCGGCGGAAGTGAGGCGAGGCGGATTTCGGGAAGATCTTTATCACCGCCTGAATGTGGTGGCGCTGCGCGTGCCGGCGCTGCGCGAGCACGCGGAGGACATTCTGCCGCTGGCGCGGTATTTTCTGGAGCGGGCCGCGGCCCGATCCCGGCGCCGCGTGACGGGTATGTCACGCGAGACGGAGCGCTGTCTGGTGGCCTACGGGTGGCCGGGGAACGTGCGTGAGCTCGAGAACGCGATCGAGCGAGCGGTGGTGCTGGGGCAGTCGGAGGAAATTCTGCCGGAGGACTTGCCGGAGGCGATTCTTCCGGGCGCCGAGATTTCGGAGGCTCCGGGGGCTCTTGGGACGTCGGTGACGCGGGCCAAGCGCGAGTTGATCCTGGCCGCGTGGCGGGAAAGCGGCTTCAATCATAACGAGGCGGCCGCGAAGCTGAACATTCATCCGAATTCTCTACGGAGGCTGGTTCGGGTACTGGGGTTGAAAGAGAGCTTGAGCGGCGGATCG
>JAKAJI010000535.1 GCA_021813825.1 Acidobacteriota bacterium | reverse complement strand
CGGACGAGGGTGTATTTGTAATGCGGGTCGGGGCGGGCGACGTAGCGGTCGAGTTCGGTGAGGTGGGCGGCGCGCAGGCAGGCGGGGGCGAGCAGCGCGAAGAGGAAGGCGAAACGGAGACGGTACTGCACGAAAAAAGTGTAGCGAACCGGGGTTAGCGGCCGGGGTAACGCCAGTAGCCGGGGACCCAGACGTAGTTGGGACCGCGGCGGTCCCAGTAGCCGGGGATCCAGACGGCGCCGGGGACGGGCGGGCGGACCCAGCGGCCGCGGCGCCAGTAGTAGCGGGGTCCGCGGAGGACCCAGTGGCCGGGGATCCAGACGAGGCCTTCGCGCGGCGGAGGGCCGGGCGGGTTGGGGGACTCGAGCGGAGCCGGCGGGGCGAGGCGCACCACGGGCGGCGGCGGAGGAGGAGGCGGCGGCGGGGGTGGCGGGGGTGTGTAGCAAGCGCTGGTAAGGCCGGCCAGAAGCAGGGCGGCGAGGGTTTGGTTGCGAAGAACCTTCATACGCTCTCTAATCCACATCGCGCACAACGCAGCGGAGCGCGGGCGTTGCCTTGTCCGAATGGAAGGCGCCCCGCGCTGTGCGCTCTCACTTCGTTAAACGTGCGAGGCGCGCACGGAGTTGCTTGCGGACGCGTGAAGAAAGTTTCACGCGTTGTGAAACAAAGAGGTACGCGGCTTCACTGTTTCCTGCAAACCATCAGCCGGGCGAGACGGGCGCGGGTGAATTTTGCCGTGGTGGAAGATTTTTCTGTTTAATTCGGCGGCTGGTCCTGATAATATACCGGCTGTCCGTCAAGGGAGGTGGAGGGATGCGGCTGGCGTTACCGATCGAACAGATCCGAGACCGCTACACGGTGGTTGTGGTTGGTTCGGGGTATGGGGGAGCGATTGCGGCGTCGCGGATGGCGCGGGCCCGGCAGAGTGTTTGCCTGCTGGAGCGGGGCAAGGAGATTCAGCCGGGCGAGTATCCGAACACAGTCGAAGAAGCGGCGGCCCAGATGCAGACGGACGCGCCGGCGGGGCACGTGGGCTCGGAGACGGGGATGTTCGATTTCCGGGTAAATCGCGACATTAACGTGGTGCTGGGCTGCGGATTGGGTGGGACTTCTCTGATAAATGCCAACGTCGGGCTGAAGGCGGAGCCGTGGGTATTCGAGGATCCGGCGTTTCCGGCGGCGCTGCGGGCGGACGCGGCGGGGATGGAGGCGGGGTATCGGCGGGCGGCGGAGGCGCTGGGGATGCGGCCCGTGCCGGAGAGTTATCCGAAGCTGGCTAAGTTAGAGGCGCATAAGAAGTCGGGCGGGAGCATGGGCGCAGAGTGGTACCGGACGCCGTTGTATGTGACGTTTGAGGATCCGGCGGGGGGAGTAAATGCGTTCGGCGTACCGCAGAAGGCTTGTAACTGCTGCGGGGATTGCGTGTCGGGTTGTAACTACCGTGCGAAGAATACGACCCTGATGAATTACTTGCCGGATGCGGTGAACTTCGGCGCGGAGATCTTCACGGAGGCGGCGGTGAAGTATGTGAAGCGGGAGGGCGACGGGTGGGTGGTGTGTTTCCAGACGCTGGGGGACGGGAGGTCGAGGTTTGACGCGCCGGAGATGTTTGTACGCGCCGATGTGGTGATTCTGGGCGCGGGGACGCTCGGTTCGACCGAGATTCTGTTGCGGTCGGGGGAGAAGGGGCTGCCGCTGTCGAGGAACGTGGGGCAGCATTTTACGGGCAACGGCGACGTGCTGGGGTTCGGGTACAACACAGACACGGAGATCAACGGGATCGGGTTCGGGAACCACGATCCGAAGGGTCGCGAACCGGTTGGGCCGTGCATTACGAGCGTGATCGACCTGCGGAATGTGGAGCCCAAAGAGCAGGGGATGGTGATCGAGGAAGGGTCGGTTCCGGGGGCGATTGGGACACTATTGCCGGCGGGGTTGGCGGCGGCCGCGGCGGTAAGCGGCAACGCGGGGAAGGGCGCGATTGAGTTACTCCGCGAGACGGGGCGGCAGGTGGAGAGCCTGGCGCTGGGGCCGTATCACGGGGCGATCAAGAACACGCAGACTTACCTGATCATGACGCACGACAGCGACCGGGGGACGATGTACCTGGAGAACGACCGGCTGCGGATTTCGTGGCCGGGCGTGGGGAGCGAGCAGATTTTCGCGCGGGCGAACGAGAATTTGAAAAAAGCGACACAGCCGCTGGGAGGGTTCTACGTGCCGAACCCGACGTGGCATTCGCTGCAGCAGAAGGCGCTGGTAAGTGTGCATCCGCTGGGCGGCTGCATCATGGGCGAGAGCGCCGAGCAGGGAGTGGTGAACCACAAGGGGCAGGTGTTCGCGGGGCAGTCCGGGACGGCGGTGTACGAGGGGTTGTATGTGGACGACGGCGCGGTGATTCCGAGGCCGCTGGGGGTGAATCCGTCGCTGACGATTTCGGCGATTGCGGAGCGGACGTGCGCGCTGATTGCGGCGGACCGGGGCTGGACGATCGACTACTCGATGCCATCGAGGCCGCGGCCGGTGCCGGCGCAGGCGGCGACGATGGGGATTCAGTTTACCGAAACGATGAAGGGGTTCTGGGCCGCGGGCGCGGCGGATTACAACGCGGGCGCGACGGCAGGGAAGAGTGCCGGAAATAAGTTCGAATTTACTCTGACGATTCGCGGGGACGACTTAGAGGCGATGTTGAAAGAACCGGGGCACGAGGCGAGGATGACGGGAACGGCCGTGGCCCCGGCGCTTTCGGCGAA
>JAKAJI010000119.1 GCA_021813825.1 Acidobacteriota bacterium | reverse complement strand
GCCCGCGTGTACACGCCAACCGGATCGAACAGCAGCGTAAACCCGTCGCCCGCGGCCTTCCGCACGGCTTTGGCGACCTCGATATCCAAAGCGTAGTCGTGTCCGCCATTCGGGCTGGGAGGGTGAATCTTGTACGCCGAAAACCCCTGCGCCTTCACCTGCCCGACTTCATTGACGAAATCTTCCACCGCCGCGTGATGCTGCGAACTCGCATAAGCTTTCACCTTGTCCCGGTACGCCCCCAGAACGCGGTACACCGGCAGGTTCACGGCTTTGCCCAGAATGTCCCAAAGGCAGTTGTCGATCGCGGATGCGTACGACAGTTGGCCCAGCCGGCGTAGCTCCGGCTTCCATTGCGAGGTGAGCGCGGGGAGGTCCAGCACGCTCTTTCCCGTCAACGCCGGCTTGGCGTACTCGACCCACCCGAGGTTGCTCCAGTTGGGATGCCAGTACCGTTCCCCCAGCGTGTAGTTGCCTTCGATGCCGCTCTTGGTGACGATACCGGCTAGTCGTTCGTGCCCGCTTCCGCCCGCCCGGCTCAAGTCAAGCTCGTAAACCCGAACTTCGCTGATTGTGAGGTCCGGCAGATCCGCCGGCTTGATTCCTACCGCCTGCGCCGCGGCCAGGCCGGGATTTGCGACAGCAACCGAGGCCCCCGAAGCGGCAAGAAACCCGCGGCGCGACATCCCCCTCTTGCGCATTTGCCCTCAAATCTCCTTCAGCAGCCAGCGCACCGCTCGCTTCTGCAGCTTCACGTACTCCGGACTCCACAGCGCATGGATCGTGTGTCCGGGCGAGGTGAATACCACCCGGCCGCGCCCGTAATCGTAGGCCCACCCGGCAATCGACTTCGCGCCCAATCCCTGGAACGTCAAGCCATCGATATTCTCGGCCTCGAGCAGAATGTTCTTCTTGTCTTTGTCGTACTCCACATAGTGTTGTTCGTCGTTCACCGTGAAGTCCTGAATTCCCTGCGTAATCGGATGCGTTGCGTTCACCACCCGCACCCGGAATGGCCGCAGCGGAGGATGGCCGATGTAGGCGCCGCCCATCACATCACGCCACGTCTTCGACGACAACGACACGTGGCTGCTGTTGTGCAGCGAGTAAAACCCGTTGCCCTTGTCCACGAATTCCTTCAGCGCTTCGGCCTGCTCTTCTCGAAGCCACTTCCGCGGCTGCGGCTCGGGGAATGTACCTCGATTCTCCAGGTCCTGTTCATAAGGGTATGCGTCCGGTCCGCTGTATCCGTCCGGCCAGATCATGCCATCTCGCAGACAAATGAACAATTGATAACTACTCAGCAGGCTGCGGGAGAGCTGCTCGTAGTTAATCGTGTAATCCACCTTTACCCTGAGCCCCTCCAACGTCCGGTCGAGCGCCACCCGAATGTAGTCCGCATTGTGATACCGGTCGCCAATCAGTGCCAGGGCGCGCTTTTCACCCGGCTGGGCCCGCGAAGGAAGACCCAGCAAACCGGCGCCCGAGGCGGAACGAAGCAGAGATCTGCGCGAAAGCATCGTGGCCCAAGCACCGGCTACGCCGGCGCACCATCCCAATAACGCCGCCCCGCGGCTCTCTGGCTTTCATCCCGTTTCCAGTTCTCCAGCCGCGGCCCGGCCAATCCGCTGGCCCGCTTCCGGATCTCCGCCATCTGCTCCTCCGGCAGCGGACGGAACTGCCGCGCAATGTGGACATCGTCTTCAATCTGGCCCACCGTCGTGCATCCCAGCGCCAGGCAGTGAACCGGCAAACTCAGCACATACGTCAGGCAGTCTTTCACATGAAGACTTGACAGCAGCCCCGCGTTGGCCGTGCTCTTCATCGCCTGAATCCCCAATCCCCGCTCGACTGCCACCGGCAGAACCTGTTTCTCGAAACTCAGGTACGCCGGGTCGGCTGGATTCAGCGGCATCAGGATCGTGTCGTACTTGTCGTAACTCTTCAGCATCGCCAGGTGCACTGCCGGGTCATGATGTCCTGTGAATCCGATGAAACGGCACTTCCCCGCTTTCTTGGCCGCTTCAAAGGCTTCGATCGCGCCGCCCGGAGCGAAAATCTGGTGCACCTCCTCCATCGTGCTCACCTGGTGGATCTGCCACAGATCCACGTAATCCGTCTTCAACGCGCGCAGAGATTTCTCCAGGTCGGCCTGCGCTCCGGCCCGGCTCCGCTGCGGCGACTTCGTGGTGAGGAAAATATGCTTGCGAAACGGCGGCAACACCGCGCCGTACACCTCTTCCGACTTGCCGTCCCAATAAATCCGCGCGCAGTCGAAATAGTTGATCCCCAGCTCATACGCGCGCAGCGTAACGGCTTTGGCGTCCTCAAAACTGCATAGAGGGAAACGGCCGCCGGCCTGCCCGATGATCGTCAGCTTCTCGCCCGTCTTTCCAAACACGCGCCGCGGAATCTCCGCGGTCGCCGCGCGGCCTTCGGGACCTTCCAAAGCCAACCCGGCCATCGCCGAAGCCGAAAGGCCGGAAGCGGAAAGAAATGTTCTGCGTCGCATCCTCTTCCTCCCCAGTCAAACCGTCAATTCAGCATACTCTGGACTTAATAGAAATGGTGCCTAAGCCGGCCGTCTCCGTCGTCATGAGCGTTTTCAACGGCGAGCGGTTCCTCGCCGAAGCGATCGAGAGCATCCTGAATCAGACCTTCCGCGGCTTCGAATTCATCATCGTCAACGATGGTTCGACGGACCGCACGGCGTCCATACTCGAGCGCTACGAGAAGAGCGATTCGCGGGTGCGCGTCTACGCCCAGGAAAACAAGGGTCTCATCGCGTCTCTCAACCTCGGATGCGGCCTCGCGCAGGGCAAGTTCCTCGCTCGAATGGACGCCGACGACGTGTCCATGCCGGACCGCCTCGAGCGGCAGGTCCGGTTCCTGGAGCATCACGACAAAGTCGGACTCCTCGGAGGCGCTGTCGAAGGAATCGACGATCGCGGAAGATGGCTATTCCTTGTCCGGCCGCCTCTCGAAGACAATACGATTCGAACTGCTTTGCGCTTTTATTCATTTCCCATTTTCCATTCCGCCGTGCTGATGCGAAAGCAAACCTTCGACGAAGCCGGAGGCTATAGAGCTCAGTTTCTGCACGCGGAAGATTACGACCTCTGCCTTCGTATCCTCGAGCACGCGAAGGTGGCGAATCTGCCCGATGTCGTGCTCCGCAAAAGGACTCACTCAGAGGGAGTCTCCGTTCATAACCTGAGGCAGCAAAGCCTCTCAGCCCTGGCGGCCCACGCACTCTCGTCACTCAGGGAACGGCAGTGCGCCGAACCGCCCTGCGACGGGCCGGTGATCTCTGCGGACTTTGTAGAGAAACTTGGAGTTAGCCGGGCGTCGCAACGGCGCGCGCTTACCTCGGCTTATGTTTCCTGGATCGGAGCGATGTTACAAGCCTCGCAGCACGATGCAGTCCAGCAGTTATTTGAAGAATTAACCAATCTTTCAAGGCCCGGCCCGATTCCGGGATCCGCCGTTGCAACAGCAATGCTTTCCGCCTGTAGGATTCACTTTCGGGCGCGAAGGCCCGTACCGGCTTTGGCGGCCCTCGGGCGCGCCGTTTGGGCTAGCCCGGTGGTTGCGGCACGCTTTCTGAAATGGAAGCTGATCTCCCTGTTCCACAGCCGCCGGCTCTTCCGATGATCGTCAGCCTCTCGCCCGTCTTCACGCGAGACTAAAATACTCGTTTATGATGCGGCGGAGTTTCCTCGCGTTTGGTGGCACGGCGGCTCTGGCGATGGCGGATCAAGCCGCTCCGGCGCCACCTCCCTTTCAAGACGAAAAGAGTAAGTTGAAGATCACCGGCGTCCGGCTGGTCCACACGCGCCCCAAGCGGCCCGTTCCCACGTATCAGCCATCGCCGGGTTCCTGGTCCACCGGCGGCGTCGAGGTAGCCAACCCGATGTCCGTCTACCCCGAGTACAAACCTCAGCGTTCCCTCTTCATGCCGGATCCCGGAAAGCTCGAGGGTTTCACCGTCGAAATCTCCACCGACAAGGGCGTGAAAGGATACGGCACCGGCGGCATGGCCGGCGGCGAGGTGGTGACGGGGCATTTCACCAAACTCCTCATGGGGGAAGACCCGTTCAACATCGAGCGCATCTGGGACATCCTTTTTCGCTCCAGCCTGTACTACGGGCAGGCCGGCGTCGTCCCGCACGCCATCAGCGGCGTCGATCTCGCGCTCTGGGACCTGATCGGCAACGCCCTCGGGATGCCTGTCTACAAGCTGCTCGGAGGCGAAACCAAAGCGCGCATCCCCACCTACTGCACGGGAAACGATATCGAGCAGCACATTCAATTCGGCTATCGCCGCCTGAAACTGGCCCTCCCTTATGGTCCCGCCGACGGCCGGGAGGGCATGCGCAAGAACACCGCCCTGGTCAAGCACACCCGCGATCTGCTCGGCCCCGACGGCGACATCATGCTCGACTGCTGGATGGCGTTGAATGAGCAGTACACCATCGAATTGGCGGAAATGCTCGCGCCCCACCGCGTCTATTGGATGGAGGAATGCCTCCCGCCCTACGACTTCGCCGGCTTCGGCCGTCTGAAAGCGGCCATCAAATCCACGCGCATCGCCACGGGCGAGCATGTCTATTTCCGCTACGGCTTCCGGAAACTGCTCGAGCACAACGCCGCCGCCGTCTGGCAGCCCGACGTGCACTGGTGCGGCGGCTTAACCGAGCTGCGGAAAATTGCCGCCATGGCCGCGGCTTACGACATTCCCGTCATCCCACACGCGGGCGGCGTCCAGGACTGCGTCCACTTCACCATGGCCACGACCAACGCTCCCTGGTCGGAGATGTTCATGCCTCCTCCCGGCGGACCTCCTGAGGTCTACCGGCGGTTTGAAGAGGACAACCAGATCACGCGCGGCCCGGAAGGAATTTACATGCGCCCCTCGGACCGTCCCGGCTTCGGCTGGGAAATCGAAGTCGCCTCCTGACGGAACTGGACCCCCATCACGGCAACCGCTCGACGTCGATTTGCCCGCTGCTCAAATCCAATTCGAGTGCTGCGATGCTGACACTCCGCTGGGCCTGCGATAGCAGACTCTGATTCGTGAGCAGCGCCGACTCGGCGTCCAACACGAAGTTGATCACGCTGCGTCCCGCCTCGAATTTCAGCCGCTCATCGTGCAGCACCCGATCGCTCTCCGTGACGGAATCCTTAAGCGCCTTCACCCGGCTCTGCGCGCTCTCCAGATCCGCCATCGCCGTTCGAACCTCCCGGTCGATCCGAAACTCCAACTGCTGCCGCGCCAACCGCGATTCTTCCAATTGCGACTGCGCCGCTTGAATCTCACCCTTCCGCCGGCCGCCATCAAACAATGGAAACGAGACGTGCACCCCAACCACTAGGTCCGTAGCCGCGTTGCCCGGGGACGGCAACGTCGAAGGAAAACCCGGCAGCATTTTGCCGATCAATTCCGGAAAGCCAACCGGAACGTTCGACCCGTATTGAATCGCCGAGGCGCGAAGGTCGATCCGCGGCCAGACGGATTTGCGGGCCGCTTCCTCGGCGTGCTCGTTCGAAAGAATCTCGTGATCCTGCGACACAACATCGGGTCTTGCCGCTTTCGCCGTGTGCAGTAACTCTGCCTCGGGCGCCGGAGCGGGCGGTAGTTCGGCCGGCGCCGGTGTGTAGCGCAACTCCGGCAAATCCCCCGTAAACCCCATCACCGTCGCCAGCGCGCTCAACGACGATCTCCGCCCTGACTCGAGCGTCGCCAGGTCGCTCTCCACCTGCGCCAGCCGCGTCTGAACCTTCAACGCATCCACCGGCACCGCTCGCCCGCCCTGCACGAGACGGTTCGTTAGGTCCAACAGCGATCGCAAGCTCTTTTCCCGCGCTTCCGCCGCGCCGATCAAGTCCGTGTAAGCCAGCGTCTGCAAATAAAGCTGCGCGGTCTCGAACACGATCTCCTGGCGCCGCCGTTCCGACGCTGAACGGGCCGCTTCCACCCGCTCCCGGGCCGAGGCCAGCTCCAACTCCGTCTTATGAAAGTCCCACGCCAGGAACTTCAAATCCGCGCTCCCGGTGTAGAGAGCGGTGTCAAAGCGCAACTGGGACGGTTCGGCTCCGAAAGGATAACCGTGCGCGTAGCGCGAACGCAAGGCGTCCGCATTCAATTCCACCTGCGGCATCAGATACGAGTGCGCCGTGGTTACCTGTCCTTGCCGTCGCTGCACCTCCGTCTGCGACGACTTCAAATCCGGCGAATGCGCCAACGCGTACTCCACCGCCTCCCGCAGACTCATCCCGCCGCCCGACGGCGGGCCGGCGCCCCACGCCGCAACCAGGAATATTCCAACCGCGGCGGCCAATCGTGTCAACCCTCTCATACGCTTCCTCACAAAGCCGTCTCCTGCCCCAGGCTGGTGGCAAGCTTCTTTCGGATCTGCTCCGGCAGTCCATGGTCCGGTTTGTTCGCGTACACCACGTTGTAAGTCACCGGAATGACGAACAGCGAAAACAGCGTGGATACGATCAGTCCAAAAATCAGTGCCCATGCCATTCCGCCGAACACCGTATCGAGCGTGATCGGAATCGCGCCCAACACGGCCGCTCCCGACGTAAGTAGAATCGGCCGCAACCGCACCGTGACGCTTTCGAGAATCGCCTCGTCCAGCGCCAAACCCCGCAGCAACCCGATCTGAATGAAATCCACGATGATGATCGAGTTCCGCGTCACAATGCCCGCCAGCGCAATCATGCCGATAAACGCCGGGCCCGAAAAGAATACCGGATTCATGAACCCGCCGATACTCCGCTGCCCGAACTGGTTCAGCAGCCAGAACCCGGGCATCACACCGATCACCATCAGCGGAATCGCCCGCATGATCGTCAACGGTAAACGGAAAGACCCCGTCTGGTTCATCAGGATGATGTAGATGGCAATCAAAGCCACCAGCATCGCCAGCGCCAGGTCGCGGAACAGGTGCAGCGAGATATACATCTCGCCTTCGTCCCACCAACGAACCGCGATCCCCTCGGCAACCCCCCACCGAATGCCGCCCCCCTTGCGGAACATGGTCCGCTCCGCCAGGGGACGCGCCTGAGCCTGCAGATCAACGAATCCGCGCCGTCCCCCCTTCACTTCATCCGCCCGCAGATCCAAAATCGTTTCCACCGGTGGGCGCCCCGCCATCTCGCCCGTCACATACACGACCCGTTCGAGCTGCCGGTGATAGATCGTCTTGTCCTCTACCGTCGTCCGCCATGCCCCCAGTTCCGAAATCGGAACCAGGTTTCCCCCCGGGCCCTTTGCATAAATCCGCGCCAGGTCCACCCGGCTCGATCGCTCTGCCCGCGGAAACCAAAGCACGATGCCCACCGGGTTGCGTTCATGCGGGATCTGCGCCGCCCCCACCGCCTGGCCGCCAAGAGCAACCGCAATCGTCCGCGATACATCGTCCGCCGATACGCCGTTCAACGCCGCCTTCTGTTTGTCCACCTCGAACACATACTTCGTCTGGTCTTCCTCCACCGTGTCGTCTACGTCCACCACCCCCGGTTCGCGCCGCATCCGCGCCTCCACGATCGACGCCGCGTCGATCAGGTCCCGGTAAGACTGCGTCGGCCCGCCATAGATCGCAGCAACCAGCGTGGACATCGTCGGCGGCCCCGCGGGCAGCTCCACGATTTTCAACTTCACTTGATCGCGCCGCGCAATTTCCGTCAGGTCGCCCCGCAGACGCAACGCCACGGAATGGCTCGGATCCGTGCGCTCCGTCTTGTGAATCAGATTCACGCGGATGTCGGCCCGGTTCGGCGCCTGGCGCAGAAAATACTGCCGCATCATGCCGTTGAAATCCACCGGCGACGTGGTCCCCACGTATGCCTCGTAGTCCGTAACCTCCGGTACCGATGCCAGGTACCGTTCGAAGTCGCGCGCCGCCGCATCCGTCCGCTCGAGCGTCGTCCCCGACGGCAAATCGAGAACCAGCAGCATCTCGTCCTTGTTGTCGTACGGCAGTTGCTTCACGCGCACCTTCCGCGTGAGCACCAACAGTACGCTCCCGATGAACAGCAACATCACTACCAGCAGAAACAGCCGCCCGCGCCGCCTTCGCCTCACCAGTGGCATCAGCGTGGTATCGAAGAATCGCCGCGTTCGCCGGAACGAAGCCTGTGGCGCGCCCTCGTGCCCCGCGCCGCCCTCCTCGCCCCTTAGCATCCGGTAGGCCAACCACGGCGTGATCGTGAACGAAACCACCAGCGACATGATCATCGTCACCGGAATGTTCGCGGCCATCGGCCGCAAATACTGCCCCATCATGTCGGTCACAAACAACAGCGGAAGAAACGAGAGAATCACCGCAAAGGTCGCCGCAATCAGCGGCGGCCGCACTTCGTTCACCGCCTCCAGCACCACCTCCGCCGTCGCCTTCCCGCGCATCTTGAAATGCCGGTGAATGTTCTCCACGTCCACAATGGGGTCGTCCACCAGCAGCCCCAAGGCCACCGTCAAAGCGAACAGCGTAACCCGGTTGATCGAGAATCCCAGCAGGTAGTTCACGATCAGTGTCAAACCGAACACGCACGGCACCGCGATCGCCACCACCAGCGCCTGCCGGTAGCCCAGCCCGATCGCCAGCAGCGCCATCACCACCCCGATCGCGACCAGCAACCCTTCTTCGAGCTCCCTGACCTTGTCGTTCGCCGTGACGCCATAGTTGCGCGTCACCACCACCTGCACGTCCGCGGGTAGAATTTCCTTTTTCAATTCGCCCACCCGCTTCAGCACGTCCTCCGCCACCCACACGTTGTTCGTGCCGTGCTTCTTGGCCACCGCGATCGTGACCGCCGGTTGCGATCCGTTCTTCGGCGCCGCCGGCGCCTCCGCCCCGCCAACCAGCGTTCCCGCCGCGCCCTCTTCCTTCGGATGACTCCACGCCAGACCGCGGTGAAATCGCACGTAGTCGGTAAACTCGCCCGCCCCGTCACTCACCTCCGCCACGTCCCGCAGGTAAACCGGCCTGCCGCTCCAAACCCCCACCACCAGGTTCTGCAAGTCCCGCGCGTCCGCAATGAACTGGCCCGCCTCCACGCGCACGTCCTGGTCGTTGCGGTCGAACGCGCCTGCCTGCACGCTCGAATTCGATCCCTGAATCGCCCGGCTCAAATCCAGCGCCGATATCCGGTAGGCCGCCATGCGCGAGGCCGACGGCCGGATCAGAAGCTCTCGCGGCCGCCCCCCCACAACGTACGCCACCCCGGCGTTATTCACCCCTTGCAGACGATCCACCATTTCGTCCGCCATGCGCCGCAACTCATAGTCGTCCCGCGAGCCGCTCGTCAGTGTCACCGTCACGATCGGCACATCGTCCACGTCAATCGGCTTCACCACCCATCCCGCCGCTCCCGGCGTGACCCGGTCCATGTTCTCGTTCAGCTTCCGGATCAGCTTCACGTAGCTGGGCTCCAAAGGCTGCCCCACGTAGAACCGCACCGTCACGATGCTCTGGCCCGGCATCGACCGCGAATACACATACTCCACGCCGGGGACCTGGTACAGCATCTTCTCCACCGGCGTCGAGATAAGTTGCTCGACATCCTGCGCCGAATGGCCCGGAAACGCAACCATTACGTTCGCCGCCGCCACGATGATCTGCGGTTCTTCCTCGCGCGGCGTCACCACCAGCGCCACCGCCCCGGCCGCGATCGAGACCAGGATCAAGACCATCGACAGGTTCGATTCGAGAAATTTCCGGACGATCCGGATCGTCAGCGATTCGTGCGGCTCGCTCATAGCGGCTTGTTCCTCACAACCACCGTGTCGCCCGGCGCCAGGCCGCTCAGAACCTCCAACTTGTCTTGGCCAATTGCCCGCCCGGTTTGCACCGTCCGCCGCTCCAGGCGGCCGTCACGGACTACGTCCACCATCGTGAGTTGGCCGGCGCGGATCAGCGCCGCCGCCGGAACCGCCACCACTTCTTCCGCTTTCATCGGGATCAGCAAACGCCCGAACATTCCCGGAACCACGTCCCTGGTTTCGTCCAGATGGACCCGCACCAAAACGCTGCGGCTGGCTGGATCCGAAGACGGCACGATTTCCACTACCCGCCCTCGCATCTCCCGTCCCACCGCGTCGATCCTGTACGGCAGAACCGCGTTGAGTCGAACCCGGTCCATCAAATCCTCCGGAACATTCGCCTCCAGCCACAACCGCCCCTCCTCGTACATCGTGAACAAAGGCTTCCCGGGTGCTGCCATGTCCCCCACGTTTGCCAGTTTGTCCACCACCACCCCCGAAAACCCACTTCCGATCGCCGCGTACGACAGGTTCACCTCGGCTTCCCTTTCCGCCTGCTGCAACCGGTGCACGTTCGCCTCCGCCGTTTTCAGGTTGGTCTGCGTGTGCTCGAAATCGTACGGCGTGATCACCTGCTGGTCGAACAGTGGCTTGTCGCGTTTGTAGTCGGACTCCGCCTGCTCGAGCGTCGCCTGCGCGCTGCGCAGCGCCTCCTGCGCCTGCATCACGCGATGCCGCAACTCGCGGTCGTCCAACACCACCAGCGTTTCCCCAGCCCTCACGCGCTGACCCGCCGAAGCTCGCATCTCGACAATGTTCGCCAGCACCTGCGACGTCACCGTCGCAATCCGTTCCGGCTGAACCGTTCCCACCGCCTCGGTGACCGCGGGAACCGATTGCACCTCAACCTTCGCGGTGGGTAATCCCTCCGCCGATTCCACCGGAACCGGCGCCTTGCCGGCCTGAATCACCCCATGCCGGAACGCACCGAAGATCCACAGCATCAGCACAACAATCGCTGCGAAGGATCCTCCCACCCGCAGCAGGGTCGAAAGCCGCTTGGCTTGCCGCGGCTCCTTCGATTCCACGGCGCTTGAAGCGCCGCTTTCACCTTCAGAATTCATGGCGGCTCTCCCTGGTTGGCGAACTGGCCTCTATTTCGGCGGCTCCAACAACGCCTCGAAGACCGGCTCGGCTTCGCCGATGACCTTCGTGGCTAGCGCGAAACGCACGATGTGCAGCGTCTCCAGGACCTTCGCCGCCGGAATGCCTTGCACCCGGGCTTTATTCGCCATGGCCTCGATGCACGCGGTGCTGCCGGCGGCCAGCGCCGCGGCAAGATAGATCAAAGTTCGCGTCTCGTCATCCAGAGCGCCCTCAGCCGGCATGGCGTACTGCCGCGACCGCAGGTGCTCATACAGCAGCCCTTCGTCCACCTTGGTGGCTTTCTCGATGGCGGAGGGCACACCCCCCATCATCTTCCGCATCATTGCAAACACTTCCTCAACTGCGGGCGTGTGTGTCGCGTTCATGTCCTCGAGTCCTTTCGATTCGTCTATGGACCGCCGATTCGAGCGCGCGCAGATCGGCACGCCCCACGGCGTCGCCTTCAAACTGGCGCAACAGAAACGGCCGGAGTTCCGCGATGAGCCGCTGCTTCTCGTTGATCTGGTAGTTCACCCGCATCCCGTCCCGCTGGCTCTCCACCCACCCGTAGTTACGCAGGTATGCCAGGTGCCGGGAAAGGAGTGGCTGCGGCAAATCGAGCAACCGCTCCATTTCGCACACACACAAGGGAGACCGCAACAGGAGGTTTAGAATCCGAAGCCGCGTCGGGTCCGCCAATGCCTTGAACGTGCCGGCCAACTCTCTCATCGTTCGTCCGTATATACGGATGCACGAATAAGGCCAACGTGACGGCTTTCGCCCGAAAACTCCCCCAACACGCCCTCAGCCTAAAACAAAAACGTTATTCCCGGCTTCCGACTTCTGGCTCCTGGCTCCTGGCTTCTTGCTCCTCGTTCCCTCACCATTTCGCCGACAACCTGTCCCCCACCCGATGCAGCTTCAGCATATTCGTCGTCCCCGCCTTCCCGATCGGCTGCCCGGCCACCACCGCCACGCCATCCCCCGGCTTCAGCCACCCGCGGTCCAGCACCACCTCGTCCAGTTGCGCCAGCATCTGATCCGTCGATTCCGACGGATGAATCAGCACCGGATGCACTCCGAACGCCAGCGCCAACCGCCGCGCCGAACCCTCGTCCGGCGTGAACGCGAAAATCGGCACCGGCGGCCGCAGCCGCGAAACCAGCCGCGCCGACAAACCGCTCGTCGTGAACACGGCGATCGCCGAAACCCCCGCCGCACTGCCCGCCTGATATGCCGCCGACGCGATGATCTCCGCGTATCCCGCGCTCTCCGCCGTTGGTAGATCCTTGTACGCGCGGAAGCGTCGCGTCGACTCCGCTTCCATTGCGATCTTCCCCATCATGTCTACTGCCGCCGCCGGATACTTGCCCACCGACGTCTCCCCCGACAGCATCACCGCGTCGCTGCCATCGTAAATCGCATTCGCAACGTCGCTCACCTCCGCCCGCGTGGGAAAAGGATTCTCGATCATCGACTCCAGCATCTGCGTCGCCGTAATCACAATCTTGCCGTGATGCCGCGCCCGGTCGATCACCGTCTTCTGAATGTGTGGCACCTTCTCGAGCGCCACTTCCACGCCCAGATCCCCGCGCGCCACCATCACCCCGTCCGACGCCACCAGAATCGCCTCGAGGTGGTCAAACGCCTCCGG
>JAKAJI010000534.1 GCA_021813825.1 Acidobacteriota bacterium | reverse complement strand
ACGTGTGTGTCGGCCGTGAAAACGAACGTTACGTTGGTCTGAGGCTGTGGCGCGATTTGAGCCGAGGCGCCGGAAAGAATGAAGAATGCTGCCGGCAGCAAAAAGACGGCAGTGATAGGAGAAGGAATCCGGGGACAGAAGGCGAATGTCATGGGGTGAGTCCTCTCTTTCGTCGAAATCAACTGCTTGCACCGCGGACAGCGACACTTTGTCCCGCACCGGGTCATGGGGCCAGGAATTTTCTTGTAGGCTGTGTGGAAGAGCCAAAGGAGGAAACTTGGAAACGGAGGATCCGGCGATTACCCGCCTGCTGCATTCCTGGCGTTTGGGGGACGCGGCCGCCCAAGACGATCTCGTGCCCTTGGTTTACGACCGCTTGCGAAAACTCGCCGGTCACCATCTGCGGGGCGAACGCCCCGGACACACGCTCGGAGCAACCGCGCTCGTCCATGAGGCATATCTGAAGCTGGCGGGCGCCCAAATTGACTTTCAGGACCGTTCGCATTTTTTCGCCGTCGCTTCCACGGCGATGCGCCGCGTGCTCGTCGACCACGCCAAGCGCCGCGGCCGCCAACGGCGGGGCGGTGAAATGCGGCAGACCGTGTTCGACGAAGCGCTCGTCGTTGGCCCCGAGCCGGATCCCGCCCTCATCGAGATCGATGACGCCTTGGATCGCCTGGAACAATTCGACGCCCGGAAGGCGAAGATCGTCGAAATGACATACTTCGGGGGACTGAGCTACGCCGAGGTGGGCGAGGCGCTCGGCATCTCGGAAGTCACCGTAAAGCGGGATCTGCGCGTGGCGCGGGCATGGCTGCTATCGGAGTTGAAAGCCCGGCCGGATCATGGCGCGGGGCGGGAGCAGACGCCCTGATCCTTACAAACTGCGCACACCAAGCGTCGTGATGTCGTCCACCCGCATGGTTTCCTTCACGACGAACGGCTCGCCGTACCGCACGCCGATCAGATTGCCGTAGAACCGCGCGACCGCCCCCAACCGCTCGCGAATCTCGGCGCGCTTGGGAAAACCGCCCGCTTCGCCTCCGTCGTCGTCATACTGCGACCCATAGGCGAACAGCGACTCCATCCGCCGCTCGAACTGCGCGCTGATGTCCACCACGAACGACGGTTTCACGTTCGCGTAAAGCGACGAGTACAGCACCTGCGCGGGCCGGTGGGGCGGTGTCTCTTCATCCAGCTTTTTCAACCCGGCGAGAAAGCAGGACTCATAGCCGATCTCCGCCGCCCGGTAGTGGTCCGGGTGGCGCCCTTCCCAATACGGCAGAATCACCACGCGAGGACGAAGATGGCGGATCTCAGCGGCGAGCGTCATCCGCGCCGTAATCGTGTTCTCCAGTCGCGCATCCGGCCACCGCAGGTTCCCCCGCCACGCCAGACGCAGCAGGGACGCCGCCGCCTGCGATTCACGAATCCGCAGTTCGGGTGTACCGCGGCTCCCCATGTCACCGGCGGTCAAGTCGAGCACGCCCGTCCGGTATCCGGCCGCAGCCATCCGCAGCAGCGTCCCGCCGCAGGTCTGCTCGACGTCGTCCGGATGCGCCGCGATGGCCAGAATATCCAGTGGCTCCGTGACGCCGGCCGAGGCCATTTCAACGGACCACATCTAGGAGTCGCTCCAGCGCCGCCACCGTTGCTGTGTCGGCAAAACGAGAATAAGCCCCATGCCCGCCAGAAACCCTCCCACGTGCGCAAACCACGCCGTGCTGTCGCCGCCATATACATTGTGCGCGATCTGTCCCATGTAGCCCCCGGCAAACTGGAGGAAAAACCAATACAACAGTAAGAACGCAGCGGGAATCTCAATGGTTGTCAGGAAAATGAAGATTGGCACCAGCGTCACAATCCGAGCGCGCGGAAACTTGATCAGGTACGCGCCCATCACTCCGGCAATCGCCCCGCTCGCGCCGATCGTAGGAATCGGCGAATCGGCGTTGAGCAGCACGTGCGTCAAACCCGCCGCCAGCCCGCAGACGAAATAGAAAAAGAAAAAACGGGCATGGCCGAGCAGATCCTCAACGCCCTTCCCGAAGATCCAGAAGAACCACATATTGCCTAGAATGTGCAGCCAGCCGCCGTGAAGGAACATGGAGGTGATGAGGGAGGAGGCGCGCAGATGGTCCGGCACGATCCCATAGTGGATGATGAACCGGTTGAGAGTCCACGGGGGCATCGTCAACTCGAACAGAAACACCACCACGTTGACAGCGATGATGCCGAGCGTGACCGAAGGTGTCGAGTAAGTCCGCTCGGAGGAGCGAAGTGGAATCATGAACCGGCGCTCAGCCCGAAACGCGACTCGAAATCCTTGAGCGCGCGGCGCGGGGCTTGGCTCATCAGGGATCGCGCCTCTTCAAGTGTCGCGATGCCGCCTCGCGCACCGATTTTCGTGCAGTTGAGAGCGGCCATGGCGTTGGAAAAATCGAGAGCTTCCGGCAGCGGCATCTCCTGAAGCACAGCATAACAAAAGGCTCCGTGAAACACGTCTCCGGCGCCGGTCGTGTCAAGACAGTCCACCACGAAGGCGGGCGAGTAATAGAAGCGCCCACCGGAGCGCACCAGCGCTCCGTGCGCGCCGAGCGTCATCCCGGCCACGCGCATCCCGTATTCTTCCTGAATCGTCTCCAGCGCTTTCAGCGGGTCGCGTTCCCCGGTCCACTGCGAAGGAAATTCCGAACTCGCGATGAGGTAGTCGATGTTCGGTAGCACGCGGTCGAAGCCGTGATAGATCGTGTCCACATC
>JAKAJI010000533.1 GCA_021813825.1 Acidobacteriota bacterium | reverse complement strand
CGATTTTGCCACCGCTTTGCATGACGAAGCCTTCGACCATGGAGAGGCCGAGGCCGGTGCCTTTGCCGGCGGGTTTCGTGGTGAAAAAAGGTTCGAAGATGCGCTGGCGCACGTCATCGGTCATGCCGGTGCCGGTGTCGGCGACGGTGAGCAGGACCTGGTGCGTTTCCGGGTTGCGGGCGGTGGTAATGGTGAGGCTTCCGCCGTTGGGCATGGCGTCTTTGGCATTGACGGCGAGATTGAGGATGACTTGTTCGAGTTGGGGCAAGTCGGCGTGGACATGTCCGGCGCCGGGGCTGAGGGCGAGGCGCAACGAGACATCGCCGCCCATGAGGCGCGCCAGGATGGGCTGCATTTCGGAGACGACGGCGTTGAGGTGGATGGTGGAGGGTTGGAGCAGTTGGGTACGGCTGAAGGCCAGGAGTTGGCGGGTGAGGCCGGCGGCGCGTTCCCCGGCTTTCCGGATCTGTTCGAGGGCGGGCCGGATGGGAGCGTCGGGAGCAAGTTGGGCGAGGAGCAAGCCGGAGTAGCCGTTGATGACGGTGAGGAGGTTGTTGAAATCGTGCGCAACGCCTCCGGCGAGGCGGCCGAGGGATTCCATTTTCTGGGCGTGGAAGAGTTGGGCTTCGAGGCGGGCCTTTTCTTGTTCGGCGCGCTTGGATTCGGTGATATCGTGAACGGCGCCGACGGTGCGGACGGGGTGACGAGCGGGTCCAATTCCGTTGAAGTACGTTTGGGAGCGGACGCATGTCCAGCGGATGGAGCCGTCGGGAAGGAGGAGGCGGTGCTCGGCGTCGTAGTCGCCATCGCCAGAAGGGGAGTGGGCGGAACGGATGAGAGCCGTGACCCGGTCCCGGTCGTCCGGGTGGATGACGTCGAGGTAACGGGCGAGGCTGACGGGTTCATCCGGCGAGAAACCGTGGATGAGGCGATGTTCGGGAGAGAGGTAGACGGATTCGGCGATGTGGTCGTGATCGAAGATGCCGATGTGGGCGACGCGGATGGCTTGGCGGAGGCGGTCTTCGCTTTGCCGGAGGGTGTCTTCGGTGAGGCGGCGTTCGGTGATGTCGAGGGTGAGGATGAAGATACCTTCGGGGATGGGGACGACGCTGATTTCATACCAATGGACAGCGCCGTTGGGGAAACGGAAGGACTCCACGAAGTGCTGGGGAAGGCGTTGGTCCATGCATTGGCGGAAGTGGGTGAAGATGGTGGTGTGTTCGATGCCGGGGTAGACGTCGGTCATGCGGCGGCCGAGCAATTGCGCGCGTGTGGAGAGGCCATGGCGGGCGGCAGCGTCATTGACGTAAAGATAGGTCCAGTCGAAGCCGACGATGATGCAGCCTTCGAGCATGCTGTCGAGGGCGGAGCGGAGGCGCTCTTCGGCTTTGCGGAGGGCCAATTCGGCGTGTTTGCGTTCGTCGATATCGACGACGGCGCCGTACATGCGGAGGGGGGTTCCGGCGTCGTCGTAATCGAATTCGCCCTGGCTGAAGACCCAATGACTGGAGCCATCGGGCCAGACGACGCGGAATTCGCCGGCGAAGACGGTATGAGTGTCACGGGCCTGGTCGACGGCGCGGTTGAGGGCGGGCGCGTCATCCGGGTGAATTCTCCGCATGACGGTTGCGTAGGAGCCGTTGAATTCGCCGGGGGCGAAGCCGAACAAGCGTTCATGGTGGCCCTGCCAGAAGAGTTCGCCGGTATGGAGGTCCCACTCATAGGTTCCGATTCCACCGGCGTCCATGGCGAGCTTTAGCCTTCGTTCGCCTGCGGCGAGAGCGGTTTCGGCCTGGCGGCGGCGGTCGTCGTTGTCGAAGGTTTCGAGGGCGAGGGCGATGTCGATGGCGACCTGCTGGAGGAGTTGGACTTCCTTGGGGCCAAAGAACCAAGCCTGGCGGGAGTAGACGGAGAGGATGCCGGCGGGTTTGGAATCGATGAGGATGGGGATGGCGGCGGAGGCGCGCCAACCGGCCGAGCGTGCGGCATCGCGCCAGGGGTGGGTGTGGGGATCGGTGAGGAAGTCGTCACAGGTGTAGGGGAGGCCGGAGCGGAAGGCGATGCCGCCAGGGCCGCGGCCTTCGGGGCGGTCGTCGGTGTAGATGCGGATTTGTTTGACATAGCCGCCATCGTCGCCCCAACTGGCTACTGGAATGAGTTCGCAGGAGCCGGGCTCATGCCAGGCGATGAAGGCCATGGAGAAGGGGCCGGAGGCGACGAGGGCGCGGGTGACTTCTTTGAGGAACTCGGGGCGGGACTTGGGCGAGGCGAGGGCGCGGGCGACGCCGTAGAGGGCGGCGTAGAGGGACTGGATGCGTTCGGCCGAAGCAGCTTCCGCGGGAGTGTTTTCGGTCATGGTGTAGGCGTCCTAGGGGAATTATGCCCTAACAGAGGTGGAGTTACGGGAGATTCGCTCCACGGTAGGAGCGGACGTGGTGGAATCGTGGATGATGGCGTACCGGCTGCGGCGGGCGGAGAACGTAGGGGCGGGGATCCGGCGATTAGTGCGTGCGGAGATCGACGCGGCGGTGGGGGCGCTGCGGGGCGAAGGGGACCGGGACGAGGCGATTCACGAGGCGCGGAAGGGGATTAAGCGAATCCGGGCGGCGCTACGGCTGGTGAGGGATGGGTTGGGGGAGCGGTTCCGGCCGGAGAATGTGCGGTACCGGGACCTGGGGCAGAAGCTGAGCGGGTTGCGGGATGCGGGGGCGCTGCTGGAGACGTTTGGGGCGATTGAGGAAGAGGCGGGGGAGAAGTTTGGGG
>JAKAJI010000118.1 GCA_021813825.1 Acidobacteriota bacterium | reverse complement strand
GCTGCCGCCGTTTTCCGGCGTCGGTTTGAAGGCATATGGGCGGGACGGGCAGGAGATCACAGAAAAGGTTTTCGCTCCGAGCGGTTTCATGAAGGTGGACGCTGACTATGAGAAGAAGCCGTACGAGAATTGGCGTGCCTCCGATTGGCCTCGCTTCTACCAGAGCCCGGCCTATCCGAACCTGTTCGCCGCCGGAATCGCCTTCGCGCCTCCGCATCCGATCTCGCGGCTTCGTACCAATGCGGCAGGTCTCATGATCTCGCCCGCCCCGCCGCGTACCGGCATGCCGTCAGCGATGATTGCGAAGGCGGTCGCGCGCAACATCGTCGACACGCTTCGGGGCGGCAAGCCTTCCCACTCGGCGTCCATGGCGGAAATGGGCGCCGCTTGCGTCGCTTCGGCCGGCGCAAATCCGTTCACAGGGACAGCGGCGTCGCTGACGGTGTATCCGATCGTGCCGGACTACGAACGATATCCCGAATATGGACGGGACGTGAGCAAGACCTTCGGCGAGATCGGTCTGGCCGGCCACTGGATCAAGATCCTGCTGCACCACATGTTCTTGTATAAAGCGCGCATGCGGCCGGGATGGTCGCTGATTCCGGAGTAACACCATGAGCGAATCACCTGAATCTCCCATGCAAAGGGCTCACCTGACTCCCTGGTTCTACGCAACCAAGCCAACTCGCTGGACGTTATTCCTGCGTACGTTTGTCCCGTGGCAGATGGTGCGCTTTGTGGCCATCAACCTGAAAATGATCGCCATGATCCGCCGCAGCCACGCCGCCAGCCACTGAGGCTCTTCCGGTGCGGGGGTGGTGGGCGCCCGAAGCGCCTTCGAACGCTTTGGATGGGCCCTTCGAGCAAAGAGGACTTTTCAAATTCGAGACTTCACTTTTTCAAACAACGTCAACGTATGCCGCGCTCAGCGGGCTCACGCGCGGGCCGGGCAGAATGATGCCAGCTAGATTGAGCGGGTCGGCGTTGGCGATCGAGACAGCGTCTTCGGGATGTTTCTCCGCGCGCCGAACGGCGCGAAGCAGATCGAGCGCTTCGGGGGCGGCGTATTGCTCGCCGGTAAGGCCCGAGACGAAGCGTCCGCCGCGCAGTTTGCCCTGAGCTTCCTTGCGACGCAGGAGCGGCAGCAGATCCCTCCACGGCGGCGCGAGCGTTTCACGCGCGAGCATGTCCCGGAGCACGACGCCCCATCGGCGGACTAACTGATCGGCAAAAGCATCGAGGCGATCGGCCTGCGACACTGACGAGGTTCCACGGCGAATCAATGCCCAGCGCCCGGCGGCATGGCGCGGCCGTTTGGTTCTTCCCCGCCCTTCTCCGCGACGCCGCTTCGGGTCAATCAAGGCGCGCAGGTTTTCGAAGCCGTCGGCGGTGACCAGCCCAGCCGCGACCAGATCCCAGAGCGCATCCTCGACTTCGCTCGCCAGATGGCGCGTGGCGCGGACGAGGTCGGCGAAGAAGAGGGCGCCCTGCTGCGCCAGCGCAGCGTACACGTCGAGCGCCACCGGGGAAAGCGCGCTGAGATTGGGCTCGCCGTCAACGCTCAACCAGCCGGCGTTTTCCCGGAGAAAGAGCGAAACAGGCGCAATTCGCGTCGCCCGGATGCGGCGGCCGCCCGCGTCTGCAAGCGCCGGATGCGGCGACAACCTGCCCCAGGCGACCACACCGCCGAGGCACAACTCGTCGAGATACTCGGGCTCGTAGTTTGCAACGCGGCGGGAGAGGACGTCGTCCTCCCACGCAGAAGCCGGAAGTTCGTAACCTTGCAGTTGCCGGATCACTTCGAGCGTTCCGTCTACTCCGTGCAGACGACCGGTGGGCGAGACGTGCTGCCAGCGGCAGAGGAAGCGGAATAGATCCTGGGCGGAAACCGGTTCGATCTCCCGCCGGAGCGTGCCGAGCGTCAGACGGTGAATCCGCGCCAGGATGCGGCGGTTGCACCACTCGATTTCGCCTTCCGAGGCGGCCCGCGAGAAATGGCCGCGCAGCACCTGACCTTCGGCTTCGAGAGTCAGGAGCGCCCGCTCTACTTCCTCGGTTGCGAGCGCGCTTGTTTCAGCCAGCCAAGCCAGGGTGACCGGCCCAAGCGACTCCATCCAGCCGCGCACGGTGAGGACGGCGTCCTCAGCAACGGCACGCCTTTCGGTGGCGACCCAGAGGGGCCGGCCGGCGCGCGTGAATTCGTAGGCCCGGCCGGCGCCGCGTAGTTCGTCGAACCAGCCCCGCCACTCCTCACGCGGCGGGAGCACGACAAGCGTCAACAGAGCGTCATGCAGTTCGTCGGCATCGCGCACCTCCGGCCAGACTTCCGCGGAGACGGTGGCGATCGCCGCCGGGTCGACCAAGCCCGCTCCCCCCGCAAAATCCGTGCGCAGGGAGCCGCGCAACTGTACGGCGCGCGCCCGCCTCTCTTCCAGCGGAGCGTCGTCGAGGAAGGCGTAAGGGTTGGCACTGAGGATTTCATGGGAAAGGGGCGACGGCTCGGGATTGTCCACGCAAACGGTGCGGATCGCGCCGGTTTGAATCGCGCGAACGATTTCGAGCAGCCCGTCCAGATCCATGGCCTCATGGAGGCAGTTGTCGATGGTTTCTTTCACCAGCGGATGATCGGGAACACGGATCTCGCCGCTGAGATTTTCGGCACACGCCACCTGATCGGGAAACACGCTAGCCAGCAGATCGTCCGAGCGCATGCGCTGCAAGTGCGCCGGTACCTTGCCGCCGCCGCGGAACCGAGGCACGGCCAGAGCACGAGAGGCGTTCCAACGCCACCGTGTTGTGAACATCGGGGCGGCCAGCAGCGCCTGCGTCAGAACATGTTCGAGCGTCGCGGGTTTGAGAAATTCGAAGACCAGTTCGAGGGGGAAGGCGTGCAGTTCGCTGAGTGAAACAAGAATCCCGTTGTCGGTGGCCGCGGCCTGCAGTTCGAAGTTGAACGTTCGGCAGAACCGCTTGCGCAGCGCGAGTCCCCAGGCGCGATTCACCCGGCTTCCGAACGGAGCGTGCAGCACAAGCTGCATCCCGCCGCTTTCGTCGAAGAATCGCTCCGCAACCACGGTTTGTTGCCCGGGCAATGCACCAAGCGAACGAACGCCGGCGCGAAGGTACTCGATCACCTGCCGCGCACCCGCATCATCAAGACCGCATTCCGTGGTGAGAAACGCCCTTGCCGCGCCGTCCGAGGCGGCGGCGAGTTCCGCAACGCGCTGCCGCGTATCGGAGACGTAGCGCGAAAGCTCGGCTGATCGGCCTGGTGCTTCTCCAAGCCAGAACGGAACCGTCGGCGGGGCGCCTTGCGCGTCTTCCACGTAAACTCGCCCCGCAGCCACGCGCTTGATCCGCCAGGAGTGCGTGCCCAGCAGAAAAACATCGCCGGCGAGGCTTTCCACGGCGAAGTCTTCATTCACGCTGCCCACGCTGCGGCCGTCGGGTTCGGCGGTAACCGCGTAGTCACTGTTATCAGGAATCGCGCCGCCACTGGTGATGGCGGCCAGCCTCGCCCCGCGCCGGCCTCGCACTCTTCCGTTCACCTGGTCGCGATGGAGGTACGCCGCGCTTCGTCCCCGCGAGGTGGCGATGCCTTCCGCAAGAATCTGGATGACCGCGTCGAAGTCCGCACGTTCCAGATTGCGATATGGCCACGCGGTGCGAACACGGTCCCATAGCGCCCCCTCATCCCAGGCCTCGCACGCCGCTGCCGCGACGATCTGTTGCGCCAGAATGTCGAGGGCATTTTCCGGAATACGGATCCGCTCGAGTTCCCCCTCGCGAATGGCTCGCAGCAGCGCCGCGCACTCAACGAGTTCATCGCGCGTCGTCGCAAATACCCGGGCTTTCGGCCGCGCTCCTACCCAATGGCCTGAGCGCCCGAACCGCTGCAGCGCCACGGCGATCGCGCGAGGCGAGCCGATCTGCACCACAAGATCCACGCTGCCGATGTCGATGCCCAGCTCGAGCGAAGCGGTTGCGACCACCGCCCGAAGTTCCCCGCTCTTCAGGCGTGACTCCGCATCCAGCCGGAGCGCCCGCGCGAGGCTCCCATGATGTGGCAGCACCAAACCCGGGCCCAGCCGCTCGCCGAGCGCATGGGCGACTTTCTCAGACATGCGCCGGGTGTTGACGAAGACGAGAGTGGTGCGATGTGCGCGGATCAACTCCGCCACCCGATCGTAGATCTCATCCCACATCTCGTGCGTCGCAATCGGACCAAGTTCGTCGCGCGGCACGAGCACCGCAAGATCCATGTCGCGGCGATGGCCGACGTTGACGATCTGCGTGTTGGGGGAAAGAAACTGCGCCACTTCTTCGATGGGCTTCACCGTTGCCGACAATCCGATGCGCTGCACGGGCCGGGCGGTGAGAGCATCGAATCGGGCCAGGGTCAAAGCCAGGTGTGAGCCGCGCTTGTCGCCCACCATCGCGTGAATCTCGTCGACGATGACCGAGCGCGTGGTGCGCAAAGCTTCGCGGGATTTTTCCGCCGTCAGCAGAATATAGAGCGACTCCGGTGTCGTTACCAGAAGATGCGGCGGTTTTCGCGCCAGTTGCTGTCTTTCCCGGGCCGGCGTGTCGCCAGTGCGCACGGCGGTGCGTATTGGAGCGAGCGTCACACCACGGCGTTCGGCAAGCTGGCGAATCTCCCGCAGCGGCACTTCGAGGTTCCGGTGAACGTCATTGCTCAACGCCTTGAGCGGCGACACGTATACGACGCGCGTCTCGTCCGGCAGCGAGCCAGACCGAGCCTCGCGGATCAGTTCGTCGAGACTGACGAGAAACGCCGCCAGCGTTTTGCCCGAACCCGTCGGCGCCGAGATCAGAACGTCCTGTCCCTCAAGGATCCGCGGCCAACCCTCGCGCTGGGGCGACGTCGGCTCGCCGAAGCGCTCCTCAAACCACTCGCGAATCAGGGGATCCAGAAGGGACAACACGGCAGGGATCTTCCCCTTCATTATCGCCGTCAAATGGAGCGGCAGCACCAGCCTTGCACCACGGCAAGCTGATATTCTGGACCGCGTCTATCTTTGTTCCGCCCGAATATGCCGAAGTCACTGCGCCGCCTCCTGCTTTCCACTTGCTTGATTGCCACCGCCCTATTTGCCGCCGAAAACTCGATCCCGGGTGCCGGGCCGGCCGACTGGCCCTCCTATGGTGGCGGGCTCGATGACATCCGATATTCGAAGTTGACGCAGATCAACCGGGAAAATGTCGCAAACCTGCGGGTCGCCTGGACGTTCGACACCGGCGACGCCTTCCCTGGTTCAGAGTTCCAGTGCAATCCTCTCGTCGTCGGCGGTGTGCTCTATGCCGTTACGCCTAAAGCTAACGTGGTCGCTCTGGATGCAGCCTCGGGCCATCTGTTATGGCGATTCGAGCCCAATCCCGGTGGCAAGGTTTTCTTCAAAATCCGGAGCCGGGGCGTCAGCTACTGGGCCGACGGGAAGCAAGCGCGGATATTCAGCGCCTGGCATCAGTATCTGTACTCGCTTGATGCCGCCACCGGACGTCCCGATCCTCACTTTGGCGTCAACGGCCGCATTGACCTCCGCGATCATCTCCGGGAGCCGAAAGAAATGCTCAGTCTCACCACGCCCGGCATCGTCTACAAGGACCTTCTCATCACCGGCAGCATCACGGCGGAAACCTTGCCGACGCCGCCAGGCGATATCCGCGCTTGGGACGTCCGTACCGGCGCACTGCGATGGTCCTTCCACACGATTCCGCATCCCGGCGAGTTCGGCTACGAGACATGGCCGAAGGATGCGTGGAAATACAGCGGAGCGGCAAACAACTGGACTGGCATGGCGCTTGACGCCTCGCGCGGCATCGTCTACGCTCCCACCGGATCCGCGGCGTTTGATTTTTACGGCGCAAACCGCGCCGGCGACGACCTGTTCGCCAACACGCTACTGGCGCTGGATGCGGAGACAGGCAAACGGATCTGGCATTTCCAGGCCGTCCATCATGACATCTGGGACCGGGACTTCCCCTCGCCACCCGCTCTCGTGACTCTGCATCGCGACGGCCGGTCTATCGATGCCGTCGCCCAAACCACGAAACAGGGCGTCGTCTACGTCTTCGACCGCGTTACCGGCAAGCCTCTTTTCCCGATCGAAGAGCACACTTACCCGCCGTCGGATCTGGACGGCGAAGTAACAGCCAAGACCCAGCCTTACCCGCTGCTTCCATCGCCATACGCCCGCCAGATCCTCACCGAGGAGATGCTCACGCAGCGCACACCGGAAGCCCATGCGGCCGTGCTCGCCCAGTTCCGCACACTCCGAAGCCACGGCCAATTCATCCCGGGGAGCCGGCAAGGAACCATCATTTTCCCCGGTTTCGACGGCGGCGCCGAGTGGGGCGGCAGTGCCTTCGACCCCGACACCGGTCTACTCTACGTCAACGCCAACGAGATGGCGTGGATTCTACAAATGATCGAGCAGAAGCCGGTTTCCGGCCTCACCTCTGGCAAGAAGTTGTACGACGCCAATTGCGCGGCCTGCCACAAGGAAGACCGCAGCGGCGCCCCGCCGGAGTTCCCGTCGCTGCGCGGCCTTTCCGATAAATACTCGAATGAAGACATTCACGAGCTGATTTCCCGTGGAACAGGACGCATGCCGTCGTTCGCGTCTCTTGGCGCGCCTGCGATCCGAGCCATCGTGAATTACGTCATGACCGGACAAAACGCCACGGCGGCCGGGGCCCACGAGGGGCCGTTCATGAAGTACCGGAACCAGGGCTACGTCAAATTTCTCGACCCCGATGGTTATCCCGCTGTCGCACCACCCTGGGGCACGCTAAATGCGATCGACCTTAACTCCGGCAAGGTCACATGGACGATCCCCTTCGGTGAGTATCCGGAACTTGCCGCGCAAGGCATCAAGAATACCGGTAGCGAAAACTACGGCGGACCCGTAGTTACTGCCGGTGGCATCCTCTTCATCGGTGCCACGAACTACGACAAGAAATTTCACGCTTTCGACAAATCCACAGGCAGGCTGCTGTGGGAAACGACACTGCCTTATGCAGGCAATGCCACGCCGTCGGTGTACCAAACCGACGGCCGGGAGTTTGTCGTGATCGCGGCCGGGGGAGGCAAGTCGAAAGATCCTTCCGGCGGGCAAATTGTAGCCTTCGCCCTGCCCGAGTAACCCTCGGACCGGCGACTTCCAATTTGTCACACCACTGACATTTAGGCCTGCTACAATACCGCCCAGTACGTCAGTATGTGGCTTTGAGGGGGGTACATGCGTATCAGTGTTTTTGTATTACTGTTAGTCTCTTCCGCTGCGTGCTTTGCCCAGTCCGCAGGCGGCGTTGCGGGAATCACCGGTGTGGTCAAGGACCCGACAGGCGCGTTCGTGCCTGAGGCGAAGGTTGTCATCTCAAGCGTGTCGCGTGGTGTCGAGCGGACTCTTCAAACGAATACGTCCGGCCTCTTCGCAGCGCCCTCGCTGATCCCTGGGTCGGGCTACAAGGTCGAGGTGACAGCTTCCGGGTTCGCACCGTACGCGGCGACTGACATAGTCCTGCAGGTCGGCCAAAGCTTGAATCTCAACATCACGCTCCAGGTTGGTCAGACGTCCACGTCGGTTGAGGTAACTGCGGCAGCGCAGCTTATCGACGATACGAAGGTGGATGTATCAACGGTTATCGGCTCCCGGGACATTATGAATCTGCCGATCAACGGCCGCCGGGTCGACCAGTTTGTCCTCAACACCCCTGGCGTCACCAATGACGGCACATTCGGCTTGCTCACGTTCCGCGGCGTCGCCGGCAACAATTCCTTCCTGCTCGACGGCAACGACAACACCGAACAGTTTTACGACGAGAACGCGGGCCGGACCCGCATTCAATCGCAGATTTCACTGGACGCCGTGCAAGAGTTCCAGGTCGTCTCGGCGAATTTCTCGGCCGAGTACGGTCGCGCGATGGGAGGCGTCGTCAATACAGTAACCAAGAGCGGAACCAACGAACTGCACGGCTCAGCGTTCTACTTTTTCCGCAGCACCGGATTCGACGCGCGGGACCCGTTTGCATCGTTCAATCCAAGCGAACATCGCGTTCAGACCGGCGGCACGCTCGGCGGCCCGATCGTCAAGAATAAGTTGTTCTTCTTCCTGAGTACGGACATTACGCGCCGGAACTTCCCGATGGTCGACAGCCAGGTCAAGGTGGGCGTGCTGAATCCGTCCACACAGTCCTTCGTTGGCTGCGGCGCACCGGCCACTCCGGCTCAATGCGCCGCGATCAACAGCCTTCTGCCGAGGTTCTACGGCCAGGTTCCGCGCACCGATGACAACGACCTGTACTTCGGCCGCATGGACTACAACCTGAACGAGAAGAATACCTTCAGCGCGAGTTTCAACTTCCTCCGGTGGTATTCACCGAACGGAATCCAAACCGGGCTATCCTCAACGGTCGGCTCTGCCATCAATGGAAACGGCAACGACAGCGTGATTGTCCGCAACGGCAAAGCAACCTGGACGTACGTGCCGACAGCGAACTTTGTGAGTGCGTTCCGCTACGGTCTCGATACCGACCGCCAAGCCGACGGATTCAACCAGGCCAGCCTCGGGAGCGGCCTGGGGTATCTCGATGTCTCGGTCGGTGGCGTCCAGCTTGGCCCGGCCACCTACCTGCCCCGCGTGGAGCCGATGGAAACCCGTAACGAATTCGCCGACGACTTGAGCTGGACCAAGGGCCGCCACATTATCAAATTTGGCGGCAACTTCGTCAACACCTTTGACGGTGTAGATTACATGTCCAACCGCTTCGGTTCCTACACGTACCTCACACCGACTTTGTTCGCCCAAGATTACAGCGGCAACACCACAGGCGCAAAGAATTGGACGAGCTACTCGCAGACGTTCGGCACGCCACTCGTTAGTTATTGGATCCGCGAGATGGGGGTCTACCTCGAAGATCAGTGGCGAGTCAACACCCGGTTAACGCTTACGCTCGGAGCACGCTACGAACGTTCCTTCGTTCAACAGCCCAGTGTGTTCAACGCAGACTATCCGCAAACCGGGCACATCTCGACGGGCCCACTCGACCTGATGCCGCGCCTCGGCGTCAACTACCGGCTGAATGACAAGACGGTGCTCCGCGGCGGCTATGGCACGTTCTTCGCTCGCTACCTCGGCGGCCTCGTTGACAACCTGTACACCAACAATGGCCGCATCCAGACCGCGGACTCGCTTAGCGCGACAAACAAGGCCCAGTTGGCCGCCGGACCAGTCTTTCCGAACGCACTCACTTCGCCTCCGGCTGGGGCCAAGGTTGCCGCCGCCGCTCTTGAATACACTTCGCCGAACCTGAAGACTCCCTACTCGGAGCAGGCAACACTTACTCTTGAAAGGCAGATTGGCAAGGATATGGTGTTGTCGGTATCCGGCATCTGGAGCCGCGGCGTGAACTTGTATGGTGTGACGGACGTGAACGCGCCTCCGCTCGGTCCGCTCATGACGTATAGAGTCAACAACACCAGCGGCGCTCAGGTGGGCACGTATACTACGCCGGTTTACCTCAACCCCCGTCCCGACACGCGTTACGGCGCGATCAGTGACGTAACGAACGGCCTCAGCAGCTTCTACAACGCTCTCGATGTCTCGTTTGAAAAGCGTTTCTCCCATGGCTTTTCCTCGATGGTCTCTTATACCTGGTCACATGAGATCGACGACGGCCAGGGCGCCGCTACGAGCGCGATTTTCTACAGCTATCCTACTTCGGTCTACAACGGCAACTATGCCTTCGAGAAAGGGAGCGGCCTTCTCGACCAGCGTCACCGCCTCGTTTACTCCTTCGTGTGGACTCCCACGGTGATGCACAGCGACACCGCGTTTGCGAAGTACTTCGCCAACAATTGGGAGCTTTCCAGCATCACGACGCTCGCCGCCGGCCGGCCGACGGGAAGTGAAACCATACGCGTCACCGACACGCCCGTGCCAGGGATGTTGTCGACTTCGTCTCTAAACGGTTTCGGGGGCAGCACTCGAGTGCCGTTCTTGCCTGTAAATAGTTTGTACACGCCCCCGACCTACCGGGAAGACTTCCGGCTTACGAAGATGCTCCCGCTGCCCTGGGAGCGAATCAATCTCTCGCTAAACTTCGAGGCATTCAACATCACCAACACCTGGTCCCCCACGAGCCTGACGACGCAGGCCTTCACGGAGGCCAAGGGAGTACTGACGCCGACGCCGGCGGCGTTTGGGGTTGGGTCGGCTGACGGCGGGTTCCCCGATGGCACGCAAGCCCGCCGGATGCAGGTAAGCGCGCGCATCACGTTCTAGCCGGCGTCAACCGGCCGCCAGCCGAATCGGTTTCTTGTACGATAAACCTCGAAGGTTTTGCGGAGGTTTATGGACCGGAGAACGTTCTTACTGGCGGGCAGCGGCTCTGTGGCGATGACGGCGGCGCCGTCCAGCCAAATTCACCTCGGCGTGATCGGCAGCGGCGGCCGTGGCACGTTCGTGATGACGGTGTTCCAGAAGGACCCGTCGATCCGTGTGGTGGCGATCTGCGATGTGTATGAGCCGAACCTCGAGCACGCCGTGGCTGTGGCCTCGAAGGCGCCCGGCACGCATCCGAAAGCCTACCGCAATTACAAGCAATTGCTCTCCGATCCGGACATCGACGCGGTCTTGATCGCCACACCGGAACATTGGCATGCGCAGATGGTGCTCGACGCATTGGCGGCCGGCAAAGACATCTACGTCGAGAAGCCCCTCTGCCACACGCCGGAAGAAGGCGTCGCGCTGGTGGAGGCCGAAAAGCATACCAAGCAGATCGTCCAGGTCGGCATGCAACGGCGCAGCTACGACCTGTACCTCGACGGAGCAGGACTCGTGCGGAACGGCACGCTGGGGCGCGTGCGCATGGTCCGTTCGTGGTGGTTGAACAACTATGTCGGCGACGGCGGCACGAGGACGGCAAAACTGGACGGGCCGCTCGACTGGGACCAGTGGCAGGGGCCGGCGAAAAAGCGCGTGCCACTCGATCCGTTCATATTCCGCAACTGGCGGTTCATCTCCGAGTACGCGGGCGGAATCGTAACCGACCAGGGAGCCCATGTCTTCGATGGCATCCACTTGCTCATGAACGCCAGCTATCCCCTCACCGTGACGGCCGCGGCGGGAAAGCCGCATCGCGTTGGCTTCGATACGCCGGAGTCGGTCGTCGTGGCGGCTGAGTACCCTGAAGACTTCATCGGCGTGTTTACGATCAATTACGCCGCGATGCACTACCAGTTCCGCAACGACCAACTAAACCATCTTGACGGCGACCGGGCGCGGATGGATATCGGGCGCGAGGAGTGCAAGGTTTATAGGCAAGGCGCGGAAGATACCCCGGCCATCTCCTACCGCTCCCCAAAAGGCTTCGGCTGGGCTACCGACCTCCACGTGCAGAATTTCGTGCACTGCATACGAACCAGAGAGAAGCCGGCCGCGACCATGAAACTGGCGTTTCAAGCCGTGCTGGTGACTCAGCTTGGCAATCTATCGCTGAAGAACGGGAGGCGCATGGGATGGAATGCCCAATTGAACCGGGTGGAGGACTGACCATGAACCGGATTTCGCGTCGCGCCCTACTGTCGGCAAGCGCTGCCGTGGCCGGCGCCTCGCCGTTGACCGCCGCCGATGAGAAGAAGTCCCCTGGACAGAGACTGAAGGTCGCCATCTTCTCCAAGCATCTGCGATTCCTCGAAGGCGCAAGCCTTGCCGAGGGTGCCGCCGCGCTCGGCTTTGACGGCGTTGACCTGGCGGTGCGCCGTGGCGGCCATGTGGAACCGGACAACGTCGCCAGAGACCTCCCGCCCCTGGTCTCCGTCATCCGTTCGCACGGCCTCCAAGTCCCCATGCTGACCACCGACATCGTCTTCGCCGAGACCCCTTACGCAGAGGACATCCTGCGGACCATGGCCGGCCTGGGCATTCGTTACTACCGGTGGGGAGGACTGAAATACAGCGCCACACAGCCCATCGCGCAGCAGATCGCGCAATGGCGCCCGCGCGTCGAAAAACTGGCGGCACTAAATGCCAGGTACGAAGTCACGGCGATGTATCACACGCATTCCGGCGCCGGACTCGTCGGCGCATCAATCTGGGACTTACACGAGTTGCTCGAGGGATTCGACCCACAGCGAGTGGGCGTTAACTACGATGTAGGCCACGCCACCGTCGAAGGAGGGCTCGGTGGCTGGATCAACAGTTTTCGCATCTCGCAGCCGTATTTGCGCGGTATCGCGGTGAAGGACTTTTATTGGCAAAAGGATGCGCGCGGCCGGTGGCGAGTGGCTTGGCAGCCGATCGGCCACGGGATGGTCCATTTCCCCGAATTCTTTGGGATGGTGGCCAACTCCGGTTTCGCTGGGCCGCTTCAGCTTCATTTCGAGTATCCACTCGGCGGAGCCAACGACGGCAAAACCACCCTTACGCTGCCGCGCGAGGAGGTTTTCCAAGCCATGCGAGAGGACCTCCGCCAGATTCGTGCCTACTTGCGGGAAGCAAACCTGGTCTGAAAATTCAGTGGCTACTCGAGGTTTGGGTGACGGCTTATAGAAGGGCAACGATCTCGGCGCTGATCGCTTTTGCGGTGACTCGAAGGCGGCCAAGTGTC
>JAKAJI010000117.1 GCA_021813825.1 Acidobacteriota bacterium | reverse complement strand
GGACTGCGCATCGCGCAGCTTACCGACATTCATCTGAGCGCGTTTCTCAGCGAGAGCGACCTCGAGCGGGCCGTCGATATGATCAACAGCCTGCGGCCTCAGATTACGCTGGTGACCGGCGACCTCATCACGCGCCCGGGCGATCCGATCGACGCGTGTCTCAAGCAGATCCGGCGCCTGCGGGCGGAGGCGGGGGTGCTTGGCTGTCTGGGAAATCACGAGATCTATACGCGCACGGAGGACTATGTTACGGCGCAGTGCGCGCGCGTGGGGATCGACATCCTGCGAACCGACAAGCGCCTGCTTCGCTTCGGTGCGGCGAAGGTGAACTTCGGGGGCGTGGATTACCAGAAGATGCATGAGCCGTATCTGATCGGCGCTGGGGCACTCACCGAGCCGGGCGCCCTGAATATCCTTTTGTCGCACAACCCCGACGTATTTCCGGTGGCTGTGAGCCAAGGCTGGGATCTGACGATTGCCGGGCATACGCACGGCGGGCAGGTGAATGTCGAGATTCTGGACTCGAACATTAATCTGGCGCGGTTCTTCACGCCCTACACGCGCGGGCTTTATTGGAGGGAGGGGAGCGCGGCGTTTGTGTCGGCGGGCATCGGCACGGTGGGCATGCCGGTCCGGCTTGGCGCGCCGCCCGAAGTGAATTTGTTGACACTGCGAACAGCAGGAGTTCCCAGACCGATTGCGAGCGCACGGGCCGGCCAGTGCGCTTCCTGATTCTCAGCGACATTCACGCCAACTGGGAAGCGCTCGAAGGGGTGCTCGCCTCCGCCGAAGGGCGCTGGGACCGCGCCGTGTGCTGCGGAGACCTGGTTGGATACGGCGCCGATCCCAACGCCTGCGCGGATTGGGTGCGGAAGAACGTTTCCACCGTGATACGCGGCAATCACGACCGCGCGTGCGCCGGGATTGAGGATCTGGAGTGGTTCAACCCCATCGCCCGCGCCGCCGCGTTGTGGACGCAGGAGACGCTGACGAGCGAGAACACGGAGTATTTGCGCGCGCTCGCCCGGGGCCCGGCGGAACTGGACGAGTTCGCGATGGTGCACGGCTCGCCGCTCGACGAAGACGAATATATCGTGGGACTCGAAGAAGCCCGGGAGTTGGCGAGTTATCTGCCGGCGCCGCGATGCTTCTTTGGCCACACGCATATCCAGGGCGGCTTCGAATACCGGCGGAACAATCTGCGCGCGCTGGTGGGCGGCGATCGCGTGACCCCTCTTGACCGCGACAGTTGGTATTTCCTCAACCCCGGCTCGGTGGGCCAGCCACGCGATGGAGACCCTCGCGCGGCCTACGCCCTATTTGATTCCGACGAGGACCGCGTGGAGTTAGTGCGCACGCCGTACGACATTATCACAGCCCAGCGCAAGATCCTTGCGGCGGGCTTGCCGGAGCCACTGGCTCTGCGGCTGGACATCGGAATGTAGGCGAGCCGCGGGTGCGAGGAAGTGCGCCGCTTCCCTGCCCCCGCGGTTCGAACGTTTGGGTTACAACTTCACCGTGACGGTCTTGATTTCGGTGTAGTTTTGGAGGCCGTATTCGCCGAGTTCCCGCCCGATGCCGGACTGCTTGAAGCCACCGAACGGCGCCGCGGCGTCGAACACGTCGTAGCAGTTCACCCACACCGTGCCGGCGCGGACGCTGTTGGCGACGCTGTGCGCCTTGGTGATGTCGCGCGTCCAGACCGCCGCCGCCAGACCGTACATGGTCTTGTTGGCGCGCTGCACGACTTCGTCGACGCTTTTGAACTTGATGATGCTCATCACCGGCCCGAAGATTTCTTCCTGGGCGATCTTCATCTCGTCCTGCACGTCGGCGAAGACGGTGGGCTGGATGAAGTAGCCGCGATCGCCGACGCGGGCGCCGCCGGCGACGAGCTTCGCGCCCTGCTTCTTGCCGCTCTCGATGTAGCCCATGACCTTGTCGAACTGGTCCTGGTCCACCTGCGGGCCCTGTTCGGTCTTGGGGTCGAACGGATCGCCGACGGTGCGGCGGCGGGCGCGGGCGGCGCTGCGCTCGACGAATTCGTCGTAGATTTTTTCTTCAACGAAGAGGCGCGAGCCGGCACAGCAGCACTGGCCTTGGTTGAAGAACAGCGCGAAGTGGCAGCCTTCGATGGTTTCCTCCATGTCGGCGTCGGCGAAAACGATGTTGGGGCTCTTTCCGCCGAGTTCGAGGGTGACGCGCTTGAGGTTGGACTGCGCGGCGGCTTCCATGATGAGTTTGCCGACTTCGGTGGAGCCGGTGAAGGCGACCTTATCGACGTCCCAGTGCCGGGCGATGGCGGCGCCGGCGGTGGGGCCGTAGCCGGGCAGGATGTTGAGCACGCCCTCGGGGTAGCCGGCTTCGAGCGCCAGTTCGCCAACCCGGAGTGCGGTAAGCGGGGTCTGCTCGGCGGGCTTCAGAATAACCGTGTTGCCGGTTGAGAGGGCCGGCCCCAGCTTCCAGGCCTGCATGAGCAGCGGGAAGTTCCAGGGAATGATCTGGCCGACGACGCCGACGGGCTCGTGGCGCGTGTAGCAGAAGTAATTCCCGTTGACGGGAATGGTTTTGCCGTGGACCTTGTCGGCCCAGCCGGCGTAGTAGCGGTAGCAGGCGATCGACAGGGGCACGTCGGCGGCGCGGGCCACTGCGTAGGGCTTGCCGTTGTCGAGCGCTTCCAGGCGCGCGAGTTCGTCGGCGTGCTTCTCCATGAGATCCGCCAGGCGGTTCATCAGGCGGCCGCGCTCACTGGCGTTCATTTTGTGCCACGGGCCTTGTTCAAAGGCGTGCCGGGCGGCCTTGACGGCTTCGTCGACGTCGGCCGAATCCGCTTCGGCGACGCGGCAGATTTCTTCGCCGGTGGCAGGATTGAGGGTGGGGAATGTTTTGCCCGACTTGCTCGAAACCCACTTGTTGTTGATGAGCAGCTTGGTAGGGCCGACGGCAATGCCTTCGGCGGGGGATACAACAGAAGCCATCAGGGGATCTCCTTCAGTAGAGATGTCGACCGGCGCCGGCGGAGTTTCACCGCCGCGGGGGCGATCGCACCCATGAGTGTACATCGGCGGGCGGCGAGGCGGAGCGCTTCCGGATTCTACCGGGCGGCGGGCGAGGAGCCGGCCTGGCCGGAGACGGCCTCCTGCATGTCGGCCGCGGGTGGCCGGTCGGCCACGGGCATGAGCCGGGCGACGACGAGGGTTTGGTCGTCGTGGGGTTTCATCGGGCCGAGGAACCGCGCGATCGCAAGGCGAACCGCTTCGCGGATCCCGTCAGGCGACTGGGTGGCGTTCTCATGAACGACCGCTGCCAACCGGTCGACGCCAAACTCCTCCCCCGCGGCGTCCATGGCTTCGGCGATGCCGTCCGAGTACATCACGAGCAGATCGCCCGGCTCGATGATCACCTCATGGGCGACATAGGGAGCCTCGGGGAGTAAGCCGAGCACCGGGCCGCCGCCGTCGGCAAGCCGGTCGATGCGTCCGTCGCGGGCTCGGACGAGCAACGGGGGAAGGTGCCCGCAGTTGATGTAGCGAAGCACGGAGCCATCGGGTTCGAAGCTGGCACAAAACAGCGTTGCGAAGCGCGCGCTGTCGCTTTTCTCGGTCAGCAGCCGATTCAGACGCCGCGTGGCGGCCTCGTGGGCGGCAAGCGACTGGACCCAGGCTGAGGAACGGACCGCGCCGTGAATCACGCCGACGAGCAGCGCGGCCGACAAACCCTTGCCCGACACATCGCCGATCACCAACGCCAGATGCCCGCCGCCGGCGTGGAAGACGTCGTAGAAATCCCCTCCGACTTCGGCGGCCGGGATGAAGAGCGCTGCGAATTCCAGACCGTGGCCTGAGACCAGCGCGCCGCCCGGCGCCGGCAACAGGTCGTGCTGAACGTTGCGGGCGAGTTCGAGTTGGCGGTCGAGTTCGCGCGCCCGGAGGTGGCGTCGCAGCAGCACGGCGATCCAGGCGTTGGAAGCCAGCAAGGCGAGCGCCGCCAGGCAGCCGAGGATCAGATTGGTCTCCAGGCGGGCAAAGGACACCGAGACGCCATGCACGAGGATGGCGATTTCGATGATGCCGGCGTTGGCGGGTCCGCCCGCGTGGGGGTGCGGAATTTCGGCCGACGGGGAACGGGGCAGACGCAACCGTGAGGCTGCGATGAGGACCGTGCGTTGACCGGAGCCGGCCATGCGGACGACGGGATGATGCAGGTTCGCCCGCTGGTTGACCGCTGAGGCCGAGGGAAGAGGTTCGCCGCCGGGATCGCCGGTTACGGCGAGAAGGCGTCCATCGGAGGTGCTGATGCGGATCCAGGCGATCTGTTGCGGCGATTCGCGGCGTACCGTGTCTACAACATCTTGCAGGGAAGATGTTTCCGAGGCCCGCAGCATACGCAGGACGTCGCCGAACTTCCGGCCCGACTCCCGCTCGGCCGCTTCCTGAAGAAGGCGGCCGGCGACGAAGCGGTAGTTGATGATCGAGTGGACCAGCAGCAGGACGCCGAGCGCCCATCCGAGATACAGCGCCAGATTCAACCAGCCCTTGGTCCGCTGCGTTGGCATTGTCATTCCGGTTATGTCCTTCGCTGCCGGCCCGAAACCCCTCTCCGGAGGCCGTCTGTCTTGTGCTTATTATGCACGAGGGGTGTCTTGCCGCGGAGCGTCCGCGCGGGAGAAAATCGGGAAGAGAACGGGAATGCCAAATCATAAGACGCAGTCCGACGCCGGGTTGTTTCTCGCCGGCAAGAATGCAATCGTTACGGGCGCCACGCGCGGGATCGGGCGGGCCATCGCGCTTCGCCTGGCCTCGGCCGGAGCCAACGTGGCTATCACCGGCCGCAGTGAAAATTCGGTCCGTGAGGCCGCCGCCGCTCTGGAGCAGGTCGCGCGCGCCTCGTCCGGGGAAGCGGGCATCCGCGTGATCGGGGCGGCTTGCGATGCCGGAGACAGCGCGGCCGTCGCACAATTTTTTACATTCGTCGACGCGGAGTTCGGCGGGATTGACATCCTGGTCAATAATGCCGGGGTTGGTACTTTTCGGAACACCGCCAACCTCACTGTCCCCGAATGGAACGAGACAATCGCCACAAACTTGTCGGGCGTGTTTTATGCCAGCCGCGAAGCGTTGGCGCGGTTTGCCACCCGCGGTGGTGGCTACATCATCAACATCAGCAGCCTGGCGGGGAAGAACCCGTTCGCCGGAGGTGCGGCGTACAACGCCTCCAAGTTTGGGTTGAACGGCTTTTCCGAGGCGATGATGCTCGATCATCGCGGGGATAACGTGAAAGTCAGCTACATCATGCCAGGCAGCGTGGATACGGAGTTCGGCGCCAATCGCACGGGCGCGGAGTGGAAAATCGCCTCGGAGGACATCGCTGACATTGTCGAAATGCTGCTAAGAATGCCGCCGCGTACACTTGTCAGCCGTGTTGAGGTGCGTCCGTCGAAGCCTCCCAAGAAGTGACACGCGACTCGTCTTACAACAACGCGCCCAACTGAACGATAAGTTAGCCAGAGCCGTGGAGAAGACGACATTGGCACGCGAGTTGCTCAGAAGACGATTGGAAGTTGATTTGGGAAAGAGGCGCAATATGACGAGAACGAACATCCCGTTAGACCCGACCCGGACGGGACGCGCCGCCGAAGGGCTAGAAACAAGCTTGCAGCGGCTCATTGTCGGCCAGGACGAAGCGATCCAGCAGATCGTCAACATCTACCAGATGTACCTCACCGGCCTGACCGCCCCCGGCCGGCCGGTTGGGAATTTCCTCTTTCTTGGCCCAACAGGCAGCGGCAAGACACGCATCGTCGAGGCGACCGCTGAGTGCCTGTTGCGCAACCCGCGCGCCGTCATCAAGATCGACTGTGCGGAGTTTCAACACAGCCACGAGATCGCCAAACTGATCGGCTCCCCTCCCGGATATCTGGGCCATCGTGAGACCCATCCTTTGTTAAGCCAGGAGATGCTGAATCAGTACCAGACTGAAACATGTAAGCTAAGTTTCGTTCTCTTCGACGAGATCGAGAAGGCGAGCGACGCGCTTTGGAACCTGTTGCTCGGAATTCTCGATAAGGCGACCCTCACATTGGGCGACAACCGCAAGGTGGACTTTTCCCGCGCGCTGATTTTCATGACGAGCAACCTCGGCGCCGCCGAGATGAGCGCGCTGATGAGCCCGCGGCTCGGGTTTCAGCCGCATGCGGATGTTCAAAAAACCGAAGTGGACGAAAAGTTGAACGGGAAGCTGTCGCGAAGCGGTCTGGAAGCGGCGCGCCGCAAGTTTACACCGGAGTTCATCAATCGTCTCGATAAGATCGTGACCTTCCATCCGCTTGGGGTGGCCGAGTTACGCCGCATTCTCGACATCGAACTGAACCTTGTGCAGCAGCGCGTTTTCAATACTTCGCCGGACCGGGCGTTTGTCTTCCAGTTGACCGCCCCGGCGCGCGAATTCCTGCTGGCCGAGGGCACCGACATGAAGTATGGTGCGCGCCATCTGAAACGCGCCATCGAACGGCTGCTCGTGCAGCCGCTGTCGAACCTGATCGCCACGGACCAATTGGAAGGCGGCGACTGGGTGCGTGTTGATTTCGACCCGAACGAGGGACGGCTGACGTTCCTCAAGGAAGCTCAGGGGCTGGAGATTCAAGCGATGGCCGCGATGGTAGATCTACCGGTAGCGGTTCCCGCTGCTGCGCTCGCCAGCGCGGTCGTAAACGAGGCTGTGCGAACACAATCGGCCCGGTCATCCAAGCGAAGCTAGGTGCGGGACCGCCCGAATCAGGCGGCGCACTCCCCGCGGCCCAACTGCAGCGAGTAGGCGACTTCGTCGCCCCAATCGCGGAACATCTCCGGATCATCGGCGTCCGGCTTCGCCAGATCGGCGATCAACGAGCGGAAGGTTTCCACCTTGAAGCGCAGCACGTAGGATCGGAAACCTTCTCCTTCCTGACGATGAGCCAGGAAGTGATCGATCACACGTCCCACTGCCTCCGGCGCCAAACGCGCGGGCAAACTCTGGATTGCCATGCCGAAGCGGAGGATGCCTTCCGAGTCGATGCCGCCGCCCAGCAGCATCTGGTAATACGGCACTTCCCGGCCGTTGATTTTCCGTGCGTTGCCGTAGAAGCCGATATCGCCGGTCCAGTGTTGGCCGCAGGAGTTCGGGCAGCCGCTCACATTGATTGTGAGCGCCCGGATCGCCGGATCGTCGTAGCGGCGTACCTTGCCGGCCAATGCCGCTCCGAGGTTCATGGACTTCGTCAGCGCCAGGTTGCAGCTATAGGCGCCGGGGCAGGTGGTGATGTCGGAGATCTCGCCGGCGCGGGCTTCTGCCAGGTCAAGCAGCCGGAGAGCGGCGTAGATCCGTTTCAAATTGCGCAGCGGAATGTAACCCAGATGAACGTTCTGATCGATCGAGATGCGCACGAGGCCATCGCCGGTCTGGCGGGATAGCTCAGCGATTCCGCGCATCTGGCGGCTTGTCAAGTTCCCTTGGGGCGTGCGAACGGTCACGACGGCGTAGCCGTGCTGCTTCTGCTCTCTTACGTTGGTTTCCAGCCATTCGTCGTAGGAAGGATCGATCGCCGCCTCGGCCAGCGGCAGGTCCGCTCCGGTGCCACGGGCTGGTGGTGCTGATTGAAAACCACCAAAGCCTTCCGGTACGGACTCGGGCGTGGCGATGCCGCCGTGAGCGCGGATTTCTTCGAGCTCCCGCGCGATCTGGTCCCGCACCCAATCGAAGCCCCGCTCTCGGAGCACGAACTTCAAGCGCGCCTTGTTCTTGTTGTTCCGGTTTCCGTGCTTGTTGAAGAGGCGGAGCACCGCTTCGATGTGGCTGACGAGCTCTTCGGCGGGAACAAATTCGTGCAAGAGCTTCGCTTCACTCGGCAGGGGACCGAGACCGCCGCCTACGACCATGCGAAAGCCGCGCTGCCCGTCTCGAATCACGGCGCGCAAGCCTACGTCGTGGATCGAGGTGAGCATGCAGTCTTCTTCGCAAGCCGAAAAGGCAATCTTGAACTTCCGCGGCATCGAGTCGGTCAGTTCCTTGTGGAGGAAGGCGAAAGCCACGGTGCGCGCGTAGGGCTGCACGTCGAAGGGCTCGCCGGGAAGGAGCCCGCTCAGGGGGCAGGCGGTGACGTTGCGGACGGTGTTGTAGCAGGCCTCGCGCGTGGTAAGCCGGTAATCGGCCAGGCGGTGCAGCAGCGGCGGAACATCGGCGAGCGGAACGAAGTGGAACTGCATGTTCTGCCGCGTGGTGAGATGGCCTTTGCCACCCGCGAAATCCTCCGCGATCGAAGCGAGCGCGGCGAACTGGTCCGCCATCGCAATGCCGCCCGGAATCTTGGTTCGCACCATGTGCACGCCAGGCTGGCGCTGGCCGTAGATGCCCCGCCGAAGGCGGTGCGGCCGGAACTGGTCGTCGTTGATTTCACCCGACGAATAGCGATGCGCCGCCTGGCGGAACAGTTCGATGTCCTCGCGCACGATGCGGTCGTATTCGGTGTCGGTTTCGGTGGTCTGCGGGAGAAAGGCGGCGTGGCTCAAGGCAATCTCTCTTTGTATATAGAGATTACTATGTTGGCTGCCAAGATTCAAGTTTGCGGGGTAACAAAACCTGAAGTCAAGGCTCGGGACAGGCCGGAACCGGGCCGCCGGCGTAGTAGGAGAGACCGTACTCAAGTTCCCGTGGAAGATTGGAAACACAGGGGCTTACCATCTGCCGGACGTGGTCGCGCCACAACGAGCGGGCCGAGACGGTGCGGTCAAGCTCCGGCAGACCGCGCCAGAGAAAAGCGAGGTAGGCGGCCAGGAAGACGCTGACGATCAGCGCGGCTGACCATTCCCTCCGGTTCGCCCACGAGGAGGCGAAAGCTGCGATGCCACAGGCGGCCGCGGCGGCACCGGCCCAGAGGGGCAGATGGAAGCCGACATGGGTGATGCCACTGGCGACTCCGGGTCCGATGGCGGAGGCGATCCAGCCGAGGAGCGCGAGCAGGAGGCCGGATGAGGCGAGAGCAAGCGAAGCTGCTTTCCGGGTGGCGCGGTCCAGGCCGACTCCGACCAGCAGGGCTACCGCCGGCAGGAGCGGCAGCAGGTAGCCAGGCAGTTTATTCCGGGCGGCAGAAAAAAAAACGAACCCAAACAGACCGATTGCTCCCGCCAAACGAAGCATTGCATCGTGGTAGAGCCGCCGCACACCCGCGAGAGCCAGCAATGGCGTCCAGGGAAAGAGACCGCCGAGCAGGACGGGAAAGTAGTACCACCAGGGCTGCACATGCTGGAGAGCCGAGGTGGCGAAACGGGCGAAGTGCTGCTTCCAGATGAGGTCTTCGAGAAACGGCATGCCGTTCCGCGCGTAGCAGAGGACAAACCAGGGGAGAGCGACGGCGGCCGAACAGCCAGCGAGGGCGGCGAGTTCACGGAGGCGGCGGCGCATGAACCAGGCGACGGGAAGAAACAGAACCAACGGAACGAGCGCCTTGGCGAGAACAGCGAGTCCAAGGAACGCGCCTGCCAGGGATGCGGCGCGCACGCCGGGCCGCAACGCCACGAGCCATGCGACGGTAAAGCACGCCGCCATTGGCAAGTCCGTGACGGCGATTCGGCTGTAAGCCAGCCAACCGGCGGAGGTGGCCAGCACGACCGAGACGAACCATGCCGCGCGCTCGCCGTAGTTTCGGCGCGTTTCGAAAAACAGAAATGTGAGCAACGCCACGCTGGCCAAAGCCACCGGAGCACGTGGCGCCGTCTCGGGTCCAAGGCCGGTACGGAACCCGAGCGCGGTCATCCAATAAATCAGTGGGGGTTTCTCAAACCAAGGTTTGCCCCATAGTCTTGGGGTGACCCAATCGCCGGTGGAAGCCATCGCCTGCCCGATCGCAGCGTATCGCGGCTCATCGGTGCTAAGGAGCCCGAAACGGCTGGCGCCGGCGAGCAGCAGAACGAGCCAAAGGAGGGCGGCGAGCCATGGCCGGGTGCGCGAGAGGGAGAACAATGCCTCCAGTATAATGAGCGAAATGACGCGACTCGGTGTGCTGCTGGCGCTGTCGTTGGCGCTCAGCGCCCGGGGAGCGGTCACGTGCGCGTGCGATCCGTCGCATCCGGAGACGCTGGCGGCGCACAACTGCAGTCTCTGCCGGGAAGCCGAGAAGCAGCCACCCGGCGTTGCCGTTTTCTTTCTGAAAGACATTAACCCGACCAAGCCGCATCGGTGGCTGGCGCTGCCGCGCAGTCACGAACATTCCCTCGCCGCCATGAGCGCGGAAGAGCGCACGATCTTCTGGGCGGCGGCCATCGCGAAGGCGCGCGAGCTATTCCCGGACGGCGACTGGGCGCTGGCGCTAAACGGACCGCACGTGGTTACGCAATGCCACCTGCACGTCCACATCGGCCATCTGATGGAGGGCGTCGAGACCGACAACTTCGTGACGGTGACCAAGCCGGAGGAGATTCCTGTCCCCAAGGGCGAGGGGCTTTGGATACACCCGCAGGGAAATTTGTTTCATGTCCATCTGGGCGAGCAGATCACCGAGACGGTGCTGCTGCGATGACTTGCCTGGCGAACAACGGAGCCGAAACCATGAGGAGAGCAATGTGGATTGCGGCGGTCTGCGCCGTGGCATTTTGTGGACCGGTTGTGTTGGCGCAGGACACCGCGTATGCTCCGCAAGGCGAGCAGATTCCGGGGCCGAAGAACCCTACCGCGGCCGAGGGCCACTGCTGCGCCAGGGGCCGGGAGGCGCCGCTCACCGCTGCCGATCAGCGCGCCTGGCTGAACGACATGCGGCAGTTCCGCCTCGAGCGTCTGATTCGTGCGGGCTACCAGGACGACGAATACCGCCGCAAGGAACTCGACTGGACCAAGCGCGTCTTCATCCAGCCGCAGGTGATGATTGAAGACCGCTATCTCTATGACCCCTCGGCGCGCCGTTACACCGTGAAGCGGTACCTCGAAGACCTCGAGCACCGGTACGGCGGGATCGATGCCGTGCTGCTTTGGCACACGTACCCGAACATTGGGATCGACTCGCGGAACCAATATGACCGGCTGCGCGACTTGCCCGGCGGGATCGAGGGTGTGCGGGCCATGATCGCCGAGTTTCACCGCTACGGCGTACGGGTTCTTTTCCCGGTGATGCTTTGGGACCAGGGCACGCGGGAGGAAGGCGTGCCGAACGCGCAGGCCACGGCGCGTCTGATGGCCGCCGTTGGCGCCGACGGCGTGAACGGCGACACGCTGGCCGAGTTGCCGTTGAGCTTTCGCGAAGCCGCCGAACGCGTGGGACACCCGCTGGGTTTCGAGCCGGAAGGCGCGCCCGAAACGCCCGGCGAGGCACTGGCCTGGAACACCATGAGCTGGGGTTACTGGAAGTATCCGTTCGAGCCGATGGTGAGCCTGTACAAGTGGCTCGAGCCGCGGCACATGGTCAACGTCTGCGACCGCTGGGCGCGGGACAAAACCGACGATTTGCAAGCCGCGTTCTTCAACGGCGTGGGGTATGAGAGCTGGGAGAACATTTGGGGGATTTGGAACCAGATTGACGACCGCGACGCCGAGGCGATCCGGCGGATCGCGCTCATCGAACGCGCGATGGCGCCGATGCTCGTCTCCGCGAACTGGGAGCCTTACGCGCCGATGCTGCAGTATGGCGCCTTTGCGAGCCGGTTCCCGCTGAACGGCGAAACGCTGTGGACGATCGTCAACCGGAATGAGTTTGCCCTTGACGGGGCCCAGATGGAGGCGCCCGCCGAGGCTGGAATGCACTATTACGACCTTTGGAATGGTGTGGAGCTTCAACCGGAGACGCGCGGGGGCTCGGTGGTGCTGCGCTTCGCGATGGAAGGACACGGATTCGGGGCAGTGCTGGCCACGAAACATCTGAGCGGCGGGGCGGCGCGGCTCATCGCACAGATGCGCACGCTGTCGGTGCGCCCGCTGGCCAGTTACTCAAAGCAGTGGCATGTACTTACTCAGAAGTTAGTCGCGATCGCGCCGACGGCGGCGAACGCTTCGGCGCCGCCGGGCATGGTTGCCATTCCCGCGGCTGATTATGAGTTCCGGGTCTCCGGGATCGAAATCGAAGGGGGCAACGATAGCGGCGTCGATGTCCAGTATCCGTGGGAAGACAGCCCGCGCCGCCAGCATTTGCATGCGATGCACCTGCAGCGCTTCGCGATGGACCGGCATCCGGTCACGAACGCGGAGTTCGCGCGGTTTCTTGCGGCCAGCCACTATCGCCCGGCCGACGATCACAACTTTCTGCGCGATTGGCGGAATGGGAAGCCTCCGGCGGGTTGGGAGAACAAGCCCGTGACGTGGGTGTCGCTTGAAGACGCCCGCGCGTACGCCAAGTGGGCCGGCAAGCGCCTGCCGCACGAATGGGAGTGGCAGTACGCCGCGCAGGGCATTGACGGCAGGGCGTATCCGTGGGGCAACGAGTGGGACGCCTCCCGCGTGCCGCCACCCGACAAAGGGCGGACGATGAGGGCTCCGGCGGATGTAGGGAGCGAGCGCGGCGCCAGTCCTTTCGGCGTCACGGACCTGACCGGCCAGGTCTGGCAATGGACCGACGAGTACACCGACGAACATACGCGAGCGGCCGTATTGCGGGGCGGAAGTTATTATCAATCGCAAGG
>JAKAJI010000532.1 GCA_021813825.1 Acidobacteriota bacterium | reverse complement strand
GCGCAGTTTGGGGAAGAATATCTGGCGTACCAGCGGGAGGTGAAGGCGCTGGTTCCGGGCGTGTTGTAAGTGGGGAGTAAGTTAGCGCTCGCTATCGAGAGCGGCCATGGCTTCGGGGTTGTAGCGGGCGCCGGCGATGGCGGAGGGGTTGACGGTTTGTTCGAGTAAGTTGATTTCTTCGGGAGTCAGTTCGAGGTCGAGGGCGGCGAGCGCGGTGTGGAGTTGGGCGCGGGTACGTGCGCCGGGGATGGGGACGATGTCCGGGCCTTTGGCGAGGGCCCAGGCGATGGCGAGTTGCGCCGGTGTGGCGTTGCGTTGGGCGGCTAAGTCTGCGAGGGCGGCGACGGCCTTGGCGTTTTGGACTTCGTTGGCGGGTGCGAAGCGGGGGAAGTGGGAACGGATGTCACCGGAGGCGGCGGGTTTGGAGCCGCTCAGGAGGCCGCGGGAGAGGACGCCGTAGGCGGTGATGGCGATACCGAGATTCCGGGCGGCGGGGAGGATTTGGGCTTCGATGGCGCGCGAGGCGAGCGAGTACTCGATCTGGAGGTCGGCGATGGGATGGGTGGCATGGGCGCGGCGGAGGGTGGCGGCGCCGGCTTCGGAGAGGCCGATGTAGCGGACGTGGCCGGAGCGGACGAGATCGGCGATGGCGCCGATGGTGTCTTCAATGGGGACCGAGGGGTCGACGCGAGCGGGGCGGTAGATGTCGATGTAATCCGTGTTCAGGCGCTGGAGGCTGTAGCAGATGAAGTTTTTCACGGCTTGGGGGCGGCCATCGAAGCCGAGGAAAGCGCCGTTGGGGGAGCGGAGGGCTCCGAATTTTACGGAGAGCAGGGCCTGGTGGCGGCGGCCGCGGAGGGCGCGGGCGAGGAGGAGTTCGTTGTGGCCCATGCCGTAGAAGTCGCCGGTGTCGAGGAGGTTGACGCCGGTGTCGAGGGCGGCGTGGATGGTGGAGATGGATTCGGTTTCGTCCGCCGGGCCGTACATACCGGACATGCCCATGCAGCCGAGGCCGATGGGGAAGACGGAGGGTCCGTGGGCGCCGAGTTGGCGGAGCGCGGCGGGCATGGATAACAGCGTAGCGGAGTTAGTGCGCGGCGATGTTTCCGCGGCCGCTTTGCGGGGGGCGTTTCATGAGCAGGACGAGGGGGACAACGATGATGAACAGGACGGTGAGGATACGGAAGGTGTCGATGAAGGAGAGGATGGAGGCCTGGCGTTCGATGGCGCCGTAGAGTTCGGCGAAGGACTGGAGGCGGGCGGTGGCGGAGTCCGAGCCGGCGGCGTGGAGGGTGGACTGCATGCCGCCGAGGGCCTGGGCGGCGGGGAGGCTGGAGGGGGTGATGTGGGCGACTAAGTAATTGGTGTGGACCTGGCCGTAGTGGGCGACCATGGCGGTGGAAGCGGCGATGCCGAAGCTGCCGCCGAGGTTACGGAGTAAGTTGAAGAGGCTGGTGGCGTTGCCCATGCGTTCCTTGGGGATGGGTCCCATGGTGATGGTAGTAAGTGGGACGAATAAGCAGGCGAGGGAGAGGCCCTGGACAAACTGGGGCCAGAAGAAGTCCCAGTAACCCGATTCTAAGTTGAGGAGGGAGAAGGCCCAGAGGGTGGCGCCGCCGCCGAGGAGGCCGAAGATGAGGAAGCGGCGGGCGTCGAGTTTTGGCATGATGGCGCCGACGACGGGCATCATGAGGAAGGACCCGACGCCGCGCGGTGCGAGCGCCCAGCCGGCCTGGAGCGCGGGGTAACCGAGGAGGGTCTGGAGCCAGATGGGGAGGAGGACGAGGCTGCCGTATAGGACGAAGCCTACGATGGTCATGAGGAAGACGCCGGTGGCGTAGGTGCGTTCCTTGAAGACGTGTAAGTCGACGACGGGATGAGCGGTGCGGAATTCGCGGATGACGAAGGCGATGAGGGCGACGATGGCGACGACCAGGAGGGTGGTGATGAAGCGGGAGCCGAACCAGTCGTCTTCCTGGCCTTTGTCGAGCATGATTTGCAGCGAGCCCATGGCGACGGCGAGCATGCCCATGCCCCAGTAGTCGATGCCGCCTTCGGAGCGGCGGATGTAGGGCGGGTCGAAGATGAAGAACTCGGTCATCAGGATGGAGGCGATGCCGACGGGGATGTTGATGTAGAAGACCCAGCGCCAGGAGTAAGAGTCGGTGAGCCAGCCGCCGAGGACGGGTCCGAGGATGGGGGCGACGACGATGCCGAGTCCCCAGAAGGCCATGGCTTTGCCGCGCTCTTCGGGGCGGAAGGCTTCGAGGAGGACGGCTTGCGAGAGAGGCTGCAAAGAGCCTCCGGCGGCGCCCTGGATGACGCGGAAGAGGATGAGGAGCGGAAGGTTGGGGGCGAGGCCGCAGAGGAAGGAGGCGGCGGTGAAGCCGACGACGCTGGTCATGAGGAGGCGCTTACGGCCGAAGTGGTTGGCGAGCCAACCGGTGATGGGGAGGACGATGGCGTTGGAGACGAGATAAGAGGTGAGGGCCCAGGTGGCTTCATCGACGCTGGCGGAGAGGCTGCCAGCGATGTGGGGGAGCGAGACGTTGACGACGGTGGTGTCGAGCACCTCCATGAAGGTGCTGAACATGACGGAAATGGCAACTATCCAGGGGTTGACTTGCCGGTGCTCCCGTGTAGCGGAGACTATTGGCATTGCGAGGGTTCCACGTTGTCATTAAAACATCCCCGGTGCGCGGGGCGGGACTGCGATAGAGTTTGGAGCAACGGACACATGGGAACAAGCCGCACAACGGAGCCTGCCCGCGGCACT
>JAKAJI010000531.1 GCA_021813825.1 Acidobacteriota bacterium | reverse complement strand
GAACAGCGTCATCATCTCGTCGCGGCTCTTGAGATAAAAGTCCGGCCGGTCGAAGCGCATCCGGTTGGTGTCCGACATCGTCTTGCCGGTCTGGATGCAGAGCAGGATCTCGTGCGCCCTCGCGTCGTCGCGCTCGAGGTAATGCGCGTCGTTGGTGGCCACCAGCGGCAGACCCGTGTCCGACGCCAGGCGGTAGATCAGCGGCAGCACCGCGCGGTCCTTGTCGAGTCCGTGGTCCTGCAACTCGAGGAAGAAATTCTCCCTCCCGAACAGGTCCGTGTACTCGTACGCCAGACGCTTGGCTTCTTCGTACCGGTCGGCCAGCAGCGTCTCATTGATGTCGCCGCGCAGGCACGCCGACAGTGCGATCAGCCCTTTGCTGTGCTGCGCGAGCAGGTCTTTGTCGATTCGCGGCTTGTAGTAGAAGCCTTCGAGGAACCCGGTTGAGACCAGCTTGATGAGGTTGCGATAGCCGGTCTGGTTCTCGCACAAAAGCACGAGATGGTTGTACCGGTCCGTGTCCGAGCGCACCTTGTGGCCTTGTTGGGAGACGTAGACCTCGCAGCCAATCACCGGGTGCACGCCGTTGGCCTTGGCGGCGTTGTAGAACTCCACCGCGCCGAACAAATTTCCGTGGTCGGTCATGGCGACCGACGGCATGTCCATCTTCTTCACGACGGACATGAGCTTAGTGATCTCGCACGCCCCATCGAGCAGCGAGTAATCCGTGTGGCAATGAAGATGAACGTAAGGCGGAGCAGATGCACTCATGACCAAATGCGGGGGAGGACTGAGAACAGTGTAGCGCGCACGCCAAATTCCGGCGAGGCGTGGAGGAGACTTCCGGCCGGCCGCCACCGATGACGGCGTTCTCGATTTACACCCACAACGCTGGCTGCCGCACGAAGAAGTTCCGCACGGCTTCCTCCACGTTCGAATCCGCCGGCAGTTTTCGCCAGAGTCGCAAGTACGCTTCGTCGTCGAATTCGAAGCCGGCAAATAGCAGGCTCGCCTGCCGCATCGGCCAGACGTTGAAGTACATGACGTCGGGCGCGTGGGTCCATTTGCTTTTGTCCGCCAGGAACGGATAAAGATACTCGACGCCGCGCCGGATCGAACGTCCGTCCGGTAACTCAAACCGCCAAAGGTTATCGAGCGGCGTGGCGAGCACCTGGCACAGAGTGGCCATCGCCTCGAGATTGAAGATCGAGTAGCCGTACGGCTTGGTCCGCCGCAACTCGAGCGGAAAGCCTCCATCCGATGCCATCTGGCGCGGCAACAGGATCGTCTTGTACCGCACCGCGCAATCGTCGGCCACCGCGCGGTTGCCGCAGAACACGGCGAAGGCGCCGGTCTGCATCGCCCAGCACGTCGCGTGGTTGTTCTTTGCGTCGCGCTCGGCGTGCCCGTAAGGGTGCGTGGTCAACCACTCGACGTATTCGCCGAACCAGGCGCGGATTCCCTCCCTCTCGCCCTCAGTCAGCGCATCCGAGTCTTCCAGCGCAAGCGCTCCCCGCGTCACTTCTACCAGGTGAATCGTGTCGATGATGCCGGTTCCGCGCCCGGAAACGCGCCCGTGAATCGCCTGCGCGTACTGCAAGCTCGGGTTCATGCGCGTGGCAGGATCGAGGAACCACGCGCGCAGATGCGCCGCGGCATGAGCGGCGTAGCGCTTATCTCCGGTGATTTTCCACGCGGCGGCGAGCGCCGGCATCTGGACGCTCAACCGAAGCAGCGCGCGCCGGTGCCCGTCGAAGTTGTCCGGGTTCGACATGCCGTCGCGCTGGATGTAAGGACCGCCGGGGTTCTTCGCATCCGGCCACCAGTAGTCGCCTTCGGAAAAATAATCGTGCGGCCCGCCGGCGCTGCGCGGCGAAGAAGTCGCGGTTACGGTCTCCGGCTTCTCGGCAAGAAATTTCTCCGCCTGGCGCAGCACACGCGCGCGGTCAAACGCCGCGACGTCGAAGGCGTGCTCGCCGCGTTTGACAATCAGCACGCGTCCCGAATGCGGCGGCAACTCGGCAAGCGCCATCGTTCCGCGCTCGCCGATGCCCAGCGCCTTGCCGCTCCAGTAGTCGCTCACACGGCTTCGCGTTTCGAGAGTGACGCTCGCCGCCTCCGGCCTATCGTACGCATTCAACAGGCACACCGCGCGCGCTCCGTCGAGTGGAATCTCACCCGTTGTCGCCTCCAGGTTGCGAAACCTCGCCGCCGCACCCGCCGGTGGCAGCAACTTCCCCAACATCGCCCGCCGGGCCGCCGGCAACCGGGTCAGGTCGTCGCCGGAAAGCATGAGCCCGCCGCTGGCCAGTGTTGCCGTGGCATGAAAGCGGATCTCGTCCTCGCTCAGGTTGCCCGTCAGCACAATCGCGTCCGGGTCGTTCCACCATAGCCGCCCGTTCTGCCAGTTCCGCGCCAGCGTCTCGCGCGAGCAGTCGCGAATCCGCTCCCATTTCCGCCCGATGTCGTTCGAAGCCCGTGAGCCGTCGATCAGCCCGAATGATCCCCACACCGGATGATTGCAGCCCAGCAGAAACGCGTCGCCCGCCCCGCGCCGCACCGCTTCCATGCCGCGGCGGTATGCCTCGATGCGCGTCGCGCGCCGGTCAAAATGATGTCCGCCGTGCATCGCGCCCCAGAAATTCGCGTCCAGCTTGAAGTACGTGCAGCCCCACTCGTTGCGCATCGTTCCGAACAGCGCCTCGAAATGCCGCTGGACTTCGGGATTCGTGCCATCGAGCGCGTACCACGGCCCGCGCCGCCATCCCCCGAACGTGACCCGATTCGAG